>JANTFR010000001.1 GCA_024763355.1 Anaerolineales bacterium
CTCCTCGAATTGATGAAATGTAATGCTGGCATTATCTACGTTCATTAGCACCAGGACAATCGCGTTGCAGTGCCGTTGTAGATACCTATAAGAGCGCACGGGGACCCCATTGATTTTCACGTCCAAATACTCAAAGCGCATGTCGTCTGAAGCATCACCAACGTGAAAAGTCGTATCGCGCACGGGCAGCCAATGAGGATTGAACCATTGACTTTCCCACTGCGGGTACGCATCTATGGCTGCCTGCAAATCAGGGTATATTGCTACCTTGTGGCTGGTTATTTTCCCAAACTCGCCGCTTGTATAGCGAAAGCCGACCCCATAGGCCACCGCATCCCCCGGAACATCTGGAAACGAACCACCATCGCGTTCCCAGCCCGGCGGTAAATCGCTCTCTTGCATCATCAATGCATAGGGAAAATCGGGGCCCGGTACGGCGGTAGGAGGTAAGTGCGGCGTGCAGGCGGTGCTGGTTAGCAACCCGGCAATCGCTACCAGGAACATGAGAGAACACTTGATGGGTTTCATAGTAACTCCACGAGAGACATGAACTGCCAGCGGTAAGTTGCTTGATTACGCAACAATTTTTCTGTAGATTCGTCCGGCGACCCTCAACGAGGGTAATGGTGTGGAACGTATCGCCGAAGCGGGTCCGGTTGCAGCACTTCCGGCGAGGGATTTTTCTCGGTGTACGCGTAGCGGTCCCATGACCCATCCCCTAACCCCTTCCCTCCAGGGAAGGGGAATCTGGCGCGGGCGGGAGGCACCAGACTCCCCCTTCCAACTGGAAGGGGGCGGGGGGGTAGGTCTAGAGCCCCGCCCTGAGCAGCGTCGAAGGGCGGTCACAGGTTGCGCAGGACGCCGCCCACGCGGTAGGGTGGATTTACAGAAAGGTTATTGCGTAATCTCATGGGGAAATAGCGCTGTGTCCAATTTCATAACCAGGCGAGGGGAGTGGGTTTTTAATTTTCAGGCGCAATCAGATAATACCCTTCTCCCCGCATTGTCTGGATGAAACGGGGCTTTGCCGGGTCATTTTCAATTTTCCGCCGCAGGCGGCGGATGTACACCTTCAGGTAATCGCTATCGAGAGCGTAGCGTCCCCAAACGCGTCCCAGGAGCGTCTGGGAAGGGACGACGCGCCCGGCATTGCGAGCCAGGATGCTCAAAAGGTGAAATTCAGTGCTGGTGAGATGAATTTCACCTCCATCACGAAATACTTTGTGCTGGTTAAAGTCAATCTTTAGCGCGCCATTGATGTATGGCTTCTCCCAAGGACCGACGACGCCTTCCGTCCGCCGCAGCACGGAGCGGATACGCGCCATCAGTTCCAGATTTCCAAAGGGTTTGACCACGTAATCGTCGGCTCCCATCTCCAGTGCGCGGACCTTATCGAGTTCATCGTCCCGGACGGTCAACATGATGACGGGAACATCGTCGAAGCGGCGAATCTCCTTCAGGACGTCAAATCCCGTCATGCCCGGCATGCGCACATCCAAAAGCACCAAATCGGGCTGTTCGGAATCAACAAGGAGCAGCCCTTTTTCCGGCTCGTTGGCCTCGACAACTTGCCACTGCGGCTCCTGCAAAGTGATACTCAACCGCACAGCCCTGGTGACATCCTCTTCGTCATCAATAATCAAAATCTTCCTGACGGCTTTTTTCATCGCGCAACACCTCGCTTTTGTGGGGAAGGGTAAAACAAAACCGGCTGCCACCGGATGGGCGGTCTTCAACCCAAATGCGCCCCTTGTGCATCTGGACGAGGGAACGGCAAATGAACAATCCTAATCCCACGCCGGAGAGCGCCTTCTGCTCTTTGACTACGTAGAATTTGTCAAAGATTTGGGCTTTATCCTCCTCGGGAATGCCCGGTCCTTCGTCCAGAACGCAAATCCGGACGTTATCTTTTTGCATCGCCACCTCAACCTGAATACGGCTTTGCGGGGGACTGAACTTCACGGCATTGTGCAACAAGTTGGAGAGAATCTGGTCTGTACGGGTGGGGTCAGCCCAGATTTGCAGGTCCGGCGAGGCCATCTTCAGCACCAACTCCTGCTCCTTCGCTTCCGCCAAGGGGCGGACGTTGGCGAGAACTCCCCGGATGCGAGGAGACAACTTGAAATCCCGCGGATGGAGTTGGACGGCTCTGGCCTCCAAACGAGCGCTTTCCAGCAAATCGCGAATCAGTCCGTCCAGACGATTGAGATTGTGCGTGATAGTTTCGATGATTTCGGATTGCGTATCGGGCGGAAGGCCGGGAAACTGCGTCAGCGAAGGAACCAGCATTTCCAGTACCGACAAGGGGGTTTTCAACTCGTGGCTGATTGCCGAAAAAAAGGTCGCCTGCAAAGTCTCAAAACGCTGCATTTTCTCAACCTGGGCTTTTTCCTGGGCGTACAGACGGGCGTTGCGCAAAGCAAGGTTGGCCTCCTGCGCCAGCGATTGCAAGTAAGAAACGGCCTCCTCATCCAGCGGCTTGTCCGTCTGGTATCCGACGAGAAGATAGCCTGGGGTCTCCTCCGCAACAGCGAACAAACGCAAAACAGCCAGCCACGTCTGAGGGATTCCCGCCATCCGGCTCGTCAAGATATTCGGGCACGCATCTTCCAGGCACAGAACGGTATCTGATTCAGCCCGCCAGCCTGGCAATTGGATTTCCTCTCCGACCGCAAACGTTTCCAGATTGGAAGCCGTTATCTTCCATCTGCCTTCCCCAGCGGGCAGAAGGACAACCGCAAAGCGCACCTGGGGCAGAAAACGCGTGCTCTCAATGACCGCATCAAGGGTCTGTTGCAAATCCAGGCGGCTGCCTCCCAGGCGGAAGAAAAGATTGTTCAAAGCCTTGAGACGGCTGGCAATCGCGTTCGTTTGCTCGCAGGCGGTGATTTCGCGGTGCATCAATTCGTTCAATGCAGAGACCAGCAACCCCACAATCAGAAAAATGGCGAACTTGCTCACCGTGATGTAGGCCGCGTAGGCTTCCAGATTATTTGTTTGTCCCAGCACGTTGATTACAGAGAGCCACACCCCTGTGCTGATGATGAACGCCACGCCCTCGCGCCAGCGAAACGTTAGCCCGATTTCGGCGGCAAGCAGCAAACTCAGGACGTAAAAAGCGCTCCGATACCCCCCGGTCAGGATAATCGCAAGCGTAATTTGAAGCGCATCCACAGCCAGCAAGGGAGCAGCACGGTGAAGAGCAATCGGTTCCTGCTGCCAGATGTACACGCTGAGTATCAAATTCAGCACAATCAACGCGCCCCACAAGGGCCGAATGGGAACCAGACTGCCGCCCGGAAAGCCCTCGAAGCGAAAAATCGCCGCCGCGGAAAGTATCACTCCCCAACGCGCCGCCAGCAAATAGCGCTCGACACTCCGGGTAACCGGTGTGGAGCAAGGGAGCCTCTGATTCGTTGTACGCATTTCAAGATGTCCTGTCGTCACTCCCACAAGAGTACCCCGCGCACTCTCGGCGAGAACAATGCCTGCAAACGCATTGTACCGCCATCCACAGTCCAACGGTCTGCCGTCTCGTCATCCGTGTTACAATCCGCGGCATGGAAATCGCGCCCCGTCTCCTGCAATCCGAACCCATGCGGCGCTGCACGCTGGACGAGTGCCACGCCGCCTGCTGTCTGTACGGCGTGTGGGTGGACGTTGGCCGAATGCAGGAAATCATCCATCGCGCCGCCGAGATTGCGCCCCACATGCCCCCCCAGGCCAAAAACCCCGCTCGCTGGTTTACGGAGCAGCGCGAAGCAGACCCTTACCTGCCGACGGGCGAGGCCGTCCATACCCGCGTCGTGGAGGCCCCGGCCCACTACGGCGGGACGGCCTGCATCTTCCTGCGCCCCGACCACAAATGCGCCTTGCAGGTGACCGCCGAGGCGCTGGGGGAACATCCCTGGCACTTCAAGCCCTTCTACTGCATCCTGCATCCCCTGGATTTAGATGAGACGGGACGCGTCACCCTCGACGAAACCCGTCTTCTGCTGGAAGAACCGGCCAGTTGCCTGCGCCCTTCAGAGGGATTGCACCCCCTGAAGGAAATCTTCGCCCCTGAGTTGGCGTACCTGAAAGAGAACTGGCCCCTCCCTTGAGAGAGACCTACAGGGACGGACGTGCTTTGGAGGGGTCGCGTTCTTCGGGGAGCAGCCCCCAGCGTCCGAAAGAAAACCGGTAAAGCAGGTAATCCCAGGTATTCCCCAGCAAGTTTCCCATCCGAATCATGCGCAAGACAATGTGAATGGCCTCCGCCATCTCGCTCCCGTAGCGCGCTTCCAGGGCGCGGCGGTACTCCGGGTCGGGGTTCCCGTCCTGTGCAGCCCAGTGTTGGGCGTAGAAAAGGGCGGGAATCTCCTCTGCGGGAGCATCCGGCGGGATTTGGCCGGTCAGCAAGGCGCGCAATTCGCGCTCCGAAAGCCCCGCTTTGGCAGATTCCTGCACGTGGAAATAGCGGCAATAGCGGCAGCCGTTCACTTCCGTGACCACCATCATCAGCCGCTCGCGAAATTGAGGGGATATGAGATGCCGCACGGTTTTGCGAATCAGGGCGCGCTGCCCCATCATTTCGCGGAAATCCCGCCAAAAGGCGCGTAAAGTGTAGGTCCGCCGTGAGAAAGGAGGCAATTTACTCATAGCGCAGCGCCTCCACCGGCTCCAGGTTAGCCGCCCGGTTGGCAGGGTAGAGGCCGAAGAACAGCCCCACAGCCGTGGAGAACAGGGTGGCAATCAAAATCACGTCCAGGCCGATGCTGGGGTCAATGGGAGCGTCGTTGGCGGCGGCGATGCGTCCCACCAGGATGGCAATCCCCCAGCCCAGCAGGATGCCGATTATCCCCCCGACCAGACTCAGCACCGAGGATTCGGTCAAAAACTGGATGAGGATGTCGCTTTTGCGCGCTCCCAGCGCCTTGCGCAGGCCGATTTCCCGCGTCCGCTCGGTGACCGAGACCAGCATGATGTTCATGATGCCGATGCCGCCCACCAGCAGCGAGATAGCCGCAATCCCGCCCAGGAAGATGGTCAGCACGTTGGTAATCACTTTGGCCGTATCCAGGAAATCTTGCTGGGTCAGAACGGTGAAATCGTCCGCCCCGATGGCGGTGCGGTGCCGGGTGCGCAGGATTTGGGAAATTTCATCCACGGCCTGGGGCACGGCCTCAGCGTTGACCGCCTGCACGATGACGACATCCACGCGGTTCAGCCCACCCCGGCGGATGAGGCGCGTCTGCGCCGTGGTAAGAGGCACCAGCACCCGGTCGTCCTGATTACCGAAGGTGGAACCGCCTTCCGGGGCCAGCACCCCAACCACCCGGAAAGGTTGCCCCTCGATGCGGATGGTCTCGCCCACGACACCTTCGTGCCGGTCGAAGAGAGTGTCGGCGGTATCCGGTCCCAGAATAGCAACCGAAGCGCGCCCCAGCATGTGTTCCTGATTGAAGAACGCCCCTTCGGTCAGGCGAACATTGCGCACCGTCTCGTAATCCGGGGTCACGCCAATCAAGGAAGTCACGGTGCCCTCCCGCCCGTAGGTTACTTCACCGCTGCCCTGCAAAAGCGGCGCCACTCCCGCCACAGAGGGAGCCGCGAAGGGGTCCGCCAGCGCCTGAGAGTCCTCCAGGGTGAGATGTTTGGGGTTGCGCACGCTCTCATCCCCGCCCCGAAAGACGAACAGCAGGTTGGTGCCGATGCCCTCGATGGAGCCGGTAATCGAATTCTGCGCCCCGCGCCCGATGGAAATCATCGCAATCACGGCGGCCACCCCAATCACGATACCCAAAATGGTCAGCCCGGAGCGCATCTTGTTGGCCGCCAGACTCTGCAAAGCCTCCAGAAAAGCCTGCCACACTTTCATGTCGTTTTCTCCACTACCCCATCCCGGATGTGGATGACGCGCTGCGCCACCGAGGCTACCTCCGGGTCGTGGGTAACGATGATAAGGGTCGTGCCCCGCTCCCGATTCAGGTTCAGCAGCAATTCCATCACTTCCTCGCCGGATTTGGTATCCAGATTGCCGGTGGGTTCGTCTGCCATCACGATAGCGGGGTTGTTGACCAGGGCGCGGGCAATCGCCACGCGCTGCTGCTGCCCGCCGGAGAGTTCGTTAGGGCGGTGGTGCAGACGGTCTCCCAGCCCCACGGCGCGCAGGGCCTCGGCGGCGCGGGCCTTGCGTCCCCGCGCCATCCCCGCGTAGCGCAGGGGCAATTCCACGTTTGCCAGCGCCGTGGCCCGCGGCAGAAGGTTGAAACTCTGAAAGACAAAGCCTACTTTGCGGTTACGGATTTCCGCCAACTGGTCATCGTTCAACTCCGAGACGCGTTCCCCGTCCAGGTAATACTCGCCCGAAGTGGGACGGTCCAGACACCCCAGGATGTTCATCAAGGTGGATTTGCCGGAGCCGGAGGGTCCCATGATGGCGACCACCTCCCCCCTGTGAATCGTCACCGAAAGGCCGCGCAGAGCGTGGACTTCCACCGTTCCCATGCGGTAGATTTTGGTCAGGTCTTGGGCAACCACGACTTCGTCGCGCATGCCTACCTCCCGAAGGGCGGGCCGCCCTGCTGCTCGAACTGGGAGGGCGGATTGAGAATGATGAGGTCGCCCTCCTGCAAATCGCCCCCTGCCACCTCGCTGTATGTATCCGACGAGGCTCCCAGGGTGATGGTGACGGGCTGAGGCTCCCCGCCCTTGAGAACGTACACTACCCGCTCTCCATCCCGAAAGCGTACAGCCCGGTTGGGCACCAGCAGGACATCCTCCAATTCGCTGACCACAATGGTGACCGCGGCGGTCATGGCGGGTTTGACTTCTTCATCGACATCTTTCAGTTCCACCGTAACCGTGAAGTTAACCACCCCTTGAGAGACCTGCCCCACGGGAGGCACCTCCACCACCTCGCCGCGGTACTCTTTGCCCAAAACGGCATCGAAAGTAAGTATCACCGGCTGCCCTACCTTCACGCGGTTGATGTCTACCTCCGAGATTTCCACGTCCACCAGCAGGTGGGAGAGGTCGTCCAGGCGGAAAGCGGTCGTACCGGGAGTGACCTGGTCCCCGGTTTTAAGGTAAACCGCCGTCACGACAGCATCAAAAGGAGCCGTCAGCCGCGCCAGATTGACAGTAGCCTGAGCAGCAGCCACCCGCGCCCGGGCCGCAGAGATGTCGTCGGCATCCGGCCCGGCCAGGAGGTCATCGTAAGTTTGCCGGGCATCGGCCAGTTGCGCCTGCGCGGTTTCCAGATTGGCCTGGGCAACAGCCAGGTCCACCTCGTTCGCGGTTCCCAGCAGATTGTTGAGCCGCGCTACGGCGTTCTCGTATTCCCGTTGCGCATCGGCCAAACGGGACTGAAAATAGGCGCGCCGCAGGTTGTCCTCCGGCTTGTTCTCGTAGGGAGCAAAGTCTTCCTGCGCTTTGTCCCGCTTGTCCCGCGCCATCACCACGGCAGCCTGGGCAGCGTCAATATCCACCTGCCGGGCTTTGGATGTCAGGCTATCCAGGCGCTTTTGGGCGTCGTCCACGGCTTTTTGGGCATCGGCAATCGCTTTTTGCGCCTGGGCAAGGGTCAATTCGGAAGGCGGTTCAAGCAAGTCGTCCAGGGCTTTTTGCGCATTGACCAAATCGGCCTGGGCCAGGATAACATTTTGCGGCAGGGAAGTCTGTTCCAGGCTGGCAAGCACCTCGCCGCGGCGCACTGTATCCCCCACATCAACGTTCACCGTCTCAATCGTGCCGCTCGTCTGCCAGACCAGAACCGCTGTCTGATTGGCGCGCACACTCCCCGTAGCCCCGATAGTGGCCTGCAACGGCCCGCGGCGCGCCGCTTCGGTTTGATACGCGGTGGTGGATTGTTCTTGTTTCTGCACCTGATAACGGCGGAAAGCCCAAAATCCGCCTCCCAGGAGAACCAGCACCACTATCCAGCCGATAAATTTTTTCATGCTTACTCCTCTTATCTCGAATACCTGCCGCGCAGCGCAGCCCCATCAACAAATCGTCTGACCCGGCGCGGCCATGGTTCATTCCCGTAAATAGTTAAGTGCAGTTAGATTTTAGGCAGGATTTGATTTTTGTCAAGGGTAGAGGATTTTCCATTCAAGACCTCACAGGTCTTGAAGACCTGTGAGGTCTGCCAGGAACCCAAACCAAACAGCCGAAATCCGTGGTATATTGTACGCTGTTTTCCTTTCGCGATGCTTAATCGCATGTAAAACCCAAATATGACCATTGTCATCTTGATTGGTGACATCCGCGGGTAAACAAAAGCCTGCTTTCCCGTTAACATGGGTGCGCCATCATTAGCCCTGTTTTTGCGGAAGCGATGTGAGCGAGGAGGCCTCGATTATGCAAACAATTCCCAGCGAATTTTTAGATATCAATCGCAAAGAGCGACTGCTTATTCCCTTTTTTGACCTGGATACCCGCCCCCCTGAAGAGCGGGTTTGCGATTTCAATGACGTGGTTATCGCCTTCGATGAGGAGCGCGCCCGCATCGAAGCCGCCCGTTGTATTCATTGCCCCGACCCGGCCCCTTGCGTGGATGCCTGCCCGGTGCACAACGACATCCCTTCAGCCATGTGGCTGATTGAGCAAGGCCGCTACCTTGAAGCAGCCGCCCTCTATCGCGAGACCAGCTCCATGCCTGAGATTTGCAGCCGGGTATGCCCGCACGAGCAGTTGTGTCAGGGGTCATGCGTCCGCAATAAGGAAGAGGAACCGGTGCTCACCGGCATGCTGGAAACTTTCGTCACCGATTACGAGCGCCAGGTCAAGGGTGTGGAAGTTCCTGTACCGCCGCAAAAAAACGGGCATCAAGTCGCCATCGTCGGGGCCGGCCCTGCGGGGCTTTCCTGCGCAGAGCAGTTGTTGCAAAAAGGCTATGATGTCACCCTTTTCGATGCCAAGCCGGCCCCCGGCGGCTTGCTGACTTACGGTATTCCCAACTTCAAACTGCCGAAAGAAGTTGTCTTCGCCCGTTGGGAAGACCTGGAACGCGCCGGCGCCAAATTCGTGGGCAACACCTACATCGGGAAAGACAAGACGATTGACGACCTCTTCAATGAAGGCTTCGAGGCGGTCTTCATCGGCGTAGGCACCGAAATCGACGCTCCCATGAACGTGGAAGGCGAAGACCTGCCCGGCGTTTACAAGGCTACTGAGTATCTCATCCGTGCCAACGTAGACCCTGCCATCCTGCCTCCGGAATTGCAGGGCAAACCGGAGATTGGCGATAAGGTGGTGGTGGTTGGCGGCGGCGACACCGCCTCCGATTGCTTGCGCTCCAGTCTGCGCCTGGGTGCCAAAGAAGTGACCTGCGTCTACCGCCGCACCGAGAAAGAGATGCCCGGCGGAGCGAAAGACCGCAAACTCGCCAAAGAAGAAGGCGCCCGGTATATGTTCCTCACCCAGCCGGTGCGCTTCATCGCCGGAGAAGACGGACGCGTCGGCGCGGTGGAATGCATCCACATGGAACTGGGCGAGCCGGACGAATCGGGACGCCGCCGTCCCATTCCCATCGAAGGCTCCAATTTCATCCTGGAGGCCGACACCGTGGTTCTCGCGCTGGGCTATTGGCCGGACGAGACTATCGGGAAGACTACCCCAGGGCTGGAAACCCGCAAATGGGGCCTGATTGTGGCTGACCCCGAAACCGGCGCCACCACCCGCCCCGGCGTTTTTGCCGGCGGTGACGACGTAACTGGTCCCAGCCTGGTAGTAACCGCAGTAGCCGCCGGTCGTCGGGCAGCCAAAGGCATAGACGAGTACGTCCGTTCCCAAGAAGAAGGCGCGAAATCCGGCGAAGCGCTCCCCGTCGCCGCCTGAGGTGTTCCCTGCACCGGGATGTCTGCCTCCCCGGAAAGAATGTGACTTTTTTCACATTCTGCGCGTGACGGGAAAGACGCCGATTGTGATAAACGGAACTACCGCGACACACAAGAATCGTGTACGATGGAGTTGTCGGCGGTAAACAACCCGCCAGGGCAAAATCTTCCTCCCTACCTCCTTCCTCCTTTCGCTGTAATGAGCGGCCCGGCACCGGGCCGCTCATTGATTCTACCGGCTCTGGTAGAATGGCATCAATTCGGCTCCTGCCGCAAAAACCGGTCGGGGAGATGAGGGTCACTTCGGAAGTGCCATCACCTGTCACCTGCACACTACTTCTACAGGAGAATTTACCATGCAAGAAACAATCGGTTTCATCGGCCTGGGCATCATGGGGAGCGGCATGAGCCGCAATCTGCTCAAGGCCGGATTTCCTCTCATTGTCTGGAATCGCACAGCAAGCAAGATGACTCCGCTGGTAGAAGCGGGCGCACAAGCCGCCGCTTCACCCGCCGACCTGGCCTCCCGCTCCGGGGTCATCATCACCTGCGTCAGCAACACCGCCGACGTGGAGGCAGTCGTCCTGGGCGAAAACGGCGTCATTCACGGGGCGCGTCCCGGCGCGCTCGTCATCGACATGAGCACCATCAGCCCGGATGCCACCCGCCAAATGGCCGCCCAACTGGAGCAGAAAGGCATCCACATGCTGGACGCCCCCATTAGCGGGGGCAGCGAAGGGGCGGCAAACGGCACGCTTTCCATCATGGTGGGCGGCGAGGCAGCCCAGGTGCAGCGCGCTATGCCGTATTTCCAGGCGATGGGGAAGACCATCACCCACGTAGGCGGACACGGCGCGGGACAGATGGTCAAACTGGTCAACCAGATTCTGGTGGTAGGCAATGCCCTGGCGATGAGCGAGGCTTTGCTCTTCGCTCAGGCCGGCGGCGTAGACCTGGAGAAAACGCTGCAAGCAGTCAGCGGGGGCGCGGCGGGGAGTTGGATGCTCTTCCACCGCGGGCCGCAAATCATCGCCCGAGACTGGCGCCCCGGTTTCACCATTGACTTGCAGCAAAAGGACTTGCGTCTCGTTCTGGGAGAGGCCGACCGCATGGGCGTGCCTGCCCTGGTGACCGCCCAGGTCTTCAACCTGTACCGCACCTTGCAGCAGGCAGGGCTGGGGAGCGAGGGCAATCACGCCCTCATCAAGGCGCTGGAACGCCTGACCGGATTGGAAGTGGGCGCTTGAACCCCCAGAGACACAACTTTCCACGCAAAGTCTCAAAGAACTCTGACAATTAGCCGCCGGAGAGCGGCTTCGCAGGCGTTGATGCAGGTTCATCTGCCGCTTCTTGCCATATTTGCCGACATCCGCAGTCTTTTTCCTGCTATACCCCGCTCCAAATCTTGGGTATACTATGCTTGGTAACCGTGGCATTCACCCTGTCCTGCTTCCAGCACAACCCCACAATTTATGCTTCCCCTTCGCGACACCATCCGCTCCCATCGCTTCCCCATAATAACGTGGGCTTTGATTGGCCTCAACACCCTCGTCTTTCTCTTCGAGGCCCAACTTTCCCCACAGGCGTTGACGCACTTCGTAAATACCTGGGGGCTGGTTCCGGCAGAATTCTCGCTGCTCTCCCCGCTCAGTTGGGGGCGCGTCCTGCTTTCCATGTTCCTGCACGGAGGCTGGTTCCACATCATCTCCAATATGTGGTTCCTGTACATCTTTGGCGACAACGTGGAGGACCGCATGGGGGCGGGACGCTACCTGTTGTTCTACCTGCTGGGGGGAGCAGCCGCCGCGCTGGGACAGGTACTTATCGCCCCCGGCAGCACCACCCCGGTCGTCGGGGCCAGCGGAGCCATCGCCGCCGTACTGGGAGGCTACTTCGTCCTCTACCCCACCGCCAAAGTCACCACCTTGGTTCCGGTTTTCTTCTTCATCACTTTCGTGGACATTCCCGCCGTGCTCTACCTGGGCTTCTGGTTTGTCATGCAGATATTTTCCGGCATGGCTGCCTTAGGCGCTCCTATGAACGCCGGGGTTGCCTGGTGGGCGCACATCGGCGGATTCCTGTTTGGGATGCTGGCGGTACACCTGTTCACGGAGAAAGAACCCGCCTACCACCGCACCTACCCGGACGAATACTGGCCCTGGTAGCAGACTTCCGAGATTTCCCCAGAGTGACGTTCATCCGGAGCGCCTCTCCTCAAAATCTCGGAAGTCTGGGTCACATTCAGGAGGTCGTGTATGAACTTTATGGATATTTTCTGGCTAATTTTGCTATTGTCTTCCTTCCAGCCCTTGCTGCGGCAGCGCATGTTAGAAGCAGCGCGCCTCCGCCTGTTTCGCAAACTGGAAGCGAAACGCAAGAGCCGGGTGATTGCCCTTATTCACCGGCAAGAGACGCTCTCCTTTCTCGGCTTTCCGATTGCCCGCTACATCGACGTACACGATTCCGAGGAAGTTTTGCGCGCCATCAAGATGACCGACGACGAGATGCCCATAGACCTCATCCTGCACACGCCGGGGGGACTGGTGCTGGCTGCCGAGCAAATTGCCTACGCCCTCAGCAAACATCCTGCCAAAGTGACCGTTTTTGTGCCCCATTACGCCATGTCCGGCGGCACATTGATTGCCCTGGCCGCCGACGAAATCGTCATGGACCCCAACGCCGTCCTCGGCCCGGTAGACCCCCAGTTAGGGCAGTTCCCCGCCGCATCTATCCTGAAGGCGGTGGAACAAAAAGACCCCAACAACGTAGATGATGAGACCCTCATCATGGCGGATATGGCCCACAAAGCTATCAATCAGGTCAAACAGACCGTCCACGCCCTGGCCGCCACCCACCTGGATGAGGAAACCGCCAGACGCCTTTCGGAAACGCTGCCGGTCGGCCTGTGGACGCACGATTACCCCATCACCGCCGAGGCCGCCCGCGACTTCGGGCTGAACATCAACACCGACCTGCCTCCGGAGATTTACCAGTTGATGAATCTCTTCCCGCAAACCGCCCAACGGCGTCCCTCCGTGGAATACATCCCCATACCGTACCACCGCCAGCCCAACTCATCCAACCAGAAGACCCTGATATAGTCTCACCTTGAATCCCCATCTGGCCGATTCTCACCCCCCAAAGGAGGCCTACCATGACCGACGATTATCCCATCTCCGAAACTCCCGAAGAAGCCGAGAACCCGCTCCCCGAGGAGCAGCCGGCAGAGACGGGAGATGCGGAAATCATCTCCCCGCCCCCGGAAGAAAGTGCGGAACCGATTGACCTCAACACGGCCACGAAAACGCAACTCGTCTCCCTGCCGCACATCGGACGCAGGCTGGCACAGCGCATCATCGAAGCGCGCCCCATCCACGCTCTGGAAGACCTGGCCGCCCTTCGCGGCATCAGCCTGGCGGCCATCGAAGACCTGCGCCCCCTGGTGACGATTTCTCTCCCGGAGGAGGCTCCCCCTGAGCCAGAAGCATCCTCCGAGGCAGAGGAGGCGCTTCCCACCTTACGGGCTGCCGAGGGGCTGGAAGCCCTCGAAGAGGAACTCCTGGGAGATGCCGAACCCGAAGCGGAGCCACCCACCGAGGAGGAGGCCGAAACTGAGGCAGCAGAAGCCCTGGAGCGTCTGGAGGAGGCCGTCTTGGGGCAGGAAGACACCGAAGACCTCGGCCCCATTCCATCCGCCCCGCCACCCGAAGAACCGCCCGAACCCCCTGAAGAGCCCGCGCCTCCGCCGGACGAAGTCCCTGCCCCCGAACCCCGGCCCGCCCCAATGGGGATAACCCGTAGCCACGCCTGGTGGCTGGCTTTCATCAGTTCGCTGGTCACCCTCGTGTTGGCAATAATCTTTTCCCTAGCCGTGTTGGCGGGCATCAACGGCGGCTTGCGCTACGCTGGGCCGCAGGATATCCGTCAGGTATCCCATCAGATTGAAGGAGTCAACCAGCAAGCAGAAAGTCTCCGCCAGGATATAGAGGGGCTGCGCAGCCGCCTGGACAACCTGGAATCCATCAGCGGGCGGGTAGATAACCTGGAAAGGCAGTCCGACTCCATTCAGGGCGCGGTAAGCGACCTCCAGGAAAATCTTTCCACCATGGAAGGCGACCTGGAAACGCTGGACGACTCCGTTGCATCCCTGCAAACCCAGGTGGATGAACTCTCCCAGGAGCAAGGCGCTTTCCAATCCTTCTTCCAGCAATTGGGCGACCTGATTGACGAATTCTTCGCTGGAGAAGGCGCGGTGGCAACTCCGGAAACGCCGGCCACGCCGCCCGTGGGCACTATCACCCCCACCCTCACGCCTACGAGTCACCCGCCTACCCCCACCGTTACCCCCTCCGCGACATCCGTTCCATAAGGGAGTCTCCCTATGAGTACGCAAAAACCCCCCGCCCCTTCCTTCGGGCAACGTATCGGCAGAGCATTTCTGGCCTTCGTACGCGCCATCGTCGTTCTGCTGATACTTGTCGCCATCGGCGCGCTGCTGGTCTGGAGCCTGCCGCGGCTCTACACGCAATTCATCCTGCCCGTGCAGGAACACGGCGCCCGCATCGAAGACCTGCAAACCCAGCAAGACGAACTGGCAGCACAACTCACCGAGCAAAATGCGGCGCTTCTGGAACGCATTCAGACGCTGGAAGAACAACGGGACAGCGACAAACAGACCATCGACGAACTCAATGCCCGGATACGCGCTCTCAACGACGACCTGGGCAACCTTACCCGGCAGCAAGAAGCCTCGCAAGCCGCGCTGGAAAATCTCCAGCAAGACCTCGATGCGCTCACCCAAACGCTGGATGCGCTTGAGTCCCAGTACGCCGCCTTGCAGGAAAGCGTAGATGCCAATCAGGAAGGCCTCACCTTGCTAAGTGATTATCTCACCTCGCAGGAGGCCCCCCTGGCCGTCGTGTATCGCGAGGTGCAACTGGTCAAGGCGATGGAACTGCTGACACGCAGTCGCATCTCTCTGGAATTGAGCGATGCCGGACAGGCCCGCAGCGCGGTGGAGGAAGCCCGCGCCCTGCTTCTCGATTTGCGCACTTTTACCTTCGGGGCGCAAACGGAGGCCCTGGATGCCATCATCGAGCGTCTCGACCTCACCCTGGACGACTTCGGCAAAGCCCCTTCGCTGGTATCCAACGACCTGGAGAGCGCCTGGCAACTTCTCCTGGCCGGCCTGCCCGACAACACCTTACCGCCTGCCGGCAGTCTGCAAATCGTAGTTACCCCCTCGGTGGAAATTTCCACGACAATGGGGTATCCGCCGGAACCCGGAGAAGAAATCACCGTTACGGTTCCACTGACTGACGAGCAAGAAAGCGCCCCGCCCGCCGAAGCGACGCCGGAGCCTACCGCTTACCCTTGATGCACGCATGAAATTTCGGGAGATTACGCATGACCGAACAAGACATTTCCCCCACGCCTGAAGAGGCGCTTCCCCCTCAAGAGGAAGCCATTCCCGAAGAAACCCCGGCAGCAGACTCCCTTCCGGAGGCCCCCGCCCCCCCGGAGGAGGTCAGCCCCCCGGATTCTTTCACGCCTCCGCCCGCCGAGGCCGAGAGTACCCCATCCCCCAGCCGGGCACGCACTTTTCTGCGAAAAGCCCTCCGCTGGCTTATCGGACTCTTCATCGTCTTTGCCCTGGGGTACCTGACCGCCTTTTTCACCATCTACCAGCCCCTGGCAAACAAATACGCTCAGGTCACATCTGATGCCCAAAAAGCCGCCGACCAGATTACCTCGCTGCAAGCAGACCTGGAGGCCGCCAACGCCCAGGCAGACGCGCTTCAAGAGAAACTGAAGGCCCTCGCCGCAGAGCGAGATACCCTTCAGGAAGAAGTGGATGCCGCCGAACTCCACTTTTACACCCTGCGCGCCCTCTCTGACGTGCAGGGTGCGCGCCTGGCCCTGGCTGGCGAAGACCTCGACACCGCTCGCGTCTATCTCTCCAAGACGCCCACCTACCTGGAGACGATGCAATCCCTGGCCGACTCCGATATGCAGGATGCCATCAAGGATATGCAGCAGCGCCTCACCCTGGTGCGGGGCGAACTGGAGGACAACCCCGATACGGCCGCCACGGATTTGGCTATCCTGGCCGACTGGCTGCGCCAGTTCGAGACCGCTTTGCCCTGACCTGAATCTAAAAAAAGCAGCGGACGACGAAGAGTCGTCCGCTGCTTTTTGATTCTTAGCGAGACATCAGTAACGCAGCAAAGCAGCCACCCCACCAACTTCCCGCAGTTTAGGCACATCCTGAACGATTTCCACCTCGCCGCTGGACTGCATCACGTGTCGGATGGCGTACTCCACGGCATCGGGCAAGAGGCTAAACTGCCCTCCGCAGAAGGGGCAGGCATCCATCTTTTTGGTGGTGGTATAGCCGCAACTCTTGCACACATAGCCGCTCTGGTGGTAATCGTCGCTGACCAGGAGGGTCAAGACGCGTCCGGCGCGGGCCGCTTCCAAAACGTCATCCAGGCCGACGGCTCCTTCGCGTCCTTTAGCCGCCGCGGTAATCACGTCCTCTACTAGCACGGCCTCTTCTTGTCGGTCGTACGCTGCCACAAGACGGCGAGCCTCTTCCTGTATCTCGCTCGCGCCGGCATTCATACTCACCGAGAAGGTCTCCACAACCCGGCTCTGCCACTGCTTGGGGAGATGCTGCCGAAAGAGGGCGATATTTTCCTCCGTGCCGGCCAGCAAAACGTGGCGAATCTTGTTTTGGGAGAGAAAACGCACGGCAAACTCGGCGGCGCGTTTCATGTTCTGTTCTATCGTCTCTTCGACGCGGTCAGTCCTTCCGGGCGTACCGCCGCGGCTATCCGGATATTGGGAACCGCCCCCTCGCTTCATGCGATGGACGGGTTTCCCCGTAAACCCCGGATGTTCTTGCAGCACCCCCAGATGGAAGGTGAACACTCGCGCCCGCTGGCTGTCCACCAGGATGATTCCATAGTAGCCATAGCGGTCCAGCAGGTTCGCCAGCGGCTTCACGTGCGGGCGGTCATGGACGCGCACCCGGTCCGGGACGGGGATAGCCAGCGAGTAGACGCGGAAGAAATCTTCCGAAGCGCAGGAAAACAAGGCCACACTGCGCCCTTTGCCGTCATACTCGCGTTCCATGTATCCCAGGACAACTTCCTTGTCTTGCGGTAAATCCACGCTGCGCAGCATGGCGCGCAGCCGCGGCAAAGCGCTCTCATCGTTTCCCGTAAGAGCATCGGTATTCAGATACACGCTCAACACAGGATGCGATGCCTGATAAGCAAGCAGTTCCTCGAACTTCTGTTCCGTGAGCATGGGTGACACTCCTTTGGTGCTACCGTTACGGACGTTTCCCCAGGGTCAGGTCCAGGTCGCGTTCCGTCCCGTTGCGCAGGATGGTGACCTGAACCGTATCGCCAGGGGATTTGAACTTGAACAGGTAACTAATCAACTGATTGAAGTCTTGCACCTCCTTTCCGTCGAGGGCAGTGATGATATCTTCTTCCCGCAGCCCCGCCTCATCCGCCGGGCTGCCGGGGGTTACGCCGGTGATATACACACCCCAATACTGGGGCAGACCGAGTTCTTCCTGGGTCATCAGGGTAATTTCCGGCAGGGCGGCAATGCCCAGGTAAGGGTAATCAAACTTGCCATCTGTAATCAGCGCGGGCACAACACGCTTGACGATGTTGGAGGCCACCGCAAACCCCACCCCGCTGTTCATCGGCGTCCCGTCGAAGGCAAAGGAGTTGGTACGGATAGCGCGGTTGACGCCGACGACCTCCCCCCGCATATTGAGCAGCGGCCCGCCGGAATTGCCCGGATTGATGGCGGCATCCGTTTGCAGAATTTCGCCGCTGGTGAAGAAGCCCCCGCTGTTGGCCTCGCGCATGGAATCCAGCGTGCGCCCCTTGCCGGAGATGATGCCCACCGTCATCGTGCCGCTGTACCCGAAGGGATTGCCGATGGCGACCACCGTCTCGCCGGTCTTCACCGCGTCAGAATCGCCCAGGGGGATGGGGTGCAGTTCGGCGGCAGGGGCATCCACTTTGAGCACGGCCAGGTCGGAATCCAGGTCGGTGCCCACAATCTCGGCAAAGACCTTGTACCCGGAGGGAAAATCCACCTCCACTTTTTGGGCGCCGTCCACTACGTGAAAATTCGTAATGATATGCCCCTGCGTGTCATATACAAAACCGCTGCCCTGTCCTCCGCCGTTCTCCGTCACCACGCGGATAGACACCACACCGGGGTCTACGCGTTCGTAAAGCGCCGCCAGGACATCTTGCTGACTGGAAAAAGCAGGCGCATCATAGGGCGGAGCGGTCAATTGCGGCTGCGGCACACCGGAGGGGTTTTCCATCGCCGGGCTGGTTCCCAAAATCGTCTGACAGGCCAGACTATTGAGGGCAATAACTGCGATGAGCAGGCCAAATACCTTTAAAACGGATTTCATGATGCGGGTCTCCTTGAAAATAACCTGGGGGTTCGGTTCTGTGCAGGGGAGGCCAATCTCACCCCTACCGTGATGCGCTAGCAGCCAGTTCCTCGAAAAGTTTTTTCTGCTTTGGGGTGAGATTGCGCGGTAACTCCACCTGAATTTTCGCCAGCAAATCGCCGCGCTGAGAAGGATTTTTCAGGTGAGGCATGCCGCGTCCGCGCAGGCGGAAGGTCTGCCCCGGCTGCGTGCCCGGCGGGATGGTCAACACCAGGCTGCCGCCGGTGGGCGTAGGAACGTGTACCTCCCCGCCCAGAACGGCGGTGTAAAGGTCCACCGGCACGGTGGTGTGCAGATTGTACCCTTTGCGCTTGAAACGCGGGTCTTCGGCGACCTCCACGCGCAGGTACAGGTCGTGCGACTGCCCGGATGCGTCCCTGATGGCTCCGGGGACGCGCACTTTGGTGCCCGTCCGCGCTCCGGCAGGGATTTTCACTTCCAGGCGACGACCATCCACCTCAAAAGTGCGACTTGTGCCCTGGTATGCCTCCGCCAGACTGATGGTGACGGCCTGCTCGTAGCGGCGGAGTGGTGCATTGCGCTGCTGCGCCCGGCTCCCCCCGCGGCGGGCGCCCCCCGCCTGGCGGAACAAATCTTCCATGTTGATGCCCTGCTGCGCTCCCCCCATGCCCCCTCCAAAAATGGTGCGGAAAAAGTCAGAGAAGCCGCCCGCGCCGCCAAACAGGTCATCTAAATTACCGACTTCGACGCGCACGCCACCAGGAGTACCGGTAGCCCATTGAGACCAGTTGAAATCCCCGGGGCCGCCGCGGCTTTGCCACGACTGGTACGCGCTGCCCAACTGGTCATAGCGGGCGCGTTTTTCAGGGTCGCTGAGCACCTGGTATGCTTCGTTTATTTCTTTGAATTTTTCTTCTGCGGTCTTATCGTCTGGGTTGCGGTCGGGATGATATTGCATTGCCAGTTTGCGATAGGCTTTTTTGATATCCTCTTCACTGGCATTTTTGTCTACACCAAGAATTGCATAATAATCTCTATATTCCATAACCTCGTCGCCTTGTACGGTCCCCTCACGGCAGAAACGCGGCACGTCTCGTCGCTCCGGAACCGAAATAGTATAGTGATGGGATACGCTTTTCCCCGCCAAGGCGTGGAAAAAGACGCCTCACGTTCTGGTATCCCAATCGGGGTGTTTTCATTGTAGAAAGCAATAGCGCACGAGTCAAGCGTATCGCGCTTCTTTTTATACAACTCTAACTGTAGATAGCCACCATCCATCCCCCAGATTCCCCGGTAACGCACCGTCTCACCCCCGCGTCGCAAAACAAGCCGGCTTCCGGCAAGGCGCTAGAAATGGGTCAAACGCCAATGCAATTGCGGCAAGGTCATCCTCTTCCAAACCCCAATGCGCGGCAGTTGCAAGGGGTTGTGCTGCGCCAGGTCCGCCTGTTCATTCATCATTGTGAAGGCGAGTTCAATACCCTCCAGGCGCAGCGCATCCTCGACGGCTTGATTGAAAGTCTCGATTTTCCCATCCGGATAAGCAAAGACCGGCAAAGCCGTCCTAATGTGCTGGGCAATCAATTGCTGAGAGAAATGTATCTCCTGGTAGGCTCTGTCCAGGTCAACTCGCGTCAGGATGGAATGTGTGTGGGTATGCGCGGCGATGGTTACACCCTGCCCGGCCAGGTCACGCAGTTCATCCCAGGTTAAGGTGCTGTTTTGCGGTTCAAAAGGAGGCTCCGCCTGTTCGTATAACTCCTGCACCAGAGCAAGCGCAGCCTCATTCTCCTGGGATTTCACAAACCGCGCCAGAGACTCCACCGCCGCCCGCTTGTGCTCCGGCGTATCCACAAGGTAGATGCCTGCGGGGGTAGAAATGGATTCCTTCCGCGACCAGAAAATCGCCTGATACAACTTATCCCACCAAAACAATTCCCTGCCGCCAACGAAAGCAGTAGGGACAAAAAGCGTTGGCTGGATACCGTACTCCCGAACAATGGGGTGGATGATTTCTGCAAAATCCCGATATCCATCGTCCACGGTAACCAGGACAGCATCGGGCGGCAGTTGTGCATCTCCCCGCGCTGCAGCCAGAACATCAGCCATGCTGACCGGATGATATTGGTTGGCAATCAGGCGCATATGCGCCCGGAAAGCATCAGGAGACGCGCTGATATGCACCGGATCGAGCCAGGGACGATGCTCCGGGCTATCCACACGATGATAAACAAGGACGTACACCCTTTGCCCGGTATGCGGGAGCCGTTGCGATACCATGCGGAAGAGGCCGGCTTGTTCCGCCAGCCCCATCAGCCCGTGTTTGATTTTCTTATGCCAGGGTTTCCGCCTCATAGAGAATCACGTTTTGCAGAGCGAATGATGACACTGACGAGCACTGCCAGCGCCAGAACCGATGATACTGCAATCGCCGGGATAATCCAGCCCGGCTTCTGGGCAACCTGTCCTTCAGGGAAAGGAGTAATGACCTGTGCGGGAAGGGAAGTAAGGCCAGGCACGGCTGTCGCTGCCAGATTGCCAGACCCAAGCCCCAGGCGCGTGTCCGCGGTAAAGAGGCGGTCTTCTCGCACGACGGCGAA
The DNA here is from genome assembly GCA_024763355.1 of Anaerolineales bacterium. GTDB lineage: Bacteria > Chloroflexota > Anaerolineae > Anaerolineales > DRKV01 > DRKV01. The sequence continues at coordinate 20,883 of JANTFR010000001.1, forward strand.
ATTCCCGTTCAGTTTGCCGCGTAAAGTGCTATCCAACAAGGCATTGACTGCCCAGGAAAGCCCATCCGGAGTGCTGCCCAAGACCCCTAACATAGTGCGCTGAGAATCCCACGGCGGAGTGAACAATTCCAGATACCCCAGAGAAGTTCCTTTCGGAATGCGGTAGGTAATTTGCAACCCGCTCTCGGCGGCGATATCTTCTCCGGAAGGGAATGGCACCGGCATGGCATCGCCCACGTCCGAGAGCACCGGCAATTTACTGGGCTGCCCAATGACAATCCAGTCGCGCTGGCGGAACGTTTCCGGAATATCGTCTGCAAAAGCCAGGCCAAACTCCAAAATGGCTCCGCCCCGCCGACGGGCAAGGTCCGCTCCCAGCGAGGCCCCCAGTTTCCAGGCTTGAGGGTCATCGGGAGGCAGAATGAACGCCAAGGAGGAGAGCGTGGGGCTGGCAACAAAGAGACTGGGGTAATTTCCCAGATTGCGAAAATCCATCAAGGCGATTTGCATCGGCATCAAAGGCATGTGGATAAGCGAATCCGGGGTCAAGGTAATCCACAAGTTAGAAAGCACCAGGTTGGAGCAGTAATCCGTGGGAATAAGGTCTGCAGCAATGACCAGACGATTGACGCCGGGGAGCAGCGCGTAGCGCGACAGGACGAAATCTTCCACTCCCTGTTTGGCGGTGTTCTCGTCAAAGCGTGCACTACCGATAATCTGGTCGTTGAGATACACCAACATTCCGGAGCGGGCAAAATCTATCATCGCCGAGTGGTTGAAACGCAGGCGGAGATAGGCGTCTTCGCTAGTGGTCATCCCCGGCGGCACATAAAGCTGGATGTCGAAATAATGCACCCCAAAGCCGTTGGCGGTCTGGACGGAGTATCCCAGGTCGCTGAAAGTGCGGTCATCCGGCACATTGGAGATAACGACGCTGGATTCCACATCACTAATCAATGCCAAATCGGGACGCCCGCTGGTGCGTAAAGCCCCCGAACTGAAGGCCTGCGCCGCTTTTTGTAAACCGGCCTCGTCGTTTCCAGAGACCATCACCCACACCAGAGTATCGTTTGCCGGGTTCAACGCCATTTGAATCACACCGTCACCGGCCTGTAAATCAGGGTGCTGCAATGCCCCTCCAGCGAAGGAAACCGGCCACGCCGCGCTGGTAAAAGACCGAAATGCAGCCGGCTTACCCACAAAAACAACGTGATTTGCCGCCATAATCTGCGGGGTGACTTCACCGGCGAACAACAACTCCGGAACCAGGGTGTTGCGAGTCATGCGCGCCATGCCGCCCACAGCGAGGTAAGCGGCTTCCAGTTCTTCTCTGGATGGGTCATCGGGAGCCACCACAACCACAGATTCGGTCTGGAAGGAATCCAACTGGTAGATGGGCCGCGGCAGGAGAGCGAGGTCCAGGGCGGGAGGTTGGATATCGTGCGGAAAGTAGAATTGCGAATCAGCCTGCACGGTAATCGCCGTCTGGTTGTCGTAGGCGCAGTCTATGGCCGCGTTGAGGAACAGATACAACTCATGCCGCCCGTCGTTGCGAGGGGATTGCAGAACTTCATCCGGGAGGGGAATGCGCACCGTGCGCTCGCCAATCCAGTCGAATACCACCGTAGCAATCAATTGTCCATTAAAAGACACCTCCAAAGTCCCCCCATTGGCCGCCCGAATTCCTTCAACGCCCCCGCCGCGCGCGGTGGAGAAATAGGCGTTCAGGTGCAGGTACAACTCCGCGCCGGGTTGCAACGCCCAGGTGGAGGGCAGCCCAAAGCGCAAACGTTTGGAATCATACGGCCCGTGGAGCACTTCTGGGGAGGGCATACCTATCATGGAGAAGGGTACCAGGTCTTCCGCCGAAATCAGCATCGGTACGGCGGGCGCCGTCGGCGTGGGCGCAGGGACGGGCGGCGTCCCGCTTTGTGCGAAGGCGCCTTTCCCCGCTGGAGCCAGAACGGTAAAGACCAACCCTAAGGTAACAAGGATGACTGTTGTGCGTCGCGACATAGAATTCCACGCTTCCTTTGGAGCCCGACATTGCAAACCGGGCATCGAAACGACTTTCTCTTGAACAATGATAACCCCGCTTCGGGATAGAAAGGCTCCAAGCGCCCTCATTCCCGGCGGGATACCCTCCGCCATGCTGCCGGCTGCTCCCCATGCAGGAAACGCCACAGCCCTTGCAGCGCGGCAAGGTTGCTATCCACAAGAAATGCGGGCAGGTAAAGAGCCTTTCCTATTTTCCCAGGGATTTGGAAAAACTTGCCTGACAATGCTGCGAGGTAAAAAAGTACCTGCCCTCCAAAAGCCAGGGCGTTGCAAGGAGGCCCCAGCCGCCACCAGGCTCGCCGCCCCCCAGATGGCGGACATAGAACGGCCCCCAAAGCCCCTGTCAGTGCGGCGAGCATCCCGAAAGGGACCAGCGGGCGGGTAAATTTGTGGGAGACCACTTGCCAGACACGCAAGGGCTGCCGCCACGGGAGCCAGCGCGGCGCGTAACGCATGGCCTGATAGCGCCCCGCCACGATACGGCTGCGGCGCTCCACCTCGTCCCGCGCCGAGGCAGAGGCACGTTCCACGGAACGCGCCTGGGGCTGATACACAATCCGGTATCCCCGCCTGAGAATTTGCATCATCAGGTAAAAATCATCATTGATAATCCCCCGCGGGGCAGGCACGAAGAGTTCCCGCCGGATGGCAAAAATCTCTCCCGCCACACCGGTACACGTTCCCAGGCGGCTTTCCTGCGCCTTGACGAAGGACTCGTATTTCCAGTACAGGCCCTCTGAAGCCCCCAGTGAATCCTCCTCTTCCAGCAGCGACTTGGCCCCGCTCACCCCGCCCACGGAGGGGTCGCCAAAGGGCGCGGCCAGGTGCAGCAAAGCGTCCGCTTCGTACAGATTGTTGGCATCCGAGAAAACCACGATTTCGCCGCGCACAAAGGGCATGGCGCGGTTGATAGCCGCCATCTTGCCGGCACGCCGCGGTTCGTAGAGCACCTCCACCCCGCGTTGGGCATAGCCGCGGGCGATGTCCACGGTGGCATCATCGCTCCCATCGGCTGCAATCAAAATCTGGAGGCGTTCCGGCGGGTATTTCAAGGCCAGGACGTTCTCGATTTTGCGGGCAATCACCTTTTCCTCATTGTAAGCCGCAATCAAGAGCGTCAGCACGGGCCATTCGGAGGGAGGAGCAAAGCGCGGCGCAGGGCGCAAACGAGCGAGAAGGGTCACCAGCAAGGGATATCCCAGGTAGGAATACGCTACCAGCCCCGCGCCGCCCCAAAACAAGGCCCCGCTCCAGCGATTACGGCCGGCTCCTTTGTCCATACGGTCACAGCCTCCTTTCGGCCAGAATCTCCCGGTACACATCCGCCAGTTCTTCCACCACCACGTCCAGGGCGTAAGATGTCTCCACCCGCCGGCGGGCGGCCTTGCCCAGGCGGGCGCGCAAGGCATCATCACCCAGCAGGTGCAACAAGGCAGCCTCCAAAGCGGGTCGGTCATCGGGCGGAATCAGCCAACCAGTCTCCCCATGGGAGACGACCTCCGGCGCAGCGCCCACCCTCGTGAGCAGAACGGCCAGACCGGTGCTCATCGCCTCCAGCATAGCCCCGGAAATGCCCTCGGCAATGGAAGGCAGCACGAACAAATCAGCCGCCGCCAGAAATTCATCCACATTTTGGACGTACCCGTGGAAGAAAACTTCCTCCCCCGCGGCGGATTGCAGGGCTTCTTGCTGGTCCCCCTCCCCCAAAATGTGGAGGCTCGCTTTGGGGTGAGCGCGGCGCACCCGAGGCCAGGCATCCACCAGAAAGTTCACCCGCTTCTCGGCGGCCAGCCGCCCGCTGAAGACGACCATCAGAGCATCCGCGGGGACCCCCAAATGGCGGCGTAACGCCGCCCGCGCCTCCGGCGGACGCGGGTAAAAACGGGCGATGTTCACGCCATTGGGGATGTGCACCAGACGCTTCGGAGGCACACCCGCCGACTGCAATTCGTCGGCAATCTCCCGGCTGATGCAGATGAAGCGCTCCCCCTGTGAAGCAATGGCGGCCATGCGCCGCGCTCCCAGGAATTTTTGCTGCAAGCGCTGCACGTCGCCGATAGAACCACCGCGATGGGGCGTGAAGAGCAACGGCCAGCCCCACAAACGCTTTGCCAGCAAGCCGATAGTAGCCGCAGAGAACAATTCATGGGCGTGCAAGATGTCGGGCTGGATGCGTCCCAAAACGCGCAGGGCGTGGAAGGTGTAACTCAGCGAAGCGGTAGCCTTTGGCCCGAAAATGGGGACGCGGTGTACGGATACGCCATCCATGTGCTCGAAGGCGGGCAGTCCGGCGTGCCGCCGCGTGATGATGTGGACATCGAAGCCCAGGCGTACCAGCCGGGATGCCTGCGCGTGCGTCTGGCGCTCCATGCCCCCCAGGAGGGGCAGATAGCGCTGAATGGTAACGGCTAGGGTTGGTTGCATTGGTTCATCGGTTGCATTGGTTGCATTGGTTGCGTTGGTTGCATTGGTTGCATTGGTCGGATTGGTCGGATTGGTCAGGTAGTCGCCTGGTCGGGTAGTCTGTCGTCCGCCGTCCGTGGTCCGTGGTCTGTCGTCCGTCGCACGCCGCACGCCGCACGGTCTACCGTCCACCGTCTACGGTCCGTTGTCCGTCGTCAGTTTCCTGTCTCCATCAAAATGCGCGCCAGGGCGCGGAAGAGAGGGCCGCGCTGTTCGTAGCCCTGTTCGTTGAGTTCGCTGATGCCCAGGTAGATGCCTTTGCGGCAGCGGCGTACCAGCCCCAGCGCCAGACGCGCCAGGGTCTCGCGGTTGGTGTCGGCTTCGTCGAAATCCGTCCACGGGCGGCCAAATTCCCACCGGCGGTTGAGGATGTAGGGATGGGTGAGAGGTTGGGCGATGCGGGTGAACCACTGCATGCTGCCGATGTCCAGCCAGAATTGGTAGTCCACGGCGCGGTTTTGCATCAGGAAGGTGTACGCCGGGGAGAGGAAGACGGCATCCGCCTCCGGCGACTGCCAGCGGCCCAGGTATTGGGCGGCAATCACGCCGTCCTCCACCATGCGGAGGTATTCCTTTCCCACCGGCACGCCTTCGGCTTCCAGCACATCCCCCACCGCCCAGCGGAATTTGCGCACAGATTCCACCAGCATGGCCGCGGTTTGGGCGGCGTCGTAATCGCTGTGGAAGCCGTACCCCGGCTGGGAGAGCACCTCCCCGAACAGGCGGCGAATGAAGTGGTCGAGGGGCTGCGGCGCGCCGTCCTGATAAACTACCAGCCATTGGCGCAGGTTTTCGTAGGCCATCCCCAGACGGTAGGTAATCCGTTCGCGGGCGGCTTCCTCCAGGTTCTCGAAAGGCGTCAGGCGGGGACCTTCCGGGCCGAGGCGGTAGACGATGTCAGTCAGGAGGCGGGCGCGCACCAGGTCCATCGCCTCGATGGACTGCATGAGAGCGGCGCTGAAGTCGAAGGCGGCGGGATAGATGCCCCAATCGGGGTGCGCCAGGGCAGCCAGGGTCAGGAGGGAGCGGGTGGCGGGTTCTTCCCGCAGGGCGCGGGAGGGGCGGTGAGAGCGCGTCGGGAGGCCGGCATCTTCCAGGCGCGTCGTCAGGGCAAAGCGCAGCGAATCGATCAGGAAGGGGGCCAGGACGACAATCTCCCCGGGGGGGACTCCATCATCCACCAGGGCGGCGATTTGCTCCGTGACCCAGTCGAGCATCTGGGGGTAGTAGCGCAAATCGGGGGGGTAGGCAAGGTAACGGGAGACGCTCCCCCTCCGAATGGGGGGAGGCGGTTCTTTGGGGTCTGCATCCCCCTCCGAGGGGGGGCGGAGGCGCACCCAATGGGCGAGATGTTCCCCCAAATCGAGCAATTCACCGGGGGTAACGTGCGATTCCGAAAAGCGCACCGTTTCCCCGCACAGTTCCGCCAGGGGGAGCATACTTTGGGGGTCGGCACCCAGGAAACGGCGGTATCCGGCTTCTTCGTCGAAAATCAGGAGGGCGCTCTCGAAATCGGGCAGCCATTCGGAGAGCAGGTCGGCCACGAGAGGCGGGTTTTCTTCCAGGTTGTCGGCAATCAGGTGGCGGTAGGTGTCCTGAAGGTACTCGCGGCACAGGGGCGTATCCCACAGGTGGCGGCGAAAGACCTCCAGTTGGAGGGAGAAGTCGAGCAGGTTGTGCTCCAGGCAAAAGCGGCGGAAGTCGTCTATGCAGGTTTGCGTCTCGTCGAAGATGTGGGCGTGACCGCTTTCCACGGGCCAGGAGGCTTTGAGGCGCCGGGAGACCTCGGCGAGGGGATAGGCGTTGAAGGCGGCTTTGTTGAGGTTATCGACCAACTGGCTATAGAGGCGATTGCGGCTGATGGTCAGGCCGGTGAACATCCCCTCCTGCAGACGCGGACGGACGAGATGCGCCATGTAGTACTGGGCGGTCTCCAGGGTGAGGAAGACGGGGGGCAGGTCGGGGCGGGCGAAGCCGGCCTCCTCGGCCACCAGGGGCCAGAAGAGTTCCGTCATGCGGCGCGCCAGGCCGCCGATGGTGAGCAAATCGGGGGCAGTGCCGTTGATGACGCCGGGGGTTTGCAGCGCCAGGGTGTACGGCTCTCCCAGGGTGCGTTGCGGAACGAGGATGAGAATTTGTCCGCCGGGGATGCCCTGCGCCATGAGGTGCAGCATCCGCTCCACGCCGACGGTGGTTTTTCCGCTCCCCGCCGGCCCGCGCAGGAAGACGGCGCCGCGAGGCGGGGCTTCGATAAGGGTGCGCTGGGAGGGGGTGAGGGGGAAAGTGGGCAAGGGGGAAGTTGGGAGGGAGTGAAGTGGAAGCGGATGACGGGCGTAGACGGAGGACGACAGACCGATGAACCGATGAACCGATGAACCGATGAACCGATGAACCGATGAACCGATGAACCGATGAACCGATGAACCGATGAACCGATGAACCAATTGTAACCCAAACCAAAGGGGGAAGAATGACACTTTCCACAGGCAGGCCTCGCGGCTATAATGGCGCACAAGGTCTATCGTTTGACGAAGGAGAACATTCATGGATTTCAACCTGTCCGAAGAGCATCGCATGGTGCAAAAAATGGTACACGACTTCGCCCAACGGGAAGTCGCTCCCATCATCAAAGAGTGGGACCGCAAACAGGATATGGCCCCCTTCATCCTGCCGCGCATGGGGGAACTGGGCATCCTGGGGATTTGTATTCCGGTCCGCTACGGAGGCGCGGGGATGGATTACGTCTCCCTGGGGCTGGCCTGCGAGGAACTGGAAGCGGTGGACACCACCCTGCGGGTGGTCATGTCCGTCCACACGGGGCTGTGCAGCATGACTCTGCTGCAATGGGGCAGCGAGGAGCAGAAGCAAAAATTCCTCGTGCCGCTGGCAAAAGGCGAAAAAATCGGCTGCGGGGCTTTCACCGAACCGGGAGCAGGCTCCGATTTCGCCCACATTCGCGGCAGCGCCCGCCGCGAAGGGGATTACTACATCCTGAACGGCGAGAAAATGTGGATTTCGCTGGCGAACAAGGCCGATTACGCCATGGTGACAATGCGTACCAATCCCAATGCAGAGAAAGCCAGCCGCGGCCTGACCTCCTTCATCGTGGATTTGCACAGTCCCGGCGTGACCCGCGGCGACATCCACGGGAAACTGGGGGTGCGCGCCGGCTCAACGGGCTGGATTCACTTCCAGGATGTGCGCGTCCCCGCGGAAAATCGCATTGGCGAGGAGGGCGAGGGCTTCAAAATCACGATGTCGGCTTTCGACAACGGGCGTTACACCGTAGCCGCCGGCGCCACCGGCCTCATTCGTGCCGCGCTGGAGGAAAGCGTCAAATACGCCCGCGAGCGGCAGGCCTTCGGCAGCCCTATTGCCCAGCACCAACTCATCCAGGCAAAAATCGCCCGCATGGCAGTGGATTACGAGGCAGCGCGCCTGCTCTACCTGCAAGCCGGCTGGATGAAAAACGCGGGCAGCCGCAACACGCGGCAAACCTCGGCGGCCAAGTGGTTCGCCACGGATGCGTCCTTCGAGGCGGCCAGCGAGGCGGTGCAAATTCACGGGGGTTACGGCTTCAGCGACGAATACAACGTGGAACGCTACCTGCGGAATTCCAAAGGCGCGGTAATTTACGAGGGCAGCAACGAGATTCAGCGTCTCATCCAGGCCAGTTACGCCCTCGGATGGCGCACCGACAAACCCCTGCGCCGCGAACTTCCGCCTTACGACCCCGATTTCTGGCAGGAAGAAGCCTGAGAGCGTGGTAAAATTCAGTATCCGCCCGACCGGTCGGTAGGGACACCTACCCGCAGAGCGGATACTTTTTTAGTCCTGTGTGGAAACGGTACCACGTCTCTATGTGAAGAAATCATGGACGAAAGAACGCAGATTTCCGTAGATTCCTTTTTCCGTCCATCTGTGTCCATCCGTGTCAAGGAGTTCAAGGAGGTGCCATTTTGAACATTGTCGTATGTGTCAAACAAGTGCCCGATACCGCCGCGCAGGTCGTGGTGGAAAACGGGCAGGTGACCTGGGGCGACGCGCCCCTCGTCATCAACCCGTGGGATGAGTTCGCCGTAGAGGCCGCCCTGCAACTGGCAAAGGAACACGGCGGCAGCGTGACGGTGCTCACCATGGGAGACGAAAGCGCCAAAGAGGCCATCAAGCATGCCCTGGCTATGGGCTGCAAACAGGCCGTGCGCATCGAAGGCCCCGCCGACGCCGATACGCTGGTCACGGCGCAAGTGCTGGCCGCCGCCATCCAGAAAATCGGCGATGTGGACCTGGTCACTTTCGGGCGGCAGGCCATCGACGGCGATAACGGCGTCACCCCCGCCATGGTCGGACGTTTCCTGGGCTGGCCGGTCTTCAGTTTGAGCGCCACCATCCCCGAAATCGCCGACGGAGTCGTCACCGTGCAGCGCGCCACGGAGGAAGGCCGTCAGGTGGTGGAGGGCAAGTTGCCCGCCATCTTCAGTTTCGGGAAGGACATCGGCGAACCGCGCTATCCCTCCTTCATGGGCATCCGCAAGGCATCGCGGGCCAAAGTCCCCGTGTGGACGCTGGACGACCTGGGATTGAGCGCCCTGCTACCGGCGGTCTCCTGGCCTGAGGTGATGAATCCGCCCAAGCGGGAAATCACCACCGAAATCATCGAGGGCGACAGCCCGGCAGATATCGCCGAAAAACTGGCCGACAAGATTATGGCGGAGAAGGTGCTGTGATGAGCGAGAAAATCTGGGTTTACGTTGACCAATTCAAAGGCGAGGCCCTGCCGGCCTCCTGGGAAGCCGTCCATGCTGCCCGCGCTCTGGCGGAAAACCTGGGCGGCGGCGTTACCGCCCTGGTCTTCGGGCAGGGCGTGGAATCCCTGGCGCAAACCGCTATCCACTACGGAGCGGATGAGATTCTCCTGGCCGACGACTCCACGCTGGCCGACTACCGCGGGGAAGCCTACGCGGCTACTCTGGCGAAACTCGCTTCCGAGGGCAAGCCGCAGGCCATCCTCTTCCCCACCACGACTCGCGGGCGCGAACTGGCCGCCATGACGGCTGCCGACCTGAAGGTGGGCGTGATGCCCGATGTGACCGCCCTGGAAGTGCAGGATGGACGGATTGTCGCCACCCGTCCCGTCTACGCCGGCAAGTTGCTGGCAAAGGTCGTCTCCCGCACCGACCCGCAAATCTTCACCCTGCGCGTGCGCGCCTTCGGCAAGCCTGCCCTGGATGAAAGCCGCACGGGAACGGTCACATCTGTGGAAGCGGTGCTCTCTGAGGAGGAGATTCCCACCCGCGTGGTGAATTACCTGCAATCCGAGGGCGGCGTCAGCCTGACAGACGCCAGCGTGATTGTCTCCGGCGGACGCGGCACCTCCAACAATCCATCCCTGACCCCGCCGCCGGACATCACCGACGAGAAAGAACAGGAAATTTGGCGCGCCCAACAGGGCTTCAAGTTGATTGGCGAACTGGCCGATACGCTGGGCGGAGCCGTAGGCGCCAGCCGCGCCGCGGTGGATGCCGGATACATCCCCTACAGCCACCAGGTAGGGCAAACCGGCAAGGTCGTCTCCCCCGACCTGTACATCGCCTGCGGCATCTCCGGCGCTATCCAGCACCTGGCGGGAATGCGCACCAGCAAGGTGATTGTCGCCATCAACAAAGACCCCGAAGCCCCCATCTTCAAGGTGGCCCGCTTTGGTGTGGTCGGCGACCTGTACGACATCGTCCCCGCCCTGAACGAGGCCATGAAGAAACGACTGGGCAAATAGCAGTTTGTCCGAGGGAATCTTCAAGTGCATTGAAAACACAGGTACAAGCCGTTGGCTTGTACCTGTGTCATTTTTGGGGTCTCTGAGATTTTGCAAGGTAACGGGAAGATGTGGGGATGACATTTTTCGTGCAAGAGGCATAATGCATGGGAAATTAGAGCCAAATCCAAACTCTGGGACCTTGCCGGAAAGGACAATAGAGTACAATACGTAAAGAAGAACGCCTGCTTCCTGATGAGAAATCTCACCTGGAAGAACGAAAGCGCTGGAGAAACAGCACCACTAAGGGAACCCGCATGGACGACAAGGAAAACATCTGGGTTGTCGAACACGACCCGGAAATCACCGCAGTACTTCGGAGTGCCTTGCAAGCCACCGGACATACTGTTCGCGTTGTACCGGATTCTGGCAGCGCGTTGTCGCAGATAAGGGAGGAAATTCCAACCCTCGCCATCGTGGATTTACATTTACCGGGCTTGAGCGGCAAAGATTTATTGGCTGCCTGGCGCGCTCAGAACATCCAGATACCGGCCATAGCCATTGCACGACAGGGAGAGCAAGAAGACATCATTCAGGCATTCCGCCTGGGCGCAGCAGATTACCTGGCGTGGCCTATGCGGGAGGCCGAGGTAGTATCCGCCGTGGAACGCGTTTTGGGGCAACACAGTGTACAGCGCGAACGCGATAGCCTGCTCCAGAAGATGCAGCGTACCAATCAGGCACTCCAACAGCAGGTACGCGATTTACAGACCCTCACAGCACTCGGTAAAGCGGTCGTTTCCACGGCAGACCAGAAAGATTTGTTAGAGAAAATTGTCGAGGGGGCCGTATTCGTTTCCCAAGCCAACCGCGGCTGGTTCATGCTGTATAACGCCCACCAGAAGAACTTGCTATTGGCAGCCCAACACGGCTTGCCAAAAGCGCTGCTGCGCAACCTGCACCGCCCCTGGAATGACGGTATCAGCCGGAAAGCATTCCAACGCGGCAAACCGCTACACCTTTTCGGGAAAGACCTCGCCTCAAACCAGGTCCTCGCCAGCCTTGGGCAATCTGTCCTCGCCATGCCGGTATCCATCAAGGGAGACGCAGCCGGAGTCCTGGTAACCGTGCGACAGAGCAAACAACCCTTCTCGAAGCATGAACAAGCCATGTTGAGTGCCGTGGCGGATTATGCATCTATCGCCCTGGTCAACGTCCGCATGATGCATGTATTGCAAGAGAGAGCACAACGTCTGGAGCACCTGGCCGAGAGCGTTCGTCTCAACGAGCAAATCAAGGCCGAGATTTTGGAAAACGTCAGCATGATATTGCGCGAACCACTCACCAGCGCCCTGGGATATGCCGAAATGCTGGCAGAGGAGCAACTGGGTGCGCTCAACACCGAACAAAGCCAGGCTGTCATAGTCATTCGCCAAAAATTACAGGTCACCAGTCAGGTGGCCGAGCATCTAACTGTCCTCAGCGAACAAGAAAAACTGGTGAACCAGGGCGAGGCGACCTTGCAATCCGTGGTGCAGCAGGTACTGAACCGCTTGCAAAGAGTGGCGCAACAGCAAGGCATCGGCTTTGTCATCGGGTATCATCAACGCACCGATGTTTTGCAGTTCAACCCTGCCCACCTGGAACGCGTTGTGGAATCCATGCTGGTATACGCCTTGCACATTGCTCCGCGCGGGGCACAAATGACCATCAGCACGCTGGCCGACAAGGACGGCCGCACCTTGCTCCGCATACGCAGCAAGGCGACCGAATTGACAACCAGGCAGGTACAACGGTTGGTCAATGCAGACACGGAAGGGTTATTGAAAAATCAAACCCGCTTTACCGGGGTAAGCATTAGTTTATCCCTGGCCAAGCAGATAGCGGCTCTCTACGGGGCGGCGTTGAGCATCACAAACAACGATAAAGAAATCACTTTCGCACTCAAATTTGCAGAATAAAAAAGGGATTTGTATGGCAGGTACATTGGTTCTTTTGGCGCTCAAAGATACATACGTCGCTAAATTGATGGCTCAAGGAGCCTTGATGCCCGCTGGATACCAGCACGTAGTAGCCGAGAACGGCGCAGATTTATCTCTTTTGGCAGAGAAACATGCCGCCGATATTCTCGTATTGGACGTCAATTTTGGGGAACCAGACCCGTTTGCTGCCCTGGCACGCATCCACAAGCGACATCCTCTCCTGAGCACCATCCTGCTTTCCTCGCGTCCCGAACAGGTCGCCTTGCGCAGTCTGCGTTTAGGGGTAGCGGACATTTTGAAGCCTCCTTTACGCACCTCCGATTTGCTGCGCTCCCTCAGATACATTCAAGAAGAACGCGCCCTGGTAGAGAATAAAGTCATTCTCCCCCTCAAGCGAGACACGCGTTCCCTGAAACAGCGTGCCCAGGCTTTCCAAAAATTGGCCGAAGTCGGTCAGATGATAACCGGTTCGTTGTCTCTGGACCAGGTGCTCAAAGCCGCTGTGGATGCCGCCGTCTCGCTTACTGACGCCCAAGAGGGCAGTTTGCTCCTGCTGGATGAGCAAACCGGCGAACTGTACGTGCGGGCCGAGCGCAACCTGGACGACCATTTCACCAAGACATTTCGCCTGCGCGTGGACGACAGTCTGGCCGGCAAAGTATTAGCCACTGGAGAGCCTTTGTTGATTTCCCGCCAGGGACCGCAAAAAATCAAGACGGCTTACCTGGTACATTCCCTGATTTACGCCCCCCTGCGCATCGGGGAAAAGGTCATCGGCGTGCTGGGCGTAGACCACCGCGACCAGGTCGGCGATTTCACCCAGGAACATCTGCTGCTGGTTTCTGCCCTGGCAGATTTTGCCGCCATCGCCATTCAGAACGCACACCTGTATGCGACCACCGAGGCTGAACGAGACAAATTAAACACAATCCTGACCAGCGTTCGCGATGGCGTCCTCGTTATGGATAATGAGAAACGTATCATTTTCATCAATGCCATGGCCGCCGAGATTTTCAATATCAACGGACAGCAAGCGGTCGGAGAACACGTTTCCCGCCTGATTTATCACGACACTTTTCTCTCGCTGGTGGAAAACGCTCCCCAGCAATTGCCGGAGCAAGAGGAAATTCACACTCTCGATGGGCGTTTTTTCAGTGTCCAGGGAGCCGATATTCCCCGCGTGGGAGTGGCCTTCACCCTGCACGATATCACCCACCTCAAAGAACTGGACCGTCTCAAAAGCGAATTCGTCAACACCGTATCCCATGATTTGCGTTCTCCCCTCACTGCCATCATGGGATACACCGAATTGCTCGGACGCATCGGCCCTCTCACCGAGCAGCAGCAAATTTTCGTCGAGCGGGTGCAAAACAGCGTAGCAAATATCACCGCGTTGGTCAATCAATTACTGGACCTGGGACGAATCGAGGCCGGTTTCGATACGCACAAAGAATTGATAGACATTGGCCCGGTGGTGCGCTTCGCGGTCGACTCAATGCAATTGCAAGCCGAAGAGAAAAGCCAGGACCTTGTCACCCACATCGAGCAGGAGTTACCTGCTATCATGGCAAATCCTGCCCGCATCCAGCAAGTAGCCGAAAATTTGATTGGCAACGCCATCAAATATACGCCAAGTGGAGGCCGCATTGAAGTACGTGTATACTCCGAAGAACATCAAATTATTCTCCAGGTGAGCGACAACGGCCCGGGGATTCCCTCTCCAGACCAGCCCTACGTTTTTGACAAATTCTACCGGGGAAGCAATGTGGCCGAGGAGACCTCCGGCACTGGCCTGGGACTGGCAATCGTCAAATCCATAGTGGAGGCACACAACGGCCGGGTATGGGTCGAATCAAAATTGGGGGAGGGCAGTACCTTTACTGTTGTTTTCCCCTCAGAATTGCCCTACGCACCGAACACGCCCCCTTAAACGCCCAGCCCCCGCTAAACAAAGTAGCGGGGGCCTTCGCCAAAGGAGGAAACAGCGATGAAAGTGTTTGGGAAACGGGCATTTCCAAACGTGGATGTATTGTAGTCCAAGGCGGGGGATTGACCACTGTCAAATGTCACATCTCACCAGTGACGTAAGACACACAGAATTGCCTTTTTTGTTTTTCTTGCAACAAGTATAGCAACAAAAGTAGCGGGGATTCAAGAATTTTTAAACGCGCCCGGAAGTATCCTCTCCCGACCTTGCCGCGGGCAGCCACACGCGGAAGGTCGTGCCTTCTTCCGGGCGGGTCTCAAACGTGAGACGGCCTCCTTGTAAACGCGCCAGCATTTGGGCGACGCTCAACCCCAGCCCCCATCCGGGATGGTCGCGCACCCGCTGGTCCTCCGAGCGGAAAAATTGCTCGAAGACGCGGGGAGCATCCTCTTCAGCGATGCCCATGCCGGTATCCTCCACAATGAAGGTTACGCCCTCCCCATCCTCCTGCGCCGTGAGGCGGATGTTACCGCCCTCCGGGGTATAGAGCACCGCGTTGCGCAGCAAAATCGTCAAGATTTCCGCAGCCCGCCCCGCATCGGCCTGCAAGCGCGGCAGGTCAGCGGGGATGTCTTGTTCGAGGTGCTGCTTGCGTTCCACCGCAATGTCCTCCACAGCGAGAAGCCCCTTTCGGGCAACTTCGGCGGGCGCAACCGCCGCGATTTGCAGTTTCAGACGGCCTTCTTCCGCCTTCGAGAGGTCGGAAAGGTTGGCAATCAGGCGCGACATGCGTTCCACGTTGTTGCGGATGACGCCCAGGAAGTTGGTCTGCATTTCGTTGACTTCTCCGGCCATGCCCTTGAGCATCAGGTCAGTGTAGCCCTTGATAGAAGTCATCGGCAGGCGCAACTCGTGGGAAATCACCGAGACGTAAGCAGATTTTTCTTTGCGGGCGCGCTCGTAGGCCGTTTTCCAGCGCCGTTTTTCGTAGAGGAGCCCGACAATTGTGCCGAAGGTCTCCGCCAGGGTGCGCCCGGCTTCGCCGAGGGGATGCCCGGCCTCCAGATACAGACGCCCTTCCGGCGGCTCCTGCATGGAGAGCAGGAGGACGCCCAAGGGCATTTCCCGCTCCCCAGAGAGCAGGGCCTCCCAATGCGGAATATCGCCGGTGGAGAAAGGCGCACCCTCGGCGGTGAGGCCCACTTCCAGGGGCGGAGATTTCTCATCCATAGCGGGAGCCACAAAAAGGGCGCGGCTTCCCCCGGTACTCTTCAACAGGCGGCGCAGTCCTTCTCTCAGGGAAATTTCCAGGGGTTCGTCCTCCTGCGGGAGGCGGTTCCAGGTTTGCAAAGCGCGCAAAATCGTATTCATGGGTCATTCGCTTTCGGTAGTCTGCGCCGCATAAGGACACACATCCCGCAAGGGGCAGGCGGCGCAACGGGGGCGGCGGGCGGTGCAAATCTCCCGTCCCAGGCGGATGAGGTTGAGATGGGCGGCGTAATAGGCGTCGGGAGGGAATTGTTTCTCCAGGTAGGCGTGCGCTTTTTCTACGCTCATCTTTGGCGGGCGCAGCCCCAGGCGTCCGGTGACGCGATAGACGTGCGTGTCCACCGGAAAAGCGGGCATCCCCAGCGAAAAGCACATCACGATGGCTGCCGTCTTGGGGCCGACCCCTTTGAAGCGGGTCAGCCAGGCGCGCACATCTTCGGGCGGCAGTTCCCGCAGGAAATCCAAATCCAGGGTTCCCCGCTCGGCGGTGATTTGCCGCAAGACGCCCTGAATGCGCGGCCCTTTCTGGTTTGCCAGCCCCGCCACGCGGATGGCAGCGATGACGTCCTCCTCAGGCGCATCGCGCACGGCCTCCCAGGTGGGGTAGCGCTTCCGGAGCGCATCAAAGGCCTTGTCGCGGTTGGTGTCGTTGGTGTTTTGCGAAAGGATGGTGGAAACCAGTTCATCCAGCGGAGGAAGCGGATTACGCCATTCAGGTTTGCCGTAGAATTCCAGCAAGCGGTTGTGAACTTGAAGAGCAGTGGGCATGGGGGAAAAATTTGCAAGCAGACAAGTGGGGAAGTGGGAAAGTAGGCAAGTTTGCAAGTGAGAGCGGGGCGCGGAGGCTGTGCTTTATGGCGGGTTCGTCATTCCGCATTCACCATTTTGCACTCTGCATTCCGCATTCTGCATTTTCTCACTCTCCATCCCGCACGGCAAACACGGGGTAGCCTTCTCCAACTTGCAGTTTGCGCCAGTTATAGATGGGAAAGCGCGGCCCGAAAGAGGCCAGGGTTTGCATCTGGACGTCGCTCAGGGCTCCCAGTTGGCGCAAGATTTCCAGTGCTACGGCGGAGCGGACTTTCTTGCGGGCGTCGCCATCCGAAATTTTGAAGGCGATACCCAGCGCTGGAGAGTTCTCGCCCAACGCACCCGGCAGGAGACCGATGCCCTGGTATCCCTCCGCGCCCCCCTTGCTGAGAATTTTTCCGCCGCCAACCCGCATGAGAGCGGTATCAAAGCGTCCGGGGCCGCCCACCATCTCGGGATAGGAGGTCATGGCATGGGTAATCTTGCGGCAGGCGGCGGCGCGTTTCTCGGGCAAGGCAGAGGGGTCGCACAGCCGGGCGTAGGCCTGCGCCGCGTTTCGCAAGGGAACAGCAAAATTGGGGGCAGAGCAGCCGTCCGTACCCAGGGCAACCGCTTCGGGCGGGAGGCCGCACATTTCGGCAAAGGTGCGCAGGATGCGCTGCTGGACGGGATGCGCCGGATTGACGTAATCAGCGGTGGGTGTGCCCAACATACGGGCAAAGGCTAACATGCCGCTGTGTTTCCCGGAGCAATTGTGCCGGTTGGGGGTGGGTTCTTCCCCGGCGGCCTCGAGCCGCTCGGCGGTCTCCTGGTGGTAGGGAGGGTGCGTGCCACACAGGAGGTCGTCCTCCGTAACGCCGGCCTTGCGCTGAATGGCGGAGGCCACGGCGACGTGCTCATCCGTGCCGGAGTGAGAGGCGCAAATCAGGGCTGTTTCTCGGGCGGTCAAACCAAAATGCTCGAGGCCGCCCGCCTCCACAAAAGGCAGCGCCTGGAATGGTTTTGCCGTGGAGCGCAGGAATGTGACCGTGTCGGGATTTCCGTAATGCCACAGGAGGTTTCCCTGGTTGTCGCAAACGGTTATCGCCCCAAAGTGGATGGACTCGACCGTCTGCCCGCGGGTCAGGGCAAATACAGGCTGATAATTATTCATTTTCTACGCTTCTCTTCCTTGAGATAGTGACGGCGGTAGTAGGCTTCCAGCCCGTATTCCAGGCGCAAGGTATAGAAACCGCGACGGTTAGCGGGTGTAGTCAGCGTCTCAAGCAATTCAGGAGCCAGGGAACGCACCTGTTTGGGCGGTGTTTTCTGGGCGTGTAAGTCCGCCAGGCGTTCCTGCACTTGCAGCAAAAACTCTCGTTGCGCGTGGACATCCTCCTGCACTGCGGTGCCGCTCCGCCCAATAATGATGACGAAGCCATCACGGGTCATTTCTTCGAGCGCGTCCAGCGTCTCCAGCCAGGCGGGGATGTCGGCGTTGGCAAGGAAAGGCGGTTGGTTCTTAAAAACCGCATCTCCTACAAAGGCCACTTTGCGCTGGGGAATAACCACCCAGGCAGCCCCTTGCATAGGACCGGGATGAGATTCGATGTTCACATCGCTTTCTCCCCAATGCAAGGTAACCTGCGCCGTAAACGTAAAATCGGGTTGCAACCAACGACGGCTGCCCAGGGGAGCGCACAGTTCCCATTCCGCTCCCGATTCGTCGCCCTGTCCCTTGAAGAGGCCGGTACGCTTTTTCAACACAGCAGCCGTTTTGTGCTGCGTAATTACCGGCGCTTCCATCATCCGCAATCCCAGGGTGCGGTCGTAGTGTGCATCCAGGGCAACAAGCATGCGCTCTCCACCGCCGCGGCTATGCAGCACGGAACGCCAGTTGCGGATATCTTCCGTTCGGAGGGGGGTGTCAATCAAAAGCAGTCCGTGAGGCTGACTGATAGCCCCTACCGTTACACCAGGGTAACAGTCTTCGTAGAAAATTCCTTCGTCAATTGTGTGCATAAGAAATGGTCACCACGTTTATTCTTCGGTTGCCATAAATTGTACCAATGTGCTTCTCTCAAATTTCTCAGTCGGTACAGACTGACTAAGCAATTCCTTTGAGCAATTTGCGGGAAAACGCACAAGACGCTAGTTGCCCGCAACCTCGGCAGAATGGGTTAGCAGCGATTCGGGAGGTGCAGAAGGCAGGGTTATCGAGAAGCGGGAGCCTACGCCCACCTGACTCTTGACCCAGATGCGCCCGCCGTGCCCTTCCACTGCCAGCCGGCAAAATGTCAACCCCAGCCCTAGGCCCTTGCTTCCAGGCCGGGAACGCAGGCGAGTAAACTTATAGAAGATGTGTTCCTGTTCAGAAGAAGGAATACCCGGGCCAGTGTCAATCACCGAGATTTCAACCATTTCATCCCTGGGCCTGGCTTCAATACGGATGCGTCCTTGCGAGGCGGTGTATTTGACGGCGTTATCCAGCAAGTTGATGAGTACCCGGCGAATCATGTCTTTATCTACGTACAGGGCGGGCAAGTCGGGGGGAATAGCCACCTCCAGACTTTGCTGTTTGGCTTCCAGAGAAAGCCTCACCGCTTCAATGGCATCATCCACCAGGGGCACAACACCCACAATTTCCTGCGAGAGCATCGGTTTCCCGGATTCCAGACGGTGGACGTCCAGGAGGGAATTCGTCAAGCGTTGAATGCGCTCGGTAGAGCGCTCGGCAATTTGCACCACGCTTTCGATGGTCTCATCGTTTTGCGGCAACATACTGCGCAATATCTCCAGGCTGGAGATAATGTTGGAAAGAGGCGAGCGCAGGTCGTGATAAATCATGGAAATCAAGTCATTACGCAGACTGTCAATATGCTTGCGTTCCGTGATATCACGCAAAATCCACTGGATATGAGGCCTGCTTTCAATGGAGACGCGACGTGCCAGCACTTGCACGGGAATGGTCTCTCCCCCTTGCAGGTGCATTACTGATTCGTAGATAATCGTCCGAGCGCTTTCTTGCAACGCTTCCAGGCGCTCCCCGGTGTGTTGTTCGTCTACCTGGTGCAAATCAGCAATGGACATACGGTACAGTTCATCTTGCGAGAAACCGCTTGTCTCAATCGCCTGGCGGTTAGCCTCCACAATGCGACCTTCCATATCTGTGATGATGATGGGGGACAGACTATCTTCGAATAAATCCCGATAGCGCTGATGGGCAGCCTGCAATTGGACAAAGAGTTGGGCATGGGAGATGGCCGTCCCTGCAAGATTGCAGATGCCATTGAGCACCA
Source organism: Anaerolineales bacterium (assembly GCA_024763355.1). Classification (GTDB taxonomy): domain Bacteria; phylum Chloroflexota; class Anaerolineae; order Anaerolineales; family DRKV01; genus DRKV01. The sequence continues at coordinate 40,422 of JANTFR010000001.1, forward strand.
TGAGGGTATCCCGTTCAAAGCGGCCGTGTTGGGGGTTGAGAGCCTCCAGCACCCCAATGATTTTCCCATCCTGAGAAATAGGGGAGCAGGCTATCGCGCTGGTATAAAAGCCGGTGCGCCGGTCTGTTTCGGGCTGGAAGCGAGGGTCGCCATGGGCATGGTGAACGATAACGGGCTGCCCTCTCCTGGCTACCCACCCCGCAATGCCCTCCCCCACCTTGAGACGCATCCCGACAAGTTGCGAGCCAGCGCCCCCGTCTACGGCTCGGAAAACGAGTTCGCCCGTCTCTTCGTCCAGCAAAGCCAGGGAACTTGCCTGAACGTTGAGCGCCTGTCGGGTCTGGGCCGCGATGCGCTGCAAGACTTCATCCAGTTTGATGGTGGCATTGATAACCGAGGCTGTCTCTGCCAGGGCGCCCATTACTCTTGCCTGCCGCTTGCTCTCGGCATAGAGACGGGCGTTGAGCACGGCTACGCCGGCCTGGTCGGCAATGGCCTGTACCAGAGAAAGGTGCTGTCTCCCAAATTTCCCGGGCGTGCTATTGACCAACGTGATAACCCCTACCAATTGTTCGCGGGCTATCAAAGGGGTGCTGATGGCCGATTTCGGCCCTGTCCGGTCAACGGCATCGTCGGGACGGCGCAGCCAGCGGGGGTCTTTGCTGGTGTCTTTTACCAGCGCCGCCGTGCGGTTACGCATCACCCACCCGGCCAGCCCTTGCTCCGTGGTGATGCGGAGTTGCTGGGTGGTTTGCGAGAGAATATTGCTCCCGTGAATGATGGCCGATTCTATCGGCTCACCGTGTTCATCAACCACGATGATGCTCCCACTTTGCGCCCCGATATTCCGCATCGTCAAAAACAAGACCCGCTGCAATACAGTGCGTAAATCCAGGGCACTGTTGAATTCGCGGCTGACATCATACAGCAGTTTGAGTGTCTCTTGCGGGCTACGGAGCGGTTGCGTGGAACTCATACAGGAGGCTTTCTGTAAAAAGGATTGCCGGGGATAAAGAAAACAACAGTTTGGTGAATTATCAAACCATCCCTGACTTCTCTACCTGTGTAGGGAAAATTGCAATGCGAGTGGTTATACTCTGTTTTATAGAGTATCTGTTTTGTAGAGTATAGCATATTTACCCCCGTAAAGATGTTGCTAAAATGTGACGGGTACGCGTCTCCATCGCGAAAAAGGGAGCGTCTCAGCCGGCTCGGCTGCCTTCCACCTGCCCGGCAAGACGCAGTCGCGGCATATCCAGCAGAAGCGTTTCGACGGTCAACCTGGGGTTGACGTATTTTTCCAGGCGCTCGATGGCACGCTGTACCGCCCGCACACATTCCCCGCTTGTCTCGAACGTTATCTGTGCGGCAATGCTGCGGACTGCTTCCGCGTAATCCAGATTGGTGATGGGGACTTCCGCTCCGCTGGTGACGAAGAAAACATCCCGCCAGAAAGAGAGCCAGGCACGGAGCGCTCCCGGCAGCGTAGAGCGGTCTTTGGCGAGACGCTCGGCGACGGCGAAACGCTCCACGCGGGGAGCGGGCAGCAACGCGAGCAGGGTTTCGATGGATTGGCGGCGGTCTTCCATCAAGGACGGGTCTTCCAGCAGGCGGAGGGCAAAGCCGGGGCGTCCTTCGCTGATGTGAGCAGCAAGACGGGCTTCTTCAGCGGGGATGTCTCGAAGGGCCGCTATCCCCTGGGCAACGGTATCCACCGGAAGAGGGCGCAGCCGCAAGATTTCACAACGGGAGGCAATCGTGGGGAGCAGGGATTCCGCATCGCTGGCGGTCATCAGGGCAATCACATTGGGCGGCGGTTCTTCCAGCGTTTTGAGCAAGGCGTTAGCCGCGCTGGGATGGGCTTCTTCAAAACGCAGCAGAAGGGCGATTTTGTAAGGCGCTTCGTAAGGGGCCAGGGAAAGGCCGCGCTGCAAATCCCGGATTTGTTCCACTTTGAGCGTGCCGCCGGCGCGCTCGGCCTGGACGATGTACAGGTCAGGGTGCTGCATGGCGGCAATCTGCCGACAGGCGCGGCACGTTCCACAGGGCACGCCGGGGGCGAGGGGCGCGGTGCAGTTGAGCGCCTGGGCAAAACGCAGCGCCAGCGTGCGGCGGCCTACTCCCGGAGGGCCGGTAAACAGGTAGGCGTGCCGCACGTTATCATGCCGGATGTGCGCTTGCAGGAGGCGGACAGCCCAGGTGTGTCCGATGAGATTCCAGGCATTCATGAGGGGAAAGAGGGTAGCGTGAACCCCCGCGAGGCTTTGCCGTCTCGCGGGGGCTCACAGGGAAGAAGGTCAACTTTCGGAGGTAATTTTGGCGGCCTTGCGCTTGCGCCGCCAGCGGATGATGCCGCGCACGATGAGGTAAATGGGCAGCAAGATGACTACGCCAACGGGAATGGCGTACAGCGCCAGCCAGATGAGTACATCCACGATGTTCTGGTAAGTTTTCAACAGGGCGCGGATGGCTTCTTTGGCGACCCCGCTCGGCTCCCAGCCGCCGATAGAGATGGGCTGCACAGCGGCATCGGCAATCAAATCCACGCTGATGGCGGAGAGCGCCGAAGACTGCTCCAGGTATTGCATGCGCCCCTTGATGACCTCAATTTCCTGGCGCACGTTGGTCAATTCCTGATAAACCCGCAGCACATCCTCGGTTTTGTAGGCCTCCTCCATGATTTTTTGCAACTGGGCTTCGGCGGCTTCCAGGTTGCGCAGGCGGGAGTTCAGGTCGGTGTATTCGCTGGTGACATCCTGGCTGGAGATGTCTTCCCGCAAAGGCAATTGGTCGCTGTGGGCTTTGATTTGCTCCAGGGCATCGTTGAGTTTCTCGGCAGGGACGCGCACAGTGATGGAGGCTCGCGGCACTTTGACGCCGCCTTCCAGGGTTGTCTGATACAGGTTGGCGCTGACCACGTAGCCGCCCATGCTCTCTGCCATCTGACCGATAGCATCCATCACAGCAGGCGGGTCTTCCACGACCAGTTGCAGGTCGGCGTTCTTGATGACCAGACGCTCGACGGAGGGGGCGGCGGCATCGGCGGCGAAATCACCTTCGCCGGTTTCCGGGAAGGCCATCGGCGCAGGGGCGGCTTCCTCGGCGTAGGAGGGCGCTCCCATACCTCCGACGGTCTTCCCAGTAGGCATCTCCACGACGCCGGGGTATACCGCTTCCTGGTTGGCGGAGCGGGCAGCGCAGGCGCTCAGGGTAAGAGCAAGCAATACAAGCGCAACAGTGATACGTTTCCACATGGCGATTCTCTCCTTGTTTGTGACCCCATCCGGGCAAGGGAGGGGTGCGTTGATTGTACCAGTGTTTGTCATAACGCAAGGGAGCAGGAAAGAGTTCCCGGCGGCAATTCGGAGACACAGATGAGTACAGATGTTTTGTTTCGTGCCCATTCGTGTTTCTTCGTGTCCATTCGTGGACATTCGTGGACACGTGCTATAATCACCGCGCTATGGACATCCTGGCAGGTCTCAACATTCAACAGCAGCAGGCCGTCACCGCCGGGCTGGGCCCCGTCATCGTGCTTGCCGGCCCCGGTTCCGGCAAAACGCGCGTCCTCACCCACCGCATCGCCTACCTGATTGGCTATCTGGGGGCGCGCCCCTACAACATCCTGGCGGTGACCTTCACCAACAAGGCTGCCCGAGAGATGAACCGCCGGGTAGAAGACCTGCTCGGCGGACAGACGCGCGGCCTGACGGTGGGTACGTTTCACGCCTTCTGCGCCCGTCTGCTGCGCCGCGAGGCCGAACACTTGCCCGTGGACGCCAATTACGTCATCTTCGACGCCGACGACCAGATTGGACTCGTCAAACAGGCCCTCAAAGACCTCAATCTGGATGACAAACGCTACCGTCCCTACGGGGTGCACGCCGCCATCTCCAACGCCAAGAACGAATTGCGCGGTCCGGACGAATATCCGGTGCAAAATTACCGCGATGAAGTCGTCCGCCGCGTCTACGAGCAGTACCAGAAATTGCTCCTTGCCAGCAACGCCGTGGATTTCGACGACCTGCTGCTTTACACCGCCCGTCTGCTGGAAATGCACCCCGCGGTGCGCGAGCGCTACGCCCGCCGCTTCGAGCACGTCCTGGTGGACGAATTTCAGGACACCAACATGGCGCAATACAGCCTCCTGCGCCATCTGGCCTCCTTCCACGGCAACATTTTCGTGGTGGGTGACGCCGACCAGTCCATTTACCGCTGGCGGGGCGCAGATTACCGCAACGTGCTGCGCTTCGAGAAGGACTACCCCGACGCCCAGGTAATTTTGCTGGAACAAAACTACCGTTCCACGCAGACCATTTTAGACGTAGCGATGGCGGTCATTGACCAGAATCCGCACCGCACCCCCAAGAAACTCTTTACCGACCGCGGCAGCGGCCTTCCCGTGACCATCAAGGAAATCGCCACCGACCGCCAGGAAGCCCAGTACGTCATCGAGACGATTGCCTCCCTGATTGCCCGCCACAAGGCACAGCCCGGCGATTTCGCCGTCATGTACCGCACCAACGCCCAATCCCGTATTTTGGAGGAAACCTTCCTGCAGGCCGGCCTGCCCTACAAAATCGTGGGGGCGCAGCGTTTCTACGGACGGCGGGAAATCAAGGACATGATTGCCTACCTGCGGCTGGTGCACAATCCGCACGATGAAGTCAGCCTGATGCGCGTCATCAACGTGCCTCGCCGCGGCATCGGGGCAAAAACCGTCGCCGCTTTGCGGACTGCGGCGCAGAAGGCCGGCCTCTCGATGGGCGCGCTGCTTTTAGAACTGGCGCAGAACCCCGAATCGCCCCACGCGGCGGCCTTCAGCGGACGCGCCCTGGGACTGTTGCGCGCTTTTGGCGATGCTCTCGCCTCCTGGCGCGCCGCCGGCCTCTCCCCCCGCCCCCTGCTGGACCGCATTCTGGACGACATTGACTACCGTCCCTACATTGACGACGGCTCCGACGAAGGCTACAGCCGCTGGGAGAACGTGATGGAATTGCGCCGCCTGGCCGCCGAGCAGGACGAAGCCGGACTGGAAGCCTTTCTGGAGCAAATTGCCCTCGTCGCCGACCAGGATACCCTCGACGAAAAGAGCAACGTCCCTACCCTGCTGACCTTCCACGCCGCCAAAGGGTTGGAGTTTCCGATTGTCTTTCTCGTCGGCCTCAACGACGGCATCCTGCCTCACCGTCGTTCCTTCGACGACCCCGAAGCCATGATGGAGGAACGCCGTCTGTTCTACGTGGGAATCACCCGCGCCAAAGACCGCCTTTATCTGCTCTATTCGGAGGAGCGCTACACTTACGGATATCCCGATTACGCCGAACCATCCCGTTTTTTGGCGGATATCCCCGAAGATTTGCTCACCGATGGGAAAAAGAGAACCTCCCGCGGCCCGCGGCGGGCGCGGCAAACCCGTTGGGAATCCTCCTCCAAAAAATCCCGCCCTCCCTCCAAGCCCCGCTACGCTGCCGGTCAGCGGGTGCGGCATCCCAAATTCGGGGAGGGTCTCATCCTCAGCACCCGTCTCGACGGCGAAGACGAAATCCTGGATGTCTTCTTCGAGAACGTCGGCATGAAGCGCGTCATCGCCTCCCTGGCGCGTCTCGAAAGCGTCTAAACTCCTGCATTCACCATGTCTCCCGTCCTGCCTCCCAACGCCCTGGAAGTCATCAGCCACAGCGCCGAACAGACCCGCCGCGTAGGTGTGCGCCTGGGAACTTTGCTGCAAGCCGGCGACCTGATTTGTCTCCACGGCGACCTGGGCACGGGCAAGACGACCTTCGTGCAAGGCGTGGCCCGCGGCTGGGGCGCATACGACCCGGTGACCAGCCCGACTTTTGTGCTCATCAACGTCTATCGCCGCACCGATGGCGGACAATTGTTCCACGTGGATGCCTACCGTCTCAGCGGCCCGCAAGAAGCCTGGGACCTCGACCTGGATGCCTATCTGGAGCGCGGCCCCCTGGTGGTGGAGTGGGCGGAGCGCATTGACGAGGCCCTCCCCGCCGAGCGTCTAGACGTGGCCTTCACCTGGCGGGACGACACGCAACGCGACTTGCTTCTCACCGCCCGCGGCTCGCATTACGAAACCCTGCTCACCGAACTCCGTCGCCGCACCTTTGGGAGGTAGACGACAGACCACAGACCACGGACGACAGACGACAGACCGCGGACGACGGGCGACAAACCACGCGACCACCCGACCACCCGACTACCTGACCACGCGACTACCCGACCACCCGACTACCTCCCATGCTCCTTGCCCTCGACACATCCACCCGTTATAGCGGCATCGCCCTGTACGCAGAGGGGCGCGTCCTGCTGGAGCACACCTGGCAGAGCGCCCACTACCACACCCGCCACCTGGCCCCGGCGGTGGAGGGAGCCTTGTCCATAGTCGGGGCGCAGCCCGCCGACCTGAAGGGCATCGTTGTGGCGCTCGGCCCCGGCTCCTTCACCGGACTGCGTATCGGGCTGGCATTCGGCAAAGGGCTGGCGCTGGCGCGGCACATCCCGATTGTCGGCATCTCCACCCTGGATTTCCTCGCCGCCGCCCAGATGCCCTCGGAATTGCCTCTCCTGGCAGTTTTGCGGGCCGGCAGAGGACGCTACTCCCTGGGCGAATATCGCTGGGAGAATGGGGGCTGGCATCCCGCCGGCGCTTTGAGCGTTCTCACCCTCCCGGAACTGACCCGGCGCGCCCAATCTCCCTGCGTGATATGCGGGGAATTTCCGCCAGAAGCGCGTCAAACCTTGCGGAAGGAAGCCCCGCAAGCGCGGCTGGTCTCTCCGGCCGCATCCCTGCGCCGCCCGGCCTACCTCGCCGAACTCGGCTGGCAGCGCCTCCGGAACGGCGAACGCGACGACCCCGTGACCCTCGCCCCCATCTACCTGCACTTCCCGACCGCGGGCAAAGGATGATGGACAATAGGCGGTGGACGGTGAACCAATGCAACCGATACAACCGATGTAACCAATGCAACCAATGCAACCAATCCAACCGATGCAACCACCTCCCCCCACCATCCGCCCCATGACCGTCGAAGACATTCCGCAAGTGATGGCGGTGGACGAAGCCTCCTTCGCCATGCCCTGGCCGGAGCACGCTTACAAATTCGAGGTGCTGGAGAATCGCGTCTCCGTCGCCCTGGTAGCCGAAGCGCCGGAGAGCGGCCAGGTCATTGGTATGGTGGTGGTATGGGTCTTGCTCGACGAAGCGCACATCGCCACCATTGGCGTTCATCCCGCCTGGCGTCGCCGCGGCCTGGGAAGGCTACTGCTGGCCTCCGCTCTCATCGAGAGCATTCGGCGCGGGGCGACGACGGCAACCCTGGAAGTGCGGGTCAGCAACGAACCGGCTCAGGCGCTCTATCGCCAGTTCGGATTCGAGGTAGTGGGACGCCGACCCCGCTACTACAACGATAACAACGAAGACGCCCTCCTGATGACCGCTTCCTCGCTGGACGAAACCTTCCTGCGCCAACAAACGGAGGCCCTGCCCTCCTCGATGGACTTTCGGTAGTATTCACCCGCCTGTATCCCATCTGCGTCATCTGTGTTCCCCCGGAGGCTGTTCCATGACCCCTGAAGAAATTTTGCAGCAAGTCGCCCAGGAAGTGTCTGTCTGCACGCGCTGCCCTCTCCACCATTCCCGCAAAAACCCCGTCCCCGGCGAAGGCCCTGCCGATGCCGACATCATGCTGATTGGCGAAGGCCCCGGCTTCCACGAGAACGAGCAGGGACGCCCCTTCGTAGGGGCTTCCGGCAGATTTCTGGAGCAACTGCTGGCGAGTATCGGTCTCAAACGCGAAGATGTTTTCATCGCCAACGTAGTCAAATGCCGTCCGCCGGGCAACCGCGACCCCCAGCCCGAAGAACTGGCGGCCTGCGCGCCCTATCTCGACCGCCAGATTGAGGCCATCAATCCCAAAGTGATTGTCACCCTGGGACGTTTCTCGATGGCGAAATTCATCCCCAACGCCCGCATCAGCCGCATCCACGGGCAGCCGCATCGCGTCGAGGGACGGCTGGTTGTCCCCATGTTCCATCCCGCCGCCGCGCTCCACCAACCCCGTTGGCGCCCTCTCATCGAAGAGGACTTTGCTCGCCTGCCGGAACTGATTGCCGCCGTGGAAAAGGAACGCCTCGCCGCGGAGCCTCCGCCCGAACCGAAACAACTTTCCCTGTTTTAGGGAGACGCCGGGCGACAATGCCCTGTGAACCAATGAACCAATGCAACTAATGCAACCGATGCAACTAATGAACTAATGAACTAACCAACCAATGAACCAAACTACGCTCCTCTCCAAAATCCAATCCAAAGACCTGCGCATCGTCGTGCTCGGCATGGGATACGTTGGCCTGCCGCTAGCGATGGTCTTTGCCGAGGCCGGTTTCGACGTCACCGGCGTTGACCCCATCGAAGAAAAAGTCGCCCGCCTCAATCGCGGCGAGAGTTACGTCAAGGATGTCCCCTCGGAGCAGGTCGCCCGCTGGGTGCAGGCCGGCACTTTTCGCGCCACCGCCGATTTCTCCGTCATCCGGGAGGCTGACGCGGTCAGCATCTGCGTCCCTACCCCGTTGCGGAAGACCGGCGACCCCGATTTGTCATTCATCATCTCGGCCACGGACGAACTGGCGCGCTACGTCCACCCCGGCATGGTAGTCGTCCTGGAATCCACCACCTACCCCGGCACCACCCGCGAGATTCTGCTCCCCAAACTGGAAGCATCTGCCAATTTGAAAGTGGGCGAAAACTTCTTCCTGGCCTTCTCCCCGGAGCGCGTCGACCCCGGACGCGAGGACTGGACGACGGTCAACACCCCCAAAGTGATGGGCGGCATCACCCCCGCCTGCACCGAAGTGGCCTCCGCCTGGTACGGACAGGCCATCCAGACCGTCGTGCCGGTCACTTCCGCCGAGGTAGCCGAAATGGCAAAACTGCTCGAAAACACCTTCCGGATGATAAACATCGGGCTGGTCAACGAACTGGCGCTGATGTGCGACCGTCTGGGCGTGGACGTGTGGGAAGTCATTGAAGCCGCGGCCACCAAACCCTTCGGCTTCATGAAGTTCACCCCAGGCCCCGGCCTGGGCGGGCACTGCATCCCCATTGACCCGCTCTACCTCTCGTGGAAACTGCGCTCCCTCAACTACACCGCCAAATTCATCGAACTGGCATCCGAAATCAACACCGGCATGCCGCGCTACGTGGTCGGCAAGGTGCAGGACGCCCTCAACGAACATCGCAAACCGCTCAAAGGCAGCCGCGTGCTCGTTTTGGGGGCGGCTTACAAGCCCGATATTGACGACCTGCGCGAATCTCCCGCCCTGGATGTGATTGGTCTCCTGGCGCAGAAGGGCGCCGAGGTCTCTTACCACGACCCCTACATCCCCCACTTCCGGCACGACGGCTTCACCATGCGCTCGGTGGACGACCTGATGGAGGCGGTACACGCCGCCGACTGCGTGGTGATTGTCACCAACCACAGCGACTACGATTACGCCGCCATTCTGGAAAACGCCCGCCTCATCGTGGATACCCGCAACGCCCTCGGCCCCGCCGGGCGCAACAACCCCAAAGTAATCCGTCTCTGACCCCCCGTCACCCACCGCCCACCGCCCACCGTCAGCCCTTCAGCCGTCAGGCGTCAGGCATCAGCTACCGTCCACCGTCTACCATCAACCCTTCACCATTCAGCCACTCTCCGGAGTTTTCCATGTCCCGATATCTTCTCACTGGCGCCGCTGGCTTCATCGCCGCCCGCACGGGCGAAATGCTGCTCGAAAACGGCCACACCGTCTTTGGCGTGGACAACATCAACGACGCCTACGACGTCCGTATGAAGCAGCACCGTCTGGAAAAACTGCAAACCTACCCCAATTTCACCTTCCGGCGGATGGATATCGCCGACAAGGAAGATGTCCTCTCCCTGGCGGAGCAGGCCCCCTTCGATGCGGTCATCAACCTGGCCGCCCGCGCCGGGGTGCGCGCCAGCGTCCAAAATCCCTGGGTGTACGTGGATACCAACCTGACCGGCACCCTCAACCTGCTGGAGCTCAGCCAGCGCGCCGGCATCCCTAAATTCATCCTGGCCTCCACTTCCAGCATCTACGGGCAGGACGCCCCCCTCCCCACCCCGGAAACCGCCGACAGCAGCCGCCCTCTCCAGCCCTACGCGGCCAGCAAGAAGGCCGCCGAAGCCATGAGCCACGCCTATCACTACCTGTACGGCATTGACGTCAGCGTGGTGCGTTTCTTCACCGTCTACGGCCCGGCGGGACGCCCCGATATGTCCGTCTTCCGCTTCATCCGCTGGATTAGCGAGGGCGAACCCCTGCACCTCAACGGGGACGGCAGCCAGTCCCGCGGCTTCACCTACGTGGACGACATCGCCCGCGGCGTGGTTCTCGCCCTCCAGCCGGTGGGCTACGAGATTTTCAACCTCGGCGGGCACGAAAACCTCACCATCAAAGAACTCATCGAGCGCATCGAGGCCCTCACGGGGCGCAAAGCGAACATCGTGCAGCACCCCTTTCCCCAGGCGGATATGAAAGCCAACCTGGCCGACATCAGCAAGGCGGGAAAGATGCTGGGCTGGGAGCCGGGCGTCAGCCTGGATGAGGGCCTGCGCCGCACGGTGGCATGGTACAACGAAAACCGCGCCTGGGCGAAGGAACTCTCGCTCAATGTTTGACCACGGATGACGGACCACGGACGACGGACGACTGACCGCGGACGACGGATGCCCCGCACGTCGCGCTCCGCACCCCGCACCCATACGTGAACACCCTCCTGAGCCGCATCCTCAAAAACTCCGGTTATCTCTTCAGCGCCACGGGGATTACCGCCGCCCTGAGCATGGTGCAGGGCATCCTGGCAGCGCGCCTCTTGGGCGTGACCCAATTCGGCATGTTGGGGGTCATCACCATGTTTGCCACGGTGGTCAACAAACTGGCCTCCTTCCGCATGAACGAACTGGTGGTCAAATACGTCGCCCAGCGCACGGCGGAGGACGACCACCGCGGCGCGGCAACCGTCTTCAAGGCTGCCGTCCTGGTGGAAGGCGGCACCTCGCTGGTCGCCTTTGCCGTCCTGATGGCGCTTGCTCCCCTCGGAGCGCGCTACTTCGCCCACGACCCGGCCACCACTGCCTGGTTTCGACTCTACGGCGGCGGCATCATCCTTGCCAACCTGGTTTTCGAGAGCGGCACCGGGCTGCTCCAGATTGCCGACCGCTTCCGGCGCATCGCCTTCATCCAGGTCGGCCAAAGCGTCTTGACCCTGCTGCTGATTAGCGCGGCCTACTGGAAGGGTGCAGGTCTCTTTGCGGTAGTGCTGGCCTACATGACGGGGAAGGCCCTCGGCTCCCTGGGGATGACCGCGGCCGCTCTTTGGGAAGCGCGTACCCGCTGGGGGGGCGGTTGGTTCCGTCTCCCTTTGAGGGGCTTGCGCTCCCAATGGCGGGAACTGGCCCGTTTCGCGGTCAGCACCAACCTGAGCGGCACGCTCAGTCTCATCAACAAAGACAGCGAACTCCTGTGGGTTTCCCTGCTGCGCTCTCCCACCGAGGCTGGCTACTACAAACTGGCGCTGGCGCTTGCCAACCTCGTCCAGATGCCCATCAGCCCCCTGCCGCGGGCCACCTACCCCGAACTCTCCCGCGAGGTCGCCCGCCGCAACTGGCGCAACGTGCGCTACGTGCTGAAACAAGGTTCGCGAGTAGCCTTTGCATACACCGCGGCGGTCGTTGCGGGGCTGGCGCTCCTGGGACGTCCGTTGATTGCCGCCCTGTACACACCGGAATACCTGCCCGCTTACCCCGCTCTGCTTATCCTGCTGGCCGGTTTCCTGGTCGCCAACACTTTTTACTGGAACCGGGTCGCCCTGCTCTCCCTGGGACGCGCCGACCTGCCCGCCAAAATCAATTTCGGGTTGGCGCTCTTCAAAGTTGCGGGCGTCCTGTTGCTGGTTCCCATTTGGGGCTACCTGGCGAATGCCGGTCTGCTGGCCGCCTCCTACATCATCGGCGTTGCTCTGGCCGTGACACTTTTCTACCGCCAGTTGAAGAAGATGGATGGCTGACGTACCACGTACCTCGTACTTGCCCACTTGCAAACTTTCCACTTGCTCACTTTCCCACTTGCAAACTTTCCTCATGCGTCTCGCCTACATCCTCCCCTCCCTGCAAACCTCCGGGTGGCGGCGTTATGCCGAGAGTCTGCTGCCACGGCTGGCCGAACACGTAGAGCCGCACCTGATTGTCTCTGCCGCCGATGCCGGCCTTGCCGCCGACCTCTTCCCCGATTGGCCGCGCTACACCCTCCCCACCGTGCAGGAGGCATCCCTGAGCGGACGGCGCTCCCGCTGGGCGCTGTTGCGCTCCCTGTGGCAAGTACGGCGTCTTCCGCTCCCTCCTTTGAGCCTGGTACATTCGCTGGAGGCCTACCCCGCCGGTCTGGTGGGGCACGTTTTGGGGCGGCATCTGGGATTGCCGCATTTGCTCACCGCCCACGGGACGTATGCCGTCCTATGGGCGCGTTACCCCCTCGACCGTTGGGCCTATCGGCGGGTACTGCGCGGCGCGGCGGCGGTGTGCCCCGTCTCCCGCGGCACCGCGGCCCTGATACAACGGATGTTCCCCGAAGCCATCACCTCACAGCAGGTGCGCGTTATTCCCAACGGCAACGATTTCTGGCGCAATATCCCCCGTACCAAGGCACTGGAACGCCCCCGGCCTGCCATCCCAACCCTGCTTACCGTAGGCGACATCAAACCGCGCAAAGGACTGCACCGCAGTCTGGCCGCGTTTGCCCGTCTGCACGAGGAAATGCCCCAGGCGCGCTATTGGATTGTTGGCAAGTACCGCCCGCAGGATGCTTACTTCCGCTCTTTGCAGGATTTCGTGCGCCGGCGCGGCCTGGAGGAGGCGGTCACCTTCTGGGGGCGCGTGGACGATACCCAACTGGACGCCCTCTATCGGGGCGCGTCGCTCTTCGTGCTGGCCTCTCAGGAGGAGAACCTGCACTTCGAGGGCTTCGGACTGGTCTATCTGGAGGCCGGGTCGTACGGCCTGCCCGTCATCGGGACGCGCTCCGGCGGCATCCCCGACGCCGTGCGGGACGGAGAAACCGGCTTGCTGGTCGCTCCCGGCGACGTGGAGGCGCTCTTCCAGGCCATGCGCCGCCTGCTGAACGATGAAACCCTCGCCCGCCGTCTGGGGAGGGCCAACCGCCGTCTCGCCGAGAGCCTCACCTGGGAGCGCACCGCCCAGGCCTGGCTGGAGACTTACGCTGCGCTCTCCAACGCGGAGGGGTGACAGATTGACAAAACGCGCAAATGCCTGATGTATTCACCCAGAGACGCGGCGAGCACAGAGTTTCCTTGATGTTTTGTGGCGATTTCCCGTGTTCTCCGTGGCTCCGTGTGCCACAAACGGGCTACCCTTTCCCGTCTGTCCCCTGCGCCTCCCGCTCCACCCAGCGCTCCAGGCCTGCCGGCGGGGTGTAGGTCGTCAGCGCATCCAGCAAAGCATCCGGCTGAGATTCACACTGGAACAGGGCGCGGTGTTCCTCGTAGATGAAGCCTTCGGAGCGGGCGTGTTCCACCATCGCCAGCAGGGAGTCGTAGTATCCGGCCACGTTCAGCAAGCCAATCGGCTTGCGGTGCAGCCCAATCTGCGCCCAGGTCAAAATCTCGAAGAACTCCTCGAAAGTGCCGAAACCGCCCGGCAGAGCGATGAAAGCATCCGCTATTTCGGCCATGCGCGCCTTGCGGGTGTGCATATCGGGGGTGATTTCCAAACTCGTCAGCCCGGCGTGCGCCAGCACCGGCGTGTAAAACATCTCCGGGATGACGCCGATTACCTTTCCGCCGTTTTCCAAAACTGCATCGGCTACCGCGCCCATCAGGCCGGTGCGCCCTGCGCCATAAACCAGCGTCAGGCCGCGCCGCGCCAGCGCCGCTCCCAGCGTTCTGGCCCCTTCCAGGTAGCGGTCGGGAAGATTATCCGCCGAACCGCAATAGACACAAATCTTTTCCATACCTCCTCCATCCACGAATGGTCACGAATGAGCACGAATAGCATCAACGCACTTGGCACTTGGCACTTGACACGTGATACATGATACGTGATACGTGACACGTGATTATACCCCTCGGCAGGTATAATCTCATCATGTCTCGCCGCCGCGCCCTCCTTTTCGTTTTCCTGATTTTCCTCCTCGGAGACTTTGTCTGGTGGCAGGCCGGCGCGCAAAACCGCGCCGCCCGCCGCGCCCTGGCACAGCGTGGCGAAGGCTATTCCCTGAGCGAACTGACCACCCTGGCACAGACCGTCCCCGCGCCTGCCCTGTGGGAGGTGGCCGCCTGGCGAGCGGAGGAACGGGAACAATTCTCCATCGCGCGGGCCTGTCTGCTGCGCGCCCGCGCCGAGGGGATGCTCTCCTCCCAGGGGTACGGGCTGCTGGGCGACCTCACCGCCGAAACGGGCAACCTGGAAACCGCAGTCTCCTTCTGGGAGCAGGCTGTGGAACAGGACGCCCCCCAGGCGGACATCTGGCGGCGCAAACTGGCGCAAGTGGCCGAAAGCCGCGGGGATTGGGAGGCCGCCCTGGAGCACTACCGCATTCTCTCGCAGCACGCCCCCGCAGATGCAGAACTTCTCTGCAAGGTAGCCACGCTGCTTTCCGTCCTGCACCCCGCCGAAGCCCCCGCATATCTGGAACTCGCTGCCGCCTCGTCTTCTCCCTGCGCCGCGTTGGCCGCATCCCTGCGCGATGCCCTCGTGCAGGGTAGTTTGCAGGACGACCCCGCTTACATCGCCGTGCTGACGGGACGAGCATTGGGGGCGCATGGGGAATGGGCGCTGGCCGCCGAAGCCTTCCGCCGCGCCGTGGAGCGCAATCCCGATTACGCCGAAGGTTGGGCTTTCTGGGGACAGGCCCTCGAAACCCTCGGCCTGGACGGAAGTCGCGCCCTGGAAACCGCGCTGCGTCTCGACCCCGCTTCGCTCACCGCGGCCAGTTTGAACGCCCTCTACTGGCGCAACCGCGGGCAACCCGAAAAAGCGCTGGTCTATTTCTACCGCGCCGCCCGCAGCGAGCCGGAAAACCCGCTGTGGGAGATGGAAATCGGGGCGACTCTGGCGCAGATGGGGAATATCTCCAATGCGCTGGAACACTACCGCAAAGCGACCTCCCTGGCGTCCAACGACCCCGCTCCCTGGCGCGCCCTGGCGGAGTTTTGCCTGCAATACGGTCTGGAAATCAAGGAAACCGCCCTGCCCGCCGCCCGCCAAAGCGTTCTGCTGGCCCCTCAGGAGGCCGCCTCCCCGGAAATCCTGGGACGCGTGTACCTGCGCCTGGGCGACCTGACCAGCGCCCGCCGCCTCGCCCGCCGCGCCCTCGCCCTGGATTCCGGTTACACCCCGGCCTACCTGGATTTAGGGCTGATTGCATCCCTGCAAGGGGACGACGCCCTTGCCCGCCGCATGTACCAGACCGTTATCTCCCTCGCTCCGGATTCCCCCTGGGCTGCCCAGGCCCGCCGCCTGCTGGGGCCATAGCGCAGCCCCTCTTGCGGTACAATAATGAACCATTTTCGTGAAACGCGAGGCTTGATTGAGAGAAGTAAGTCGCGATGTTCTCTGCGGCTTCGTGTGACAATCGCATCTGCCCATTTTATTCCCCTTTCCCCCGGAGGTTCCCCATGAAACGATTTGCCCGTCCCGCCCTTGCCCTGATAGTCGTTTTGCTCTCTTCGCTGGCCTGCCAGACCCTGACAGGCGGCGGAAGCCCTTCCGCGGGGGGCGCATCGGGTTCGCAAGTTCTCTTCCAGGATGATTTCTCCGATTCCAACAGCGGATGGGATAGCGTGCGCACCGAGGATGGGGTCACAGATTACGAAAACGGCGCTTACCGCATCTTCGTCAACACGGACAACATGGATGTCTGGGCCAATCCCAGCCTGTCCTTCACCGATGTCCACATTGAAGTGGATGCCACCAAAGCAGGCGGCCCGGACGACAACGATTTCGGCATCATCTGCCGTTACAAGGACGTAGACAACTTCTACTTCTTCATCATCAGCAGCGACGGCTATTTCGGCATCGGCAAGACCGTGGATGGGGAACAACAACTCATCGGCGCGGAGAGCATGGATACCAGCGATGCCATTCGGCAAGGCAATGCCACCAATCACATCACGGTGGATTGCGTCGGCTCTACGCTCTCTCTTTCGGTCAACGGTACCCATCTCCAGACCGTCGAGGACGCCGATTTTTCATCCGGCGACGTGGGACTGCTGGCCGGAACCTATGACGAACCCGGCACGGACATCCTTTTCGACAACTTCGTCGTCACCGCCCCCTGAACCGTGAAGATCTATCTCGACACCATCGGCTGCCGCCTCAACCAGAGCGAAATCGAGCGCATGTCCCGCCAGTTTCGCGCCGCAGGACATGAGATTGTAGCGCGCCCCGAGGCCGCCGACCTGGCCGTGGTCAACACCTGTGCGGTGACCACCCAGGCGGCAGCCGACTCGCGCAAAGTGATTCGGCGGGCGGCACGCGCCGGCGTGGAGGAGGTAATTGCCACCGGCTGCTGGGCGACCCTGGAGCCGGAAGCGGCAGCCGCCCTCCCCGGAGTGCGCCGCGTGGTGCCGAACCCCCGTAAAGAGGCCCTCGTTCCCGAGGTGCTGCACCTCCCCCCGGAGGTCTTCGACCTGGAGCCGGTGGAGCGTCAGCCCCTGCCCGGCGCGCGGCTGCGCACCCGCGCCTTCATCAAGGCACAGGACGGCTGTGACAACCGCTGTACCTTCTGCATCACTACGATTGCCCGCGGGCCGGCGCGCAGCCGTCCCGTGGAGGCCGTCACAGAGGACATTGCGGCTGCACTGGCCGGCGGGGCGCAGGAGATTGTCCTTACCGGCGTCCATCTCGGCTCCTGGGGAGCGGATTTCTCGCCGCGGCGTCATCTCCGGCATCTGGTCGAGCACATCCTGACGCATACCACCGTCCCCCGCCTGCGGCTTTCCTCCCTCGAACCCTGGAACCTGGACGCCGCTTTCTTCGAGTTATGGCAGGAGCCGCGCCTATGCCGGCATCTCCATCTGCCGCTGCAATCCGGCTGCGATGCCACCCTGCGCCGCATGGCCCGCAAGACGACCCGTAAATCCTTCGCCGCCCTGGTGGAGGCCGCCCGTAAGGTCGCTCCCGACATCGCCATCACCACCGACATCATCGTGGGCTTCCCCGGCGAGAGCGAAGATGAGTTCGAGGCCAGCCTGGATTTCGTTCGCCGCATGGAGTTCGCCGCCGGGCACGTCTTCACCTATTCGCCGCGGCCCGGCACCGCCGCCGCCCGCATGAAGGGGCAGGTTCCCCACGCGGTACGCAAGGCGCGCAACGCCCGCATGCAAGCCGTCTTTGCAGAGAGCGGAGCGCGCTATCGGGCGCGCTTCCTGGGCGCGACCCGGCAGGTGCTTTGGGAAAGCGCCGTCTCCCTCGGCCCCGAAGGCTGGACGCTCAGCGGCCTGACCGACAACTACCTGCGCGTCCACGCCCAGGCCCCGCAAAACCTGTGGAACCGTCTTTCTGCCGTGCGTCTCACCGCCCTGGAAGGCGGCGCGCTGCGCGGCGTCCTGGCCGGATAATCTCATGTCCTTGCGCGTCGGCACCGACCTGGTGGAAATCGCCCGTCTGGAGCAAATCATCGCCCGGCACGGGGAGCGCTTTCTGCGGCGCATCTACACCCCGCAGGAACTGGAAGACTGCGCCGGCAAACTGCCCTCCCTGGCGGCGCGTTGGGCGGCCAAAGAAGCGGTCGCCAAAGCCCTGGGAACAGGCATCGGGCCGGTGGCCTTCCGCGAAATCGAAGTGCGCCGCGGCCCACAGCGGGAGCCCACCCTGCACCTGCACGGCAACGCCGCCGCTCTCTCCGCCGACCTCGGCCTGACGGAGTGGGCCGTCAGTTTGAGCCACACCGACCGCTACGCCGTGGCGATGGTCGCCGCGGTGGGAGGACGGTAGACGGTGGATAGTGCGGAGTGCGGAGTGCGGGGTGCGACGTGCGGTAGACTACCTGACCACCCGCCCCTGACTAATCCGACCAATTCGACCAATCCGACCACTTCGACCAATCCGACCACTTCGACCACTCCGACCACTCCGACCACTCTGACCAATCAGACCACTTCGACCACTTCGACCACTCCGACCAATCAGACCACTTCGACCACCCCGACCAATTCGACCAATCAGACCACTCCGACCAATCAGACCAACCGACCCATGAACCAACTCGCCTACATCATCGGCGGGGGACTGAAAGAGAACTTTCGCGCCCGCCTCAACGTCTCACCGCAGGAAGTACAGGAGGGGGCTTTTGTCGTCATCGAGAGCGGGGAATGGCTGTTCTACGGGCTAGTCACCGACATCCAGTTGGGGGCCACCGACCCTCGTTTTGCGGATGAGCAAACCGAAGACCGCCTGCCCCCCGTGCTGGCGCGCGCCCTCCACGGGCAGACCCTCTACACCAATCTGGAAATTCTGCCCGCCCTGATGCTGGAACGCGGTCCGCAGGAGGAGGCGGCATTTGCCCGCTGGCTGGATGAAATCGAGAGCGGCTTGCGGGAGAAGCCGCGCCCCATGCCGGTCAAGACCGTCCCGCCGCACCACGCGCCCGTGCGCCTGGCAACCGAGGGCGACATCGCCGAAATTTTCGGCAAGGCCGAGAAGAGCAACTTCGTCATCGGGCACACCCGCGAGCAGGGACATCCTGTGCGCGTCAACCTGGAGAAGTTCGTCCAGCGTTCCGCCGGCATCTTCGGGGCCACCGGCACGGGCAAATCCTTTCTGACGCGTCTCGTCCTGGCGGGGTTGATGAAGCACAACGTGGCCTCCGTGCTGGTCTTCGACATGCACAACGAATACGGCTTCGACGACACCGCCTCGGATACGGGAGCGCGGGTCGTCGGGCTGCGTACCAAATTCCGGAGCAAGGTGCGCGTCGTCGGGCTGGGGGCGGGAGCCACCATCCGGGGGCAGGTTCCCGATTTCAACCTGGAAATCCCGATGAGCGCCATCCGCCCGGCGGATATCGAGATGCTGACGCGGGAACTCAATCTCAAAGAGACCACCCCTACCACGCTGGAAGCCCTGGTGCATACCTTCGGGGCGCAGGGCTGGTTCAAGGCCTTCAAGGAAATGACCACCGAAGTGTGGACGGAGGAGGAAACAGGCAAGAAATTCCCCGCGCCGGGCAGCGTGGCAGCCTGGGCCAACAAGCACGGCGTCAACGTGATGGCTGCCGAGGGGCTGCACAGCAAATTGCGCCGCCTGTTCAACAAACCCTACATCGTGGAAAACCCCGCCAGCGACGGCATCGCCGAGGTGATTAAGGCCCTGGAGGCCGGGCAGCACGTCATCCTCTCCTTCGGTAAACACGAGAGCGACCTGGATTACCTCCTGGTCAGTAACCTGCTGACCCGACACATCCGCGAGCGCTGGGAGCAGACCACCAACCGCTTCCGCACCCACGGAGAGCAGGAGCCGCGTCCACTGGTGATTGCCGTCGAGGAGGCCCACAAACTGCTCAATCGCGAGATGGCCGCCCAGACGACTTTCAGCACGATTGCCCGCGAACTGCGCAAGTACTACGTCACCCTGCTGATTATTGACCAGCGCCCCTCGCAGATTTACGACGAGGTCATGTCCCAACTGGGGACGCGCATCTCCGGCTGGCTGGGGGACGAGGACGACATCCGGGCGGTGCTCTCCGGCCTGGCAGGACGGGATGCCCTGCGGGGGATGCTGGCGCGTTTGCAGCCCAAGGAGGAAGTCCTGCTCCTGGGGTGGGGCGTCCCCATGCCGCTGCCGGTGCGCTCCCGCCGCTACGACGATGCCTTTTGGAAGGAATTACTGGGGGGGAAAAGCGGGGGAGATACGGTGGGGAAAACGATAAAGGAATTAGGGTTCTAATGCGCTCAGAACCTGTAAGCGCAGGCAGGCGCGCTTACCCCGTCGCCGGTTTCTCCCTCGTCAGGTCGGAGAATTCCGAATCTTTTCTCACTTTCAAGTAGTTTGTTACAATCAAGGCATGAACGAACCAATCATCCGCCCGCTGCTTGGTGACTGCCGCGAGGTGCTCCGTACCCTGGACGACGAATCGATTGACCTGATTGTTACTTCGCCGCCCTACGCCGACCAGCGCAAAAACACCTACGGGGGCATCCATCCCGACGATTATGTGGCCTGGTTCCTGCCGATTGCGGCGGAATTGCAACGCGTCCTCAAACCCACGGGAACTTTCATCCTGAACATCAAAGAACGCGTTGTCAAGGGGGAACGCCACACCTACGTCCTCGAGTTGATACTTGCCATGCGCCGCCAGGGGTGGCTCTGGACGGAAGAATTCATCTGGCACAAAAAGAATTCCTACCCCGGCAAGTGGCCTAATCGTTTTCGGGATGCCTGGGAACGCTTGCTGCAATTCAACAAACAACGGCAGTTCCACATGTACCAGGAAGCCGTGATGGTACCCATGGGGGACTGGGCCAGGAAACGCCTCAAGAATCTGAGCGATACGGACAAAATTCGGGACGAATCACGGGCCGGCAGCGGCTTTGGGAAACGGGTTGCCAACTGGGTGGGACGCGAGAAGGTGTATCCCACCAACGTCCTGCACATGGCTACCGAGACACGCAACCGCAACCACAGCGCGGCTTTCCCCGAAGCGCTTCCGGCATGGTTTATCAAACTGTTTACTCAGGAGGGCGACTGGGTGCTGGACCCCTTCATGGGTTCCGGCACAACTCTGCGGGCGGCGTACCGCCTGCGCCGCAACGCGATTGGGATTGACATCATGGAAACCTATTACGAGCAGGTCAAGGCCAGTTTGAAAGACCTGCAAACCCCACAACTCTCCCTTTTCGAGGCACAGGAAGCCTATGAACCCCCTCGACCTGAATGATGTGCGCGATTTCGTGGCCGAAAACATTGGAGCCTTCCACAACCGCCGCCTGGAAAGACTCCAATCCCTGCAACTCCGGCAAATTCTGAAGCGTAAGAACCCGTACCTGTTCCGCGCCAAGAACATCGATACCTCCCAAGCACTGGTAAGGGAGTTGCTGGACGCGCATCTCTCCTCGCAAGAGGAAACCATCTTCGGCCAATTTCTGGAAGAATTAGCCGTTTTCGTATGTCAGCGCGTTTACGGTGGACGAAAATCCACCGCCGAAGGGATTGACCTGGAATTCGAGAAGGACGGCGTGTACTACATCGTGGCCGTCAAGTCCGGCCCCAACTGGGGCAACAGCAGCCAGATTGCCCGCATGAAAAACAACTTCAAACAGGCCCGCCGGCGGCTGCGTCAAAACCGGCAAATGGGCAATGTCGTGGCCGTCAACGGGTGCTGTTACGGAAAAGACAACAAGCCGGACAAAGGCGATTACCTGAAATTGTGCGGGCAGCGCTTTTGGGAGTTCATTTCCGGCAACGACCGTCTCTACCTCGAAATCATCGAGCCGTTGGGGCACCAGGCGGAAGAGCGCAACGCGGCTTTTCGGCGGGAATACGCCCGCATCGTCAACCTGTTCACAATGGACTTCGGAGCCGAATTCTGCACCGAAGGTCTGATTGACTGGGAAAAACTGGTGCGTTTCAATTCTGCCCTCTGACTGTCCATCTCCCTTCATAGGAGACACCAAAACCATGAAGACTTACCCTCTCCCCGACGGCACCTCCCTTCCCCCCCTGGGGCTGGGAACCTGGCGCATGGGCGGCGGGATGAACGCCGATACATCCCGCGACGCCGAGGTGCTGGAGGCTTTGCGTTACGCTCTCCAAATCGGCTACCGCCATTTCGATACTGCCGAAATCTACGGCAACGGGCACGCCGAAGAACTTCTCGGACGGGCGCTGCGCGAGAGCGGCATCCCGCGGGAGGAAATTTTCATCACCTCCAAAATCTGGCCCAACCACCTGACCTACGACGGAACGCGGCGCGCCTGCGAGGGCAGTTTGCGCCGCCTGGGAACGGATTATCTCGACCTGTACCTCATCCACTGGCCGCCCTCTTTGCCGCTGGAAGATGGTTTTCGCGCCCTCAACGCCCTCGTGCGGGAGGAACGGGTGCGTTACCTGGGGGTCAGCAATTTCGATGTGCCCCTCATGCGCCGCGCCGAGGCCCTCAGCGAGACGCCTCTGCTGACCAACCAGGTTCCGTACAGCCTCTTCAACCGCGATTACGCCCGCAACGGGGTACTGAAGCACTGCCAGGAGCACGGCATCCTGCTAACGGCCTACACCCCGCTGGAAAAAGGCCGGCTGGCGAATTCTCCCGTCCTGGCTTCGATTGCCGCGGCCCGCGGGGCCACTCCCGCCCAGATTGCGCTGGCCTGGCTGCTGGCACAGCCCGGCGTGATTACCATCCCAAAGGCGGTGCAGCGCCGCCATCTGGAGGAGAATTTGGCCGCGGCGGACATCCAACTCACCCCCGAAGAAATGCGCGCTCTGGACGCGCTGGCCTGAGGAAAACTCGTGAGTGCTCAGAAATCACATCCCATAGAAGTGCGCGTCCCGGCGACGACCGCCAACCTGGGTCCGGGCTTCGACAGCCTGGCGCTGGCGCTGGACTTATGGAACAAGACGCGCTTCACCCTCAGCGATACACCGGGGGTGCACTGCGAGATTACGGGGGAGGGGGCCGGCAATCTCCCCAAAGGGGAGGAGAACCTAATTTGGCGCGCCCTCACCCGTCTGTACGCCGAGGCAGGCGCGGCGCCGCCATCCGGGGTGCGGATTGCCTGTGAAAACGGTATCCCTCTGGGGTCCGGGCTGGGTTCCAGCGCCGCCGCGGTGGTGAGTGGTCTCCTGGGGGGCAACGCCCTCCTGGGGGAACCGTTCTCCCCGCGGGACATCATCCGCCTGGCGGCCTCCATCGAGGGACATCCCGACAACGCCGCCGCGGCCCTGCTCGGCGGGCTGGTGATTGTCAGCGAAAAACATCTGCGGCAAGTGCCCATTCCTCCCTGGGCGGTGGTGTACGTCCTCCCGCAGGTGAAATTCTCGACGGAGCAGGCGCGGGCCGCCCTCCCCGCGCAGGTGACGTTTTCCGCCGCGGCGGAGAGCATCGGGCGCGCCCTGCTGGTCGTGGAAGCCCTGCGAGACCGGGATTTGCCCCTCCTGCGGGAGGCCACCCGCGACGTACTGCACCAGCCTTACCGCCTGCCGCACCTCCCCGGCATGGAGGCCGCCCTGGAGGCCGCCCGGCAGGCAGGCGGAGCGGCCGCCCTCTCCGGGGCAGGGCCGGGGATGGTCGTCTTCTGCGAGAGAAGGCAGACCGCCGCCATCGCAGAGGCCGCCCAGGCCGCTTTCCGCGCCGCCGGTGTGGAGAGCCGCGTCTGGCTGCTGCGCGATTCGGCCCAGGGAGCGATTGTGGTATAGTGGACGTATGCAGACCTCACAGGTCTGAGAGACCTGTGAGGTCTCCTCAAAGGAGAATGCCATGGGCACCAGAATTCTGGTTATCGAAGATGACGAGGCCATCGTCCGTTTTGTGCGCCGGGGGCTGTCGTATGAAAATTACGAAGTGGAGGTAGCCACCGACGGGTTGACCGGCCTGCAAAAGGCCCAGCAAGACCCGCCCGACCTGGTGGTGCTGGATTTGATGCTCCCCGGCCTGGACGGGATGGAGGTCTGCCGCCGGCTGCGGGCAGGCAGCAACGTGCCCATCCTGATTTTGACGGCGCGGGATTCGGTCAACGACCGCGTTATGGGGCTGGATATGGGCGCGGACGATTACATGGTCAAACCCTTCAATCTGGACGAACTCCTGGCGCGCATCCGCGCCCTCCTGCGGCGCACCAAGCCCGCCGTCCCCCAGGTGCTGCGCTTTGCCGACCTGGAACTGGATACCGGCACGCGGCAGGCGCGGCGCGGCGAGCGTACCATTTCCCTGACCTCCAAAGAATACGACCTGCTGGAGTTGTTTCTCCTCCACCCCCGTCAGGTGCTGACCCGGGATTTCATCTTCGACCGCGTCTGGGGCTACGATTTCGGCGGGGCCAGCAACATCATCGAAGTGTACATGCGCTATCTGCGGCAAAAACTGGAAGAAGGGGGCGAGCCGCGCCTGCTCCATACCGTGCGGGGGGTAGGTTACGTGCTGAGGGAACCCGACTAGATGACGCTGCGCTCCCGCTTCACCCTGCTCTACACGCTGCTCCTGGGCGGGTTGCAATTGGTACTCGGCATCGTCCTTTACCAGGTCATCTCCGGAACCATCTTGCAGCAGGTGGATGACGTTTTGCTGGATACCTCCCAACGGGTAGTCCGCTACATCAACGCTACCGCCGCGCAGCCCCTCACCGCCGCATCTTTCGAGCCGCTAGAGCAGGAACTGGAAACGGAGCGCACCGGCATCAGCAGCATCCAATTGTGGGGAACATCCGAAACGCTCATCTGGGCCTGGCCGCGGCGCATCGGGCCGCTGGTCAAACCCCTTTCGCGCCCCGCGCTCTACGCCAACCGCTCGGAATTCGTCTCGGCCACCTTGAACGGGGAACGCCTGCGGGTGCTCTCCCTCGTTCTGCGGCGCGGCGGCGAACCTTTCGGGGTGCTCCAAATCGGGATGGGGCTGACCTTTTTGGAGCGGTTGCGCTCTTCGGTTTTGCAGATTCTCCTCTTGTGGAGCATAATTACCGCTTTGGGAGCCGGCCTGATTGTGTGGTTCGCCACCCAAAGGCTGCTCGCCCCCGTGGAAAGCGTCACCCGCGTCGCCTTGCAAATCACCCGCGCTGACGACCTTTCCCGGCGCATCCCCCCCTACGGGCTGCCGCCCAACGATGAAATCGGCCAGTTGATTATGGCCTTCAACCAGACTCTGGAGCGCCTGGAACGCCTGTTCCTTGTCCAGCGGCGCTTTCTGGCCGACGTGAGCCACGAACTGCGGACTCCCCTGACGGTCATCAAGGGCAACGTGGCCCTCCTGCGCCGCCTCCCTGGGCAGGATGTGGAATCGCTGGACAGCATCGAAAACGAAGTTGACCGTCTCACCCGGCTGGTGGGCGATTTGCTGGTGCTCTCCCGCGCCGAGAGCGGCAATCTGCCCCTGACGCGCACGCCCACCGAACTCGATGCCCTGGTGCTGGAGGTCATCGGCGAATTGCAGGTGCTGGCGAAAGACCACGTGCGCCTGGAAATCGGGGATTTCGACCAGGTGCAGGTATGCGCAGACCGCGACCGTCTCAAACAGGTTCTCGTCAACCTGGTGGGCAACGCCCTGCGCTACACGCCGGCGGGCGGCACGGTGCGCGTGGGCATCGGCAAAAGTGAAGGGCAGGCGCACCTCAGCGTGCAGGATAGCGGCCCCGGCATCGCTCCCGAAGATTTGCCCCACATTTTCGAGCGTTTTTATCGGGCGGAGAAGGCCCGGACGCGCGGCAAAGACGGGCAGGGATTCGGCCTGGGACTTTCCATCGCCTATTGGATTGTGCGCGCCCACGAAGGCCGCATTACAGTGGATTCTCGTCCCGGAGAGGGCACCACCTTTCACATCTGGTTGCCCCTCTCCCACCCCGATTGTGCTACCTGACCCCCAAAACGTTCCGCGCCTGTGCACACAGGCTGGCGCCCCCTGCATTCAACCACTCTTGCAGGCGGGCGCTTTGCTTTTTCCCGGCCCGCGCGTCGGCATAGATGCCCGCTCCCCAGTAAACGTAACGGACGGTTTCCGCCGCCCACAGCGATTCGGGACGGCTGGCCCCCCCGATGCCGCCGTTGTACCCGGCCAGCG
Organism: Anaerolineales bacterium; assembly: GCA_024763355.1. Taxonomy (GTDB): domain Bacteria; phylum Chloroflexota; class Anaerolineae; order Anaerolineales; family DRKV01; genus DRKV01. The sequence goes on from JANTFR010000001.1 coordinate 66,219, forward strand.
CCAGCCGGGCCTCTTGCCCAAAGGCATCCAGGGCGCGGCGCAGATACCCCATCCCCCGCAAAGCATTGATATCCGGGTCGTAGGGGTTTTCTCCGCTCTTGAAGTGGAACGGCATGACCTGAAACAGCCCCATCGCTCCGGCGCGAGAAGTGGCCTGCGGGTTGCCGCAGGATTCAATCTGCATCACCGTGGCAACCAGATTGGGGTCCATGTCCCACTGGCGTGCCCAGCGCAGGATGTCCTTCTTCCAGTATTGCACTTCGGGGGTGAAGAGAGGGGCCAAATTTTTCTTCTTCCCGCCGGGAGCGGCCTCCGCCTCCGGTGAGGGCGCCTGTGCCGCAACAACGGCTGCTGCTTGTTTCTGTGCGGCGGGAGCAGGCGTAGCCGCGGGGAAAAAGGCGTACACGAAGAAAGCCAGCAATCCCCCAAAGAAGAGCACTAGCGCAGGCGGGAGCAGGACGGGGAACAAGAAAATCCCGTCTTCGGAGGCGTACCAGGGGAAAGATGCCCCCTCGTCGTATTCCTCCGAAAGGAGATAGGTTTCCTCCCAGGTTTCTGCTCCCCAATCCGGCGGATATTCGACCGCAGGGAGGAAATCAGCCTCCCAAAATTCGTTCTCAGGCATCGGGTGAACCCTTGCGCGACGCTCGAACACCTTAGTCGCCGTCGAGTCCTCACAGGTCTATCAAGGCAGACCTGTGAGGACTGTCAGGGAGAGGAAAGGGAGCGGCACATCATCGGCGGTATTGCCCCCGGCCTTCCGGCGCACTCATCGAGACGGGATGATAGGTCGGTTCGGGGCGGGTGTATCCGCCGTCCAGGGGGGCATATTCGGGTTCATCCCGATATTGCTGCCTGCGAGCAGCCGCTTTGGGCGCTGGGCGGAAAGAAGTCGCTGCGGCAGGCTTCGGGCGGCGGGTCGTCGCCGGAGAGGGGCGGTAGGTGCCGCGTCCGCTCCTCGGAGCGTAGGAAGAACGCGTCGCGTTCTTTTCCGCCTGGCTGAAGAGGCGGTCTCCCGCCACAGAAAAGGTGCCGATGATAAGCACCCGGATGAGCCACACCATGATAGCCACGAAGACGGGCACGACCTTGAGCAGAGTCTGGCGGGCAATGACCGCATTTCCCAGCGTCTCATGGTTGAGGATGGCAATGGAAACGCCCCACCAGGTCAGCATGGCGTTCATGGCGGCGGCCAGCAGCCAGGCGCCGAAGAGATACCAAACTTCGGTGGGTTCATCCGCCCCTTGTTCGGGGGTAAAAATGCGGGCGATACCGGCGAAATCGATGCCGCAAAAGGCAATTGCCAGGATGCTGGACCAGCGCAGACCGGCAAAACTCAATTCACCGAGCAAATCGCCGAGGGCAAACTGGGTGGTACTGAAGTTGAAAATTTCAAACGCCAGCAGCGCAGCGATGATGAGCAGACCGAACAGCAAGCCGCGCTGGAGTCGCAGATGGGCAAAAGATGCAGGGAGAGCGCGATTCATGGGAAACCTCCAAAAGGGGGATTTGCGAGGACCGGAAAAGGCGGCAAATCCAAAACGGCTGAGAAAATCTCGGCGCGCAGGTACCTGAAAGTACGGTTTTCAGGGCATTGCAATGGCAAGCACATTATAGAACAGATGTTCTAATTTTGTCAAGGAGATTTTTACTCATGGAGGTAAAACGCAAGGATAGAAGTCCCCCACTCAATAAAACGTCACCTCGTGGCTTTGCAAAATTCCATTTTTGTACACAAAACGGGCCGAAAAGCAGTGCGGTTCGTCCAGCCAGGGGATGAAAATGCGGTCGCCCTCCCACAGGGGCAGGGAAAGTACTTCATCGTTCGGCACCCAGCGCAAAACGCCCTCGCGGGAATCAATCAACTCCCCATCGAATTCGGTGGCAGTGAAGAGGAAGACGTACCAATCGTCGAAACCGTCAAAGGCGGGAAAAGTGATGACCCCATGCAGACGCGGATTGCGGATACGCAGCCCGCTCTCCTCCTCCACCTCCCGGATGACACACGCCTCAGGGCTTTCGCCGGGCTCCAGTTTGCCGCCCAGGCCGTTCCATTTACCCTGGTGCATATCGTTCTTTTTCTTGATGCGGTGGAGCATGAGGGTATGCCCGTTTTTCCGCAGGTAACACAAGGTAGCAAGTTTCATTGTACGGTCTCTTTCGTCATCACTTCCGGAATTTTGCCAAAGCGACGGCATTCTAACACAATTGCACAGCTATCTAGTCTCCCGCCTGCAGCAAGACATTCCCTTGCGGCCGGATGCCGCCCGTCCGGCAGGGAGAAATATCAGCGTTTTGTAAGAATCGCAGATGCGTCCCTTGACTATACCCCCGTCCAACGTGTAAGATTTGCACGTAATTAGCACTCTCTTTTTCTGAGTGCTAATTGCGTTTTGCACCTGACGGAAAACGGAAACACAGTTTAGCACTTCATCAACCCAAAATCCTTCTCAAACTGGAAAAAGGAGTAAGCAGTTATGGCAGCGAAACAACTGGCCTTCTCTGAGGAAGCCCGCCGCAAACTTCAAAAAGGTATGGATATGCTCGCCAACGCGGTCATCACCACCCTGGGTCCCAAGGGCCGCAACGTGGCAATTGACCGCAAATTTGGTTCTCCCACCATCACGCACGATGGTGTGACCGTGGCCAAAGAAATCGAACTGGAAGACCCCTTCGAGAACATGGGCGCCCAGTTGCTCAAAGAGGCGGCCACCAAGACCAATGACATCGCCGGTGACGGCACCACCACCTCCACCGTCCTGGCGCACGCTATCGTCGCCGAGGGCATGAAGAACCTCGCTGCGGGCGCCAACCCCATGCTGCTGAAGCGCGGCATTGAAGCCGCCACCAAGGCTGTGGCCGAAAACATCAGCGCGCAGGCCATTGAGGTCACCACCAAAGAAGAGATTGCCAACGTGGCTTCCATTTCCGCGCAAGACCGCGAAATCGGCGAACTGATTGCCGAGGTGATGGACAAAGTCGGCAAGGACGGCGTCATCACTGTGGAGGAATCCAAAGGGCTGGCTTTCGAAACCGAATACGTCGAAGGTATGCAGTTCGACCGCGGCTACATCTCCCCTTACTTCATCACCGACCCCGAATCGATGGAAGCCGCCATCGAAAATCCCTACCTGTTGATTTACGACAAGAAAATCTCCGCCGCCACCGACATCGTGCCCTTGCTGGAGAAACTGGTACAGATTGGCAAACGCGAACTGGTCATCATCGCCGAGGATGTGGACGGCGAAGCGCTGGCAACTTTGGTGCTGAACAAACTGCGCGGGATGCTCAACGTGCTGGCCGTCAAAGCTCCGGGATTCGGCGACCGCCGCAAGGCCATGCTGCAAGACATCGCCATCCTGACCGGCGCGACCGTGATTTCCGAGGAAACCGGCCGCAAACTCGATAGCGTCACCGTTGCCGACCTGGGCCGCGCCGAGAAGGTGTCCTCCACCAAAGAGGAAACCACCATCGTGGGCGGTCAGGGCGACCCCGAAGCCATCAAGGGACGCATTGAGCAAATTCGTGTGGAGATTGACAAGAGCACCAGCGACTACGACCGCGAGAAACTCCAGGAACGCCTGGCGAAACTCTCCGGCGGCGTCGCCATCATCCGTGTGGGTGCGGCCACCGAGACCGAACTGAAAGAGAAGAAGCACCGCGTGGAAGATGCCCTCTCCGCCACCCGCGCTGCGGTGGAAGAAGGCATCGTCCCCGGAGGCGGCGTGGCGTTGATTAATGCCCTCTCCGCGGTGGATGGCATTGAGATGGACAACGAAGACGCCCAGATTGGCGTCAACATGGTACGCAAGGCTCTCTCCGTGCCGATGCGCAAAATTGCCGAGAACGCCGGTAAGGATGGCTCGGTTATCATCGAGAACGTGCGCCGCGAGCAGGAAAAGAGCGGCAAGCACACCATCGGCTACAACGTGCTTACCGATGAATACGTGGACATGATTGAAGCCGGCGTGATTGACCCCGCCAAAGTCACCCGCGGCGCGCTCGAGAACGCGGCCTCCATCGCGGCTATGATTCTCACCACCGAGGCGCTCATCACCGACGTGCCCGAAGAGAACAAACCCGCCGCTCCGCCCATGCCGGAATACTAAAAAACCGGAACTTTTCCAAGGCAGTAGAATCCACAGGCCGGCCCATACGGGTCGGCCTGTGCTTTACAAAAGCCCCCCCTTATGCTACAATTGCGCCCGTTGTGTACGACCGGCCATTCCTGGCCGCCCTGTGGTCTCAGGTTGAATTTCCTGCATTATCCCTAGATTTGCTTGTAAATACCCTTTTGCCCTGGCCGGTTCTTACGCGCCAGGGATTTTTCTTTAAATAAAACACTAACCGGCCTGCCGAGAAGGCAGCGCCGTTCAACATTCATACAGAGGTTTGTAACACTATGAGTAACGAAGTATTACGCATCGTCCCCATTGGGGGAGTTGGAGAAATCGGCAAGAACATGACGGCAATCGAATACGGCGATGACATCATCGTCATTGATACCGGCATCATGTTCCCCGAAAACGACATGCTGGGGATTGACTATATCATCCCCGACTTTCAGTACCTGATAGAGCGCCGCGACCACGTGCGCGCCATCGTCATCACCCACGGTCACGAAGACCACACCGGGGCGATTCCTCACGTTTTGCAGGAAATCAACGTCCCCATTTACGCCACCCCGCTGACGCGCGGCCTGATAGAAGTCAAACTGGCCCGCCGGGGAATGCTCCAGCGCGCCCAATTGAACACCGTCAATGCGGGAGACAACATCAAAATCGGCCCCTTTACGGTAGAACTTTTCCACGTCTGCCACTCCATCCCCGACGCGGTCGGCCTGGCGATTGACACCCCCGCCGGCCTGATTGTCCACTCCGGGGATTACAAATTCGACCACACTCCCGTGGACGGCTGGGCTACCGATTACGCCAAATTGGCGGAATTGTCCAGTCGGGGCGTCCTGGCATTGCTGGCCGATTCCACCAACGCCGACAAGGCCGGCTGGACCCCATCCGAGCGCGTCATCGAGCCGGCTTTCGAGCAGATTTTCCGGGACGCCGATGGGCGCGTCCTGGTGGCGACTTTCGCTTCTCTGATTTCCCGCATGCAGCAGGTTGCCAACGCCGCCGAGAAGATGGGGCGCAAGATGGCTTTCGTAGGGATGAGTATGCGCGAAAATGCCAAGATGGCCCGCAAACTCGGCTATCTGGACATCCCCGACTCGCTGGTCGTCAGTGTGGAACAGGCCCTCAAAATGTCCCCCGGCCAGGTTGTGCTGATGTGCACCGGCTCTCAGGGGGAACCCGCCTCCATCATGGGCCGCCTGGCGACGGGCCGCAACCGCCAGTTCAGCGTGGAACAGGGCGACACCATCATCCTCTCATCCCACCCCATCCCCGGCAACGAGGAGACAGTGTACCGCACCATCAACCGCCTCTTCGAGCGCGGCGCGGAAGTGATTTACGACCCTATCGCCCCCGTGCATGTTTCCGGACACGCCAGCCAGGAGGAGATGAAACTGCTCATCGAACTGGTGCGCCCCAAGTACCTCATCCCCGTACACGGCGAATTGCGCCACCTGCGCCAGCACCGCTTGCTGGCTCTGGAAATGGGCATGAAGGAAGAAAACGTCCTGGTGACCGGCAACGGACAGGTTATCGAATTCGTGGATGGAAACCTGCGCCTTGGGGAGCGCATCCCCGGCGGATACGTCTTCGTGGACGGCTCCGGGGTGGGCGACATCGTCCCCAGCGTGATGCGCGACCGGGAACGCCTTTCCAACGACGGCGTGGTCATCGTCAGTGTGGTGCTGGACAAGTTCACCGGCGACCCCATCCACAGCCCTGTCATTCGTACCAAAGGTTTCGTCTACGAACCGGAAGCCCAGGATTTGCTGGAAGCGCTGGAACGACAGGTCTACGAGGCCCTGGGACGCAACCTAAACGGCAGCACGGAACGTTATCTGACCGACCGGCTGCGCGGTTTCATCTACAACGAAACCCAGCGCCGCCCGATGGTGTTCGTCAACGTACAGAAGGCCTGATACCTTCCCCCGCAAGATGCGAGCCGCCGAGAGTTCTCGGCGGCTCTTTGTGTTTCTCGGCGCGTAATCTGGACAACCTACCCCGCGGACCAGCCCTGTTCGCCGACGAGGGGAACAAAGGCTACCGGAATGATGGCTTGGCGCTCGAAATCGTCCTCCCGACGCGTCCAGCATTCCAGGGTTTGGCCTCCCCGCCGCCCGATGGGGATGACGATGCGCCCGCCAATGCGAACCTGCTCCAGCAGAGCGGGAGGCATCTCCGGGGCTGCCGCGGTGACGAGGATGCCGTCGTAGGGAGCGTGCTCCGGCCAGCCCAGCGTACCGTCCCCTACCCGCACGTGAACGTTATCCAGCCCCAGACGGTGCAGCCGGGCGTTGGCCTGGGCGGCCAGCGCCGCGTGCCGCTCGATGGTAAAGACTTCATCCGCCAGATGCGCCAAAACAGCGGTCTGATAGCCGGAGCCGGTGCCGATTTCCAGCACCCGCGCCCCTTTTGGGGGGATTTCCAGCAATTCGGTCATCAGAGCGACGATATAAGGCTGCGAGATGGTTTGCCCCACTCCAATCGGGAGGGGACCATCGCTGTAGGCCCACTCGCGGTATTCGTCGGGGACGAAGAGGTGGCGCGGGACGCTCCGCATGGCTTCCAGCACCCGCGGGTCACGCACCCCGCGGGCCGCGATTTGCTCTTGCACCATGCGCTGCCGCGCTTCTGCGAAGGTATCTCCTTTGGCCGGCATCTTCTCATTCGTGCAGGACGGTAATCAGACGTTTCCAGAAGGCATCCCGCTGACCGGGGATGTAGGGCGTGTAGAGGGCAATCCGCTCCGAGAGGCCGCGATAACGCGCCAGCAACAGGGAGGGAACCTCTTCGGGGGCGGCAACCACAGCAAAGGTAGTCAGCATCTCGTCATTCACCAGGGCGGGCATCTCCATCCAACGCCCCTGCGCGGCCAGGCGGGAGAGTTCTTCGGCCACGTCTTCCCACCCATGCAGACGCATCACCGCTCGATAAGAGGGGGTGGAAGCGTAAAAAGCAATCTGCTGGCGGGTGAAAGCGCGTTCCTCCTCGGTCGTGGCCGCGAAGACAGTGGTGGAAAAGACCGGGCGGGGACGCCCGCTGCGGGCCGCGCCCTTCTCGATAGCGGGGAGAAGCACTTCCCGCAGGTAACGGGGGGTGTGGAAGGGATGCACGAAAAAGCCGTCGGCGACTTCGCCGGCCAGCCGCGCCATGCCCGTGTTGACGCCCGCAATGTAGATGGGGATGTCCGGGGTCTCGATGGGGCCGGGGTTGAAGAAAGGACTCATCAGGGTCAGTTTGTAGTACTCGCCCCGGAAGTTGAGCGGCGCGCCCGTTTGCCACGTCTCCCAGAAGGCGCGGATAGATTGGATTTGCTCGCGGAATTTCCCGACCGGCGAGGCCGGCCAGTCCATCCCGAAGCGGCGGCGGATGTGCGCTCTGACCTGCGTGCCCAGCCCCAGGATGAAACGTCCCCCGGATGCCTGCGCCAAATCCCAGGCGGTATAGGCCATCGTTGCCGGACTGCGGGCAAAGCCCACCGCGATTGCCGTCCCGAAGCGCAGACGGCGGGTGTGCTCGGCAATCAACGCTCCGGGGAGGAAGGGGTCGTGCTGCGTTTCGGTCGTCCACAGGGCATCAAAGCCCATGCTTTCGGCGGCGCGCGCCGCCTGAGAGACATCCCGCAAACCAACGGGGGGGAGGGTGGTGTCAACGAACATGAAGGCTCCTGAAAAGGGTGAAATGGGAGTGGGGTCCTGCGCTATCAGTGTACATCAGTCCGGGGGCGGTTGTCCAGTCCAAAAGGGAGAGTGCTTTCAGACCTCACAGGTCTGCGAGACCTGTGAGGTCTTCAGGCCGAGGAAAACGGTTCCAAGCGGGGAAATCCATGCTACAATGCAGGAAATTTGTCACAAACCTATCCAGCAAGGAGAAGACTCAATGAACATCGTCTTTCTTGGCCCTCCCGGCTCCGGAAAAGGCACCCAGGCCGATATTTTGTGTGAGAAATTGGGATTGGTACACGTCGCTTCGGGAGATTTGTTCCGTTACAACCTGAACAACGACACCGAACTGGGGAAAAAGGCCCGCGCCTACATCGAGAAAGGAAATCTGGTTCCCGACGACATTACCATTGCGATGGTCAAAGACCGCCTGGAACGCCCGGATACCGCCCGGGGCGTCATTCTGGATGGTTTTCCGCGCACGCCTCCCCAGGCCGAAGCGTTGGAAGCCATCCTGTCCAAACAAGGGAGGTCTCTGGACAAGGTCATCTACCTCAACGTGCCGGACGAGGAGATTGTCGTCCG
>JANTFR010000002.1 GCA_024763355.1 Anaerolineales bacterium
GCCACGCTGGAGGCCGCCAAAGTGCCTCTGGAAACAGCCCGCAAGGTGGTGGAGGTGCTGGAACTGGCCGCCGAAGTGGCCGAGAAGGGCAACACCAACGCTTTGACGGATGCCGGCACCGCCGCGGCGCTGGCGAAGGCCGCTTTGAGCGGGGCGAGTTTGAATGTACGTATCAATCTCACCAGTCTGCACAATGAGCCTTCCGCGGGTTCGCTGATGGACGACCTCACCGCGCTGGAGGACCGCGCCGCCATGTTGGTAGAACGCGTCCGGACTGCCATGCAGGACCGCGTCGGGCCGGCGCTGGCGCAATTCTAGTCCACGAATGGACACGAATGGGCACGAATAGCGGATAAACGCGCATGGGATGTGTTCGCCGAATCATTTTGTGGGGGGTGACGGGGGCGCTGTTGGCCGCTTGTGTTTCCGCGGCGGTCTCCCCGCATCACAGCATACCGGCACGCCCCAGTCCATCCCCGACGGCCAGCGCAACGGCGACGGTCGTCCGGGCCACATCTCCCGCCGCTCCAACGCCGACGGTCACATCTCTCCCCGCGGAGACCCCCGCGCAGGTTTCTCCTGCGCCGACCGTCCCGCCGGATGTTTTCCCGCTACGCGTGCCGCTACCGCCTCAGGCCAATCGTGAAGTCGCGCCCAGCTACCGTTTCGGGACGAGCATGAACGGGGAGCGCGAAATCCATCACGGGGTGGAATTCGAGAATCCCATCGGCACCCCGGTACTGGCCGCCGCGGCGGGGACGGTGGTCTTCGCGGGGGACGATTCCGGCGGAGGGTTATCTCCCTGGCCGAATTTCTACGGGCAGGCGGTGGTCATCGAGCATCATCCCGCGGGCTGGGAGCAGCCCCTTTTCACGCTGTACGGCCATCTTTCCGAGATGAACGTCTGGGAGGGGGAGCCCGTCCAGGTTGGGCAGGTCATCGGGGCGGTAGGGATGAGCGGCTCGGCGGACGGGCCGCATCTGCATTTCGAGGTGCGGGTGGGAGAGAACACCTACGCCAGCAGCCGCAATCCGGAGTTGTGGCTGACGCCCCGCGGGGGGTTCGGCTCCCTGGCGGGACGGCTGACCACGCCCACGGGAGAGAACATTCCCGCTTTGCCGGTGAACATTCTCCCTCTCAATTCCGATTTTCCTCCTCTGTACCTGCAAACTTACGAGGCGGGCGAAGCGCTTTCCACCGCGTCCCTGGAAGAAAATTTCGCCGTCTGGAATCTGCCTGCGGGACGGTATCGGATGGAATTCATCGCCAACGGCCTGCACCGCCTGGAAATCACCATCCACCCCGGAGAACGCACTTTCGTAACCCCCTGACAATCCAACCAATGCAACTAATGCAACCAATGCAACCGATGCAACCAATGAACCACAGGAGACTTTCATGGGACTGAAACCCGACCACTGGATTCGCAAAATGGCCCTGGAACACGGCATGATTGAACCTTTCGCTCCCAATCAGGTGCGCGAGGGGGTGATTTCCTACGGTGTATCCTCCTACGGCTACGACATTCGCGTGGCAGATGAGTTCAAGATTTTCACCAACGTGCATTCCGCCATCGTAGACCCCAAGAACTTCGACCCCAAGAGCATGGTGGACTTCAAGGGGGAGGTGTGCGTTATCCCACCGAACTCCTTCGCCTTGGCGCGCACCGTGGAGTATTTCCGCATTCCGCGCGGGGTATTAACAGTTTGTCTGGGGAAGTCGACCTATGCACGCTGCGGTATCATCGTCAACGTGACCCCTTTCGAGCCAGAGTGGGAGGGCTACGTCACGCTGGAGATTTCCAACACCACGCCCCTGCCCGCCAAAATCTACGCCAACGAGGGCATCGCGCAAGTGCTCTTTTTCGAGGCCGATGAGGAATGTGAAGTTTCCTACGCGGACAAGAAGGGCAAGTATCAGCAGCAACGGGATATTGTGCTTCCCAAACTGTAGTCCACGAATGGACACGAATAACCACGAATGGGCACGAATGGGCACGAATGGGGCAGAGTTTTTTCGGGTCAACACGGAATTGTGGGGTAGGATGAGCAGACTTCCGAGATTTTCCTGGGCTGATGTTCATCCGGAGCGGCTCTCGTCGAAATCTCGGAAGTCTTTACCCCACAAATCTGAGGAGAGCCGTTTTTTCGGCGCTTTGTGATGATTTCCCGTGTTCTCCGTGGCTCCGTGTGCCACAACAGAAGATTTGTCGGTCAACCAGCCATCAATCAAAAAGCGGCGGGAGTTCTCACAACTCCTGCCGCTTCGCATTTCAGGGGGTATCTTCCGCTTCCTCCGGGGGGGGAGGGGGCGGCCCCAGGTCGAGGCTTTCTTCCATTTGGATTTGGCCGCGCAGAAAAGCGCCCTCCTCGGTGGCGAATGCCGCAGTGACCACGTTGCCCCACACGCGCCCCGTACTGCGGATTTCCACTTTCTCGGCGAGGATGTCACCCTTGACCGCGCCGGAAACAATCACCACACTGGCGCGGATGTGTTCGCTGTTCAGGCGCCCCGTTTCGCCGATGACCAGCAGGCCGCGCAGGTCTACTTCGCCGTCCACAGTGCCCTCGATACGCACGCCGCCCTCTCCCTTCAAGTCGCCTTTCCAATAAATGCCCGGCCCCAGCACGGTGGTGACGCGCCGCACCGGCGCAGGGATGGCGGGGGAACCTTCGGAGGAGGGAGATGCTTTCCGTTTACGGAACATGAGGCTCGTTTTACTGCGGAATTTCGGTAGTCGCCAGGATATTATACCCGCCGTCCACGTAGATGACCTGACCGGTCACCTGGGAAGACAACTCCGAACACAGGAAAACGGCGGTATTGCCCACGTCTTCGATAGTGATGTTCTGCTTCAGAGGGGTTACTTCCGCGAAGTGGCGGTACAAAGATTTGAAACCGGAGACGCCCGCGGCGGCCAGAGTGCGAATCGGCCCGGCGGAGATAGCATTGACCCGGATGCCCTGCGGCCCGAAATCATACGCCAGATACCGCACGGAGGCTTCCAGCGCGGCTTTGGCAACGCCCATCACGTTGTAATTGGGGGCTACTTTCTCCGAGCCGTAGTAGGTCAGGGCGACCAGCGCTCCGCCGCGGCGCAAGATGGGCTGGAACGCGCCCGCCAGCGCCACCAGGGAATAAGCACTGATATCCAGCGCCATGTGGAAACCCTCCCGGCTGGTGTGGTAATACGGGCCTTGCAGTTCGTCCCGGTTGGCGTGGGCAATCGAGTGAATGAGGATGTCAATCTGCCCGAAGTGTTCCCCCGCTTTTTGGGCGACCGCGGCGATGGCGGCGTCGTCGGTGACATCGCACGGCTCGATGAAATCCGCCCCGATGCTCTCCCCCAGCGGACGGACGCGCCGCTCCAGCACCGGCCCGGCGTAACTCAATCCCACGCTGGCTCCGTGGGCGTGCAGGGCCTGGGCGATTCCCCAGGCAATCGAGCGCTTGTTGGCTACGCCAAACACCAGGGCGTTTTTTCCGGTCAGTAAACTCATGGGTTCCTCCGTTGAGTAGTCAGGTAGTTGGATAGTCGGGTAGTCGGATGGTCGGGTAGTTGAGCGGTCTGACGTCTATCGTCTGTTGTCCGTTGTCCGTTGTCTGTCGTCCATTGTCCATTGTCCATCGTCCATCGTCCACGGTCTTATCATCGCCCGTCCACTCGAAACCGCCAGGGAATGCTCTTCCACGGCTCCGGCACAGTGTATAACCCCACCCGCGGCCCAATGGTGACGCGGCTATCGGGGACGGGTTCGCCCGCTTCGAGGAAAAGCGCCGCATCCGGGGCGCACAAATCCGCGCCGTTGAACGTTCCGTCAATCCCCAGCGCCTGACACAATTTGGCGGGGCCGTCCGTCCAGGCGCGGCGGGGACGTCCCGCCCGCCGTTGGGCAATGCGTTCCAGCCCTTCCACCGGCTCCAGCGCGCGCACCAGCACCGCGGCGGGAAAATTTTCCCGTTCCGTCACGCAGTTGAACAGCCAGTGCATCCCGTAGGTGAAATAGACGTAAGCGTGCCCCGGCGGGCCAAACATGACCCGCGTGCGCGGCGTCAACCCGGCGCGGGCATGGCAGCCCAAATCATTCTCTCCGATGTAGGCCTCCGTCTCGGTGATGACGCCCGCGACCCGGCTTCCGTCCGGTTCCACCCGCACCAGGCGCATCCCTAACAACTCGCGGGCCACCTGCAAAGTAGGGCGGTCGAAGAAAGCGCGCGGCAATTTTTCGTTCATGGGGGCTATTTTACCGTTATAATCACATTCATGAAGAAGATTCCTTCCCCCCGGCAATTTCTCGGCCTGCTGGCCGCGGGCATATTTTTGCTCTTCGGCATCACCGGTTTGATTCCTACCGGCTACGCCGCCCCCCTGCCGCAACTGACCCCCTTCCCGACGCCCACCCCCGGCCCCGACGGACGCATCCTTTACACCGTCCAGAGCGGCGATACCCTGTGGCGTGTCGCCGCGGTGAGCGGCATCACCGTGGACGAACTGCGCGCCCTCAACGGCCTCGGCCCGGAGGACATCATCACGCCGGGGCAGACACTCCTGCTGGGCATCGGCGGGCCAGCCATTTTCACGCCCACCCCCCGCCCGCCAGCCACCCCACCGCCGGTCACGCCCACCGCCACCCCGGCCACCAACAGCGCCACCCTGTGCATCCTGCTCTACGAAGACGTCAACGGAGACGCTCTGCGCCAGGATGCCGAGGCGGTCATCCCCGGCGGGGCTATCAGCATCGCCGACCGCTCCGGGGAAACCTCCCTCACGGCCAAAAGCGGAGAAAACATCGAGGAAATCTGCAATTTCAACCCCTACACCGGCTTCGACCCCGCCCTGGGATTCACTACCTTCACGGATGTCCCCGCCGGCGAATACAACGTCTCCGTCGCCGTGCCGGAGGGATACCACCCTACCACCTTGATGAATTACGCCATTACCCTGAATCCGGGGGATGAAGTTTACCTGGATTTTGGCGCTCAGCGGGCGGAGGAGGCCTCGGAAACGAACTCCCCCGGAGAGGCTCCCGTTACCCAAGAGAGTACCTCCCCCTTATTGGCGGTGCTGGGCGGCGCGCTCCTGCTGGGAGGCATCCTGCTGGCCGTCTTCGCCAACCGCATCTCCCGGTGAGGTACCCTCAACCGCGAAGCACCTTGCGGTAAGCGGCCTCCAACGCCGCGCCGAAATCATGCCACGCCCAGGAGCGGATGCGTTCCTGGGCGGCTTGCTGCAAGGAAGCGGCCACTTCGTCTTCCACCAATACGGTGAGCAGAGCCGCACCCAGCAAACGGGTATCCCGCTCTTTGACGAGGTAAGCCGCCGGGCCAACCAGCGCGTCGCTCATGGAGGTTTCCAGGGCAACAATCGGCCGGGCGCAGGCCAGGGCGTAGCGCAGCGTCCCTCCCCACGGCACACTGCCCAGGGGGTGAAAAACCGCCGCGCTTCCCCGGTACAGGGAGGCAACCACTTCAGGGCGCTGCGGCGGCAGGGGGTAAGTGCTCTGTCCCAGGCGCAGACCGCGTAATTGAGGCATCAAATCAGCGACATCCTGAGGGGAGCAGCCCAGCAACACAAGGGGAATCTGGTCTCCCAAAGCGGAAATCACCCAACTCCAGGCGGAGAGCAGCCAGCGCAAGGTCAGCGCATCCTTGGGCCCGTGGTACAGAACGTACGAGGCGGGCACGCCCAAATTTTGCAGATGCTCCTTGATGGGAGCTTCGGAGGGGTTGAAATCGGGCGGCACGAGCGGGGGAAGCGGCTCTACCCGCCCCAGCGTCTGGGGCAACGCCAAATCATCCGGCCACAGCACCAGTTGACGGGGGGCCTGTGCTCCCCGCGCCAGCGCCAGCCGCAGACGGGCGGTAGCCCCCAGCCGCGGCACGGGAGGCTCACCGACGAAAGATGTCGGACTGATGACCGTCGGCGGCGCGCCAAACAGGGCAGGGGAAGAGGACATGAGGTGCAGCAGGTCGGCATCATGCGCCCGCGCCAGCCGCGGCAAAATGCGCTGTTCCCAGCGCAGGCGGTTGGTTTCCGTGTTTCCCAGGGGGAAAATTTCCACCTGCACATCTTCCGGCAGCCAGGCCGCGCCGCCTCCCGCCGCGGGGAGGGCTACCAGCGGCTCGACGGAGGCAGGCCGCTGGGAGAGCAAATCGAAGAGGTGCAGGGAGGCCGGGCTGTTGGGGGTGTAGGCCGCAGCCCAGCCATCGTAGAGAACGCGCAAAATTCGGTCAGTCTCCTTCTTCCCCGGTTACTTTTTGCAGGAAGCGCGCCTCGTTGACGATAAAACGCTCGTGCTGCCCCGCGCCTATCTGCTGACGGGAATCGCGGGCATCCACCGCAAGCGTGACCCGGCGGCCATCCACCGCCAGCACTTCGGCGCGGACGCGCACCGTTTCGCCCACGGGCGTGGCTGCCAGATGCCGCACGTTGACCAGTGTCCCCACGCTGGTGTAGCCTTCCGGCAGGTGCTGTGCCAGGAGGCGCTGGGCGGTGCGCTCCATGAACAAAATCATGCAGGGCGTGGAAAGCACCTGCGCCGTCCCGCTGCCTATGTGGGCGGCGGAGTATTCGGGGGTGACCTCGAAGGTCATTTCGTGGCTTATGCCGGGGGTGATAGATTGGTTCATTGGTTGCATTAGTTCGTTGGTCGGATTGGTCGGATTGGTCACATTGGTCGGATTGGTCGGATTGGTCGGATTGGTCACATTGGTCGGATTGGTCGGATTGGTCACATAGGTCGTCTGGGGGGACGGGGTACGGGGTACAGCGTACACTTTCCCACTTTCATACTTTCATACTTTCCCACTTGCCCACTTTCGCCTCACGCCACCGCCCACCAGTCACGGCCTTCGACGAGACCAAAGGTGTGCAAGCGCTGGCGGATGAGAGGCCGCGCTCCGGGAGCGCCCACGACAACCAGGACGACCGGACGAGGGTAGCGCGCCCACAGGTCGGGCAGAGCCTCCGCCGGCTGAACGCGCACCCCGCGGCGGGTACGCCCGATTTTTCGGGAGTCAACGTCCACCCAGGCGGCGGGGGAGAGACCTTCCTCCAACAGGGCGGCGCTGAACCAGCGTCCCATCTGGCCTGCGCCCCACAGGATAAGGGCATCCCGCTCCTGCAGAGGGCCGCGTTTCAGGTAGTGAACTTTGGCGCGCAGAAAGTTCTTAAGGCTGTAACGTTCATCCCGGCGGGTGAGACGCTGCGGACGCTCCCGCCAGAAATGCAAAATCTGCGGCACTTTTGCGAAGCGCGCCCCGCGCAGGGAGAGACGCAGCCACAGGTCGTAGTCTTCCGCCCAGCCGGGGTCGCGGTAGCCGCCGACGGCCTCCACAGCAGCCATGCGGAAGGTCACGCTGGGATGCACGAGGGGGCTTTCGACGAAAATCTCGCGGCGGATATCTTCATCCGTCAAGAGGGCGTTGAGCCACGCCAGGTAGCGCACCATGCCGAGGCGCACCTGCGCTTTGGGGAAAGCCTCCACCAGGCAGGAGACCACATCCACGGCGGGATGGGAGCGCAGAAAATCCACCTGGGCAGCGAAACGGAGGGAGTGGGCGCGGTCATCGGCGTCCATGCGGGCAACCAGCGGGGCGCGGCAGGCCGCCAGGCCCTCCTGCAAGGCGGGCACCAGCCCCCGATGGGGAGCGCGGAGCACCCGCAAAGGGAGGCCGCGCCCGCTCCACCGGGTGAGGATTTCAGGGGTGGCATCAGTGGAACCATCATCCACGGCCACCACTTCAAAATTCCGAAAGGTCTGCCGCGCCAGGCTCTCCAGGGCCTCATCCAAGGTATCGGCGGCGTTGTAGCACGGCAGCAAAACGGAAAGTTCAGGCAATCTTCGCAAGCCCCTGGTCGAGGTCGGCGATGATGTCTTCCACGTTTTCGATGCCCACAGAAATGCGAACCAGCCCGTCGGTGATGCGGGCCTTGAGCCGCTCCTCGCGGGGCATGCCGGCGTGAGTCATGCTGGCAGGGTGCTCGATGAGCGTGTCCACGTTGCCCAAACTGACGGCCAGGGTCGCCAGTTGAACGCTGTTCATCAGCGTTTCACCGGCCTGCAAGCCGCCCTTCAGTTCAAAGGAAATCATGCCGCCGAAACAGTGCATCTGCTTTTTGGCGATTTCGTGGCCGGGGTCGCTTTCCAGACCGGGGTAGAAGACGCGCTCCACTTTAGGATGCGCCTCCAGGTAACGGGCTATCTGCATGGCGTTCTCGCAATGGCGCTGCATCCGCACCTCGAAAGTCTTCAACCCCAGGTTTGCGAGCCAGGTATCGAAGGGACTGGGATTGGTGCCCAGCGACTTCTGGCGGCTCTTGAGTTCATTATGGACGTAATCCAGATGGGTGCTGACGACCGCTCCGCCGACGACGACGCCGTGACCGGTGAGGTATTTGGTGGTGGAGTGGATGACGACATCCGCTCCCAGTGTGAGAGGGCGCTGGCCGTAGGGGGTGGCGAAGGTATTGTCCACCATCAGCCATGCGTCGTGGCGGTGGGCAATTTCGGAGACGGCGGCGATATCCACTACGTTCATGGTGGGATTGGCGGGCGTTTCCACGTACACGGCCCTAGCATTGGGGTACTCCTTGAAGGCCGCCTCCCAGTTTTCCGGCGTAGGGTCGCTGACCCAGACAACATTGATGCCCAGCAAGGGGATGAGGTTATGGAAAAGGCCGAAAGTACCACCGTAGATGGCCTCCTGTGTGAGCAGGGTATCCCCGGCGCTAAGATGTGCCAGGAGCGCCGTGGCAATGGCCGCCATCCCGGAGGAGAAAACCAGCCCGTCGGCCACCTCGGAGACATCTTTGCCGGGCTGCGCCTGAAGCAAATCAAAGGCTTCCAACGCAGAGTACTTGCGGATGAGGATGTCGAAGTTGGGGTTGCCCAAACGAGAATAAACGTAACCTTTTTGCTCCCCGCCAAACAAGGCTGCGCCCGTGGCTACATCGGGGAAACTGAATGTTGATGTCTGAAAAAGCGGCGTGATATGGGCATGATGTGGGTTGTGTCCTTCGCCGATGTGGGTCACCAGCGTGCCCATCCCCTTGGGAAAATCAGATTGCTGCATGGAGTGCCTCCAAAAAAATTGAGAGTGGGTAGAAAGTACGCAAGTTTGCAAGTGGAAAAGTTTGCAGGCTTGCGGACGGGGCGGAAACGGTTCCGAAATTATACCCGCATTGGGGAGCAAATCACGAAGGAAGCGGAACCTTCCATGCCGCGGCGTCGTCTACCATCCGCCGTCCACCGTCTCATGTAGTACAATCCCCCCCGAAACCGTCATGAAACGAAATCCCCCCTACCCCGCGTCCTCCCTGGACGCACTGATACAAACCGTCACCGCTTCTCTGCTGGGCGGGGTGCTGCTCTTCGCGGCGGCCTCGCTCCTGCTGGGCATCGCCTTCGAGGCGCGTTACGCCGGAAGGGTGTACCCCGGCGTGTACCTGGGCGGCGTGGCGGTCGGCGGATTGCGACCCGCAGAGGCCGCCGCCCGCCTGGAGAAAAATTTCACCTACCCGCAGGAGGGGAGCATCACTTTGCTGGACGGCGGCAGCCGCTGGGAATTTTCGCCGGCCGACCTGGGCCTCTTTCTGGATGCGGAACGCAGCGCCCAACAAGCCTACGCCTGGGGACGCACGGGAGGGCCGCTCGCCCGCCTGCAAGCGCAGTGGAACGCCTGGCAAAGCGGGGTCAGTTTGCCGCCCGTGCTGGTCTTCGACGAGCGCATTGCCGAAAACGCCCTGCGGATGGTCTCCGACGCCGTCAACCAGCCCGTGCGGGAAGCCCAACTGGAAATTCGCGGCCTGGAGGTGGAGGCCGTGTCCGGTCAAATCGGACGGGAGGTGGATATTCCCGGCACGCTGGAGAGCATCCGCCCGCGGGTGGAGAACCTGCAAAGCGGCGAAATCCTTTTGGTCGTGCGCGAGACGCCCCCCGCGGTGCTGGATGCCAGCGAGCAGGCCGCGATAGCCCGCCGGATTCTCTCCGCCCCCCTGGTGCTGCGCGTCCCCGATGCGGAGGAAGGCGACCCCGGCCCCTGGGAATTCGCCCCCGAACAACTGGCAGAGCACCTGACCATCGAGAGGGTGGAGACCCCCGAAGGAGCAACGCGCTTTCAGGTCGGTCTGGAAACCGATTTTCTGCGCCCCATTTTAGAGGAAGCCGCCTCCCAACTGGAGCGCAAGGCGGAGAACGCCCGATTTTACTTCGACGACGAGAGCCGCGAACTGGTGCGCATCCAGAATGCCGTCATCGGACGACGGCTGCTCGTCACCGAGACGCTGCAAACCGTCAACGAGAAACTGGCCGCCGGGGAACACAACATCCCCCTGGTTTTCGACTATAGCCTGCCGCAAGTAGGGGATGAGGCCACTGCCGCCGACCTGGGGATTACCGAACTGGTCAGCGCCCACACGACGTACTTCTACGGCTCCAGTTCGGGGCGCATCCACAACATCCAGACCGCCGCGGGGCGCTTCCACGGGGTGCTGGTGCCGCCCGGAGCGGTCTTCTCGATGGGCGAAATCTTGGGCGATGTCAGTTTGGATACCGGCTATGCCGAGGCGCTCATCATCTACGGAGACCGCACCATCAAAGGCGTGGGCGGCGGGGTGTGCCAGGTAAGCACCACCCTCTTCCGCACCGTCTTTTTCGGCGGCTACCCCGTAGTGGAGCGCCATCCCCACGCCTACCGGGTGTACTACTACGAGCAGAACGCTGCCGGCGGCATCAATCCCAACCTGGCCGGCCTGGATGCCACCGTCTACGTGCCGGTAGTGGATTTCAAATTCCAGAACGACACCCCTTACTGGCTTCTGATGGAGACCTACGTCAACCCCGCGGCGCGCACCCTGACATGGAAGTTCTACTCCACCTCCGACGGGCGCACGGTGGAATGGGACACCACCGGACCGGTCAACCGCGTCGACCCGCCCGACCCGGTGTACGAAGAAAACCCCGAACTCTCCAAAGGGCAAATCAAGCAGGTGGATTGGGCTGCCGAAGGCGCCGATGTGACCGTGACGCGCACCGTTTATCGCGACGGGAAGATTTACTTGCAGGACGAGTTCTTCACCCACTATCTCCCCTGGCGGGCAGTCTGTCAATACGGCCCCGGCACCAAAGGGATGCCTCCCAAACACCCCGACCCCAAGCACCCCTGCCAGCCGGATACGAAGAAGAAGTAGGACAACAGACGACGGACAACAGACGACGGACGACGGTAGACCGTGGACGGTGGGCGGTACGTTGTACGCCGTACACAGTACCTCATACACAGTACCTCGTACACGGTACCTCGTACACGGTACGCCGCACCCCGCACTCCGCACGTCGCACCCCGCACCTGACACCTGGCACCTGACACATCCATGAAACGCATTCTTCCCCTTCTCCTTCTTGCCCTGGCCCTGCTCGGCGTCTGGATTGTGCGCGCCGCATCCCAGCGCGTTTACCTGCCCCTGGTATCCCGACAGGTCTCCGCGGAGAGTACCCCCACCGTCTCACCCACAGCAACGCCCGAAGCGTCCCCCACCCCCACGCCAACCTGGTGGCAGCCCGCTCCCGGCACCTCCTGGCAGTGGCAATTGAGCAACAACGACGCCATCGACACCTCCTTCGACGTGGATATGTACGATATTGACCTGGTCGAGGCCCCGCAAAGTGTCATTGACCAGTTGCACGCCGACGGACGCATCGTGATTTGCTACTTCAGCGCCGGCAGTTGGGAGGACTGGCGTCCCGACGCCGACGACTTCCCTTCTGAGGTCATCGGCAACCCGCTGGAGGGCTGGCCGGGCGAAAAATGGCTCGACATCCGGCAGATAGACACCCTGGCTCCCATCATGCGCGCCCGCCTGGATTTGGCCGTCCAGAAGCACTGTGACGGCGTGGAACCCGACAACATCGACGGTTACGCCAACGACACCGGTTTCCCCCTCACCGCCGAAGACCAGTTGGCCTACAACCGCTTCATCGCTGCCGAAGCTCACGCCCGCGGTCTCTCCATCGGACTGAAGAACGACCTGGAACAAATCCCCGACCTGCTTTCCGATTTCGACTGGATGCTCAACGAAGAGTGCTTCTACTACGACGAATGCGACCTGCTCACCCCCTTCGTCCAGGCCGGTAAAGCCGTTTTTGGGGTAGAATACGAACTGGAAAAGACGGAATTTTGTCCCCAGGCCAATGCCATGAACTTCGACTTCCTCAAAAAACACTGGGAACTGGACGCCTGGCGGGAATCCTGCCGCTGATGCAAGGGCATGGCATGAGGCATAGCATGAATTCTTCCACACTGATTGAATTGCAAGAAGGGCGCGCCCGCCGAGTGCAAGTTACGGAAGATATGCTCACAGTCGAACTGGAAGATGGCCGTGTCATCAGCGTTCCGCTGGTCTGGTATCCGCGTCTTTGGTACGGAACCCCCGAAGAACGCGCCCACGTTGTTTTGCTGGGAGACGGAAGATACCTCCATTGGCCGGAACTGGACGAGGATTTGAGTGTCCAGGGGCTACTGTTGGGGAAAAAATCCGGCGAATCGGCGCGCTCGTTACAACGCTGGCTGGAATCTCGCGGTCAGCATTAATCCGTAAAGACTTCCGAGATTTCGAAATCTCGGAAGTCTGTCCCAACCGAACTTCCCCCTAACACCGTGACGACAAACAAGGAGACCCTTATGGTAAGTCAAGACCTGCTCGACATCCTGCGCTGCCCCGCCTGCGTGCGCGAAAAAGAAGGCCTGCTCGAATACTACAAAGAAACCTGGCTCATTTGCCAGGATTGCGGGCGCAAATACCCCATCGTGGATGACATCCCCGTGATGCTGATTGACGAAGGCGACAAATGGGTGGACACCGCCAAGGAAGACCTGCCCATCCCGCCCCCCAACCCGGCATGAGCGCGGCGGAGACAATCCGCCCGCTGCTGGATGCCCTCGCCCGCGGCGATGAGGAAGCCGCCGAAGACGCGGTAACAAACTTGCTTCGAGAGGGCCTGCCCTCCCCGGAGGTTCTGCTCCCCCTCCTGGATTCTCCCGACCCCGACCTGCGCTGGTGGGTGCTCCGTACCCTGGGAGAGATTTTCCACCCCAAAGCGCGGGCCGTCCTGCTGGATGCCCTCCACGCCCCCGAAGCGGAAATCCGGCAATGCGCCGCTCTGGGACTGCGCCATCACGCCCAACACGGCCTGGAAACGGCGGAAGCCGCCCAGGCCGTGGCCGCGTTGACGCCCCTCCTGAACGAGAAAGACCGTCTCCTGGCATCCCTGGCGCGGGACGCGCTCACCGCCATCGGAGCGCCCGCCGTCCCCGCCCTGCTGGAAACTCTCCAAAACGGCTCCCCTGCCGCCCGTCTGGAGACCATGCGCGCCCTGGCGGCTATCGGTGACCAACGCGCCATACCGGCCATGTTCGCCGCCGTCACCGAAGACGACACAGCCCTCCTGCAGCACTGGGCCGAAGAAGGGCTGGAGAAAATGGGGGTTGGAATGGTATTTTTCAAGCCGGAGTGAGGTTTTGCACTTTCCTCACATCCGGCATCTCCTCCGCGGGGGGAGGAAAAATTACGCGCCCATTCGTGCTATTCGTGCCCGTTCGTGCTATTCGTGTCCCTTCGTGGACATTCGTGGACTAAAAGGCCCACACCGCCCACAAGACAATCATCACCACCCCAATGGCAAAACGCGCCAGGAAAGACAGTCCCCAGCCCGTAGCCAGCCCCTTGACCGTATCCAGGGCCTGGTCTCGGTTGCGGTGGCGGTAATACTCGAAACCGAACAATGCCAGGGGGCCAAGCACCAGACCACCCACCACAGGGACAATCAGCGTCCCGATGAAGAAACCGACCAGCGCGACCGCCAATCCTCCCCAGGAAGCGCCGCCTTTCTTCGCCCCCGCGCCCATCAGGACGTTATCCACCAGCATCCCGCCGATTGCCAGCAGGGTGATGAGAGCGAACATCCAGCCGCCCAGCGTGCCGAACCCGGCGGCCAGGCCATACGCCAGCGCTGCCAGCCAAATGATGATGATGCCGGGGAAGACGGGAATCACCAGCCCGAACAGGCCGACCAGCATGACGAGGAGGGCAACAACACGGATGGAAGTTTCAATCCAGGGGGGCATGGAGGGTGCGGGTTGCGGGTTAGGGGTTGCGGGTTGGATTCGTCCGCGGGCTACGGTCGAATCACGTCGATGCCGCCCATCCAGGGGCGCAGGACTTCGGGGACGATTACCGAGCCGTCGGGCTGCTGGTAGTTCTCCAGAATGGCAATCATCGTGCGGGGCACACCCAGTCCGGAGCCGTTGAGGGTGTAAGGGTAGCGGGTGCGCTTCTCCCCTTCGGGGCGGTAGCGCACACCGGCGCGGCGGGCCTGGAAATCGCCCACACAAGAAACCGAGGAGACTTCCAGCCATTCCTTCACACCCGGCGACCAAACTTCGATATCATAGGTAATTTGCGCCTTTTCGCCCAGGTCGCCGGTGCAGAGTTGCACGATGCGGTAGGTCAGCCCCAATTCGGCGCAGGTCTGGGAGGCATCGGCCAGCATCTTCTCCAGTTCGGCGTCGGCGTCTTCGGGAGAGCAGTAGATGTACATCTCCACCTTGTCGAACTGGTGGCCGCGCTTGATGCCGCGCACATCGCGCCCGGCGCTCATCTTCTCGCGGCGGAAACAGGGGGTATAGGCCGTATAACGCCGCGGCAGGGAGGCCCCGTCCAGAATTTCCCCCATATGAAGGCCGGTCAGGGGCACTTCGGCGGTGGGAACCATCCACAGGTCTTCCTCGTGGTCTTTGTACATGTTGGCCTGGAATTTGGGCAATTCCCCGGCAGCGAACATGGTTTCGCTCTTGACCATGAAAGGGGTGTACTTTTCGGTGTAGCCCTGACGGATGTGCAAATCCAGCATCCAGGCAATCAGGGCACGCTGCAAGCGCGCTCCGGCCCCGCTGAGGACGTAAAAGCGCGAACCGGTCATCTTGACGCCCTGCTCAAAGTTGATGATACCCAGAGCAGGCCCCAAATCCCAATGGGGCTGCACCTCGAAATCGGGCTGGCGCGGTTCGCCCACGGTGCGGAGCACCACGTTTTCAGATTCGTCCGCCCCAAGGGGGACGCGGGGGTCCGGCACGTTGGGGAAAGTCGCCATCAGGTCGTTCAGTTGCCCCTGTACCTGACGCAACTGTTCGTCCAGTTGGGCAATCTGGCCGCCGACGGCGCGCATGGCCTCAATTTTAGCCTGGCGTTCGGCTTTGTCTTTGCTGCGCCCGATTTCTTTGGAGACGCGATTGCGTTCGGCCTTGAGGGCCTCCACCTCGCGGAGAAGGTCGCGGCGCAGGGTGTCCAATTTGATGACTTCGTCTACGGGGGCGGGGTCCATACCGCGCTTGCGGAGGGCCTCGCGCACTACGTCAGGGGTTTCGCGAAAGAGTTTGATGTCGAGCATGGGAAGAGGGGAGAGGTTGGTAGTTGGTGGTCAGTGGTCTATGGTCAGTGGTCTGCGGTCTACAGTCAGGAATTGCGTTCGCGGAGATGGGGGAAGAGTATCACTTCGCGGATGGAGGGGCGGTCGGTGAGAAGCATGGTAAGACGGTCAATGCCCATCCCGAAGCCGCCATTGGGGGGCATGCCGTAGCGCATGGCACGCAGGTAATCCTCGTCTACGGGATGGCGCTCCTCGTCGTCGGCGGCGTAGGCGCGCCCCATTTCAAGGAAGCGGGCCTCCTGGTCGAGGGGGTCGTTGAGTTCGGTGAAGGCGTTGCACAGTTCCATGCCGCCCATGAAGCCCTCGAAACGCTCTACCGTGGAGGGGTCGCCGGGTTTGCTCTTGGCAAGGGGCGAAATATCACGGGGGTAGTCGTACAAAAAGGTGGGCTGAATCAAGTTGGGTTCCACAAAATCACCCAAAAGGGCGTCAATCAATTTACCGCGCGGCGTTCCGGGTTTCGGATTCATTTCGCGGGCACGCATCACCTCCGCAAGGGAGTCCGCATCCGGGTAATCCGCAATATCCAGGCCGGCGTATTCGAGGATGGCTTCCCGCAAATTCAGCCGCCGCCAGGGTTTCCCCAGGTCAATTTCGTGCCCCTGATAGGTGAAGGTGGTTTTGCCGAGGGCTTGTTGAGCGGTGTAACGCAGCATCTCCTCGGTAAAATCCATCACGGCACGGTAATCGGCGTAAGCCATGTAGAATTCCAGTTGGGTGAACTCCGGGTTGTGCTTGAAAGAGACGCCCTCGTTGCGGAAATCGCGCCCGATTTCGTAAACGCGCTCGAAACCGCCCACCAACAGACGCTTGAGATAAAGTTCGAAGGAAATCCGCAGGTAGAGGTCTTGCTTGAGTTGGTTGTGATGGGTGACGAAAGGACGCGCCGCC
The DNA here is from genome assembly GCA_024763355.1 of Anaerolineales bacterium. GTDB lineage: Bacteria > Chloroflexota > Anaerolineae > Anaerolineales > DRKV01 > DRKV01. The sequence continues at coordinate 16,377 of JANTFR010000002.1, forward strand.
GCGCCGCCGTAAATGGGCTGGAGGATGGGGGTCTCCACCTCCAGAAAGCCGTGTTCATCCAGGAAATCGCGCAGGGCGCGCAAGATTCGGGAGCGGGTGCGGAAGACCTCCCGCACGTCGGGGTTGACGGCCAAATCGGCGTAACGCTGGCGGTAGCGGGTTTCGGGGTCGGTCAGAGCCGCATGGCGGACAACCTCGCCGTCCACAATTTCATCTTTGGCAGCCGGCAGGGGGGTGATGGCCTTGGCCGCCATGTTGAAAGTCTCTACCCGCAGGGTGATTTCGCCGGTGCGAGTGCGGAACATCTCGCCTTCGGCCTGGATGAAATCGCCCAGGTCGAAATCGCGGGTGAGGCGTTTCATGGCCTCCTTACCAATATCGTTGACGCGGAAGAAGAGTTGCAGGCGGCCATCGCCGTCTTCGATGTGAGCGAAAGCAATTTTGCCCATCGGGCGCATGGAGCGCAAACGTCCCGCCACGGCAGCGCGCACGGGGTCCCCGTCTTTTTTCTCGGCGGCCTCGTAAGCGGCAATCGCCTGGGCGCTGGTGTGGGTACGTTCCAGCCGCGGGGGATAGGGTTCAATGCCTTCGGCGCGCAGGCGGCGCAGTTTTTCAAGGCGGTTTTTTTCGAGAGGCGTGTAATTCATAGTAATTTCCGTTGGAAAGAGAATAGACGGCCTGATTATAGCCCAAAAAAAGAGCCCCGCCAGAAGAAATTTGGGCGGGGCAGGGAAAGCAGCGCAAAGAAATGCTAGCGGATTTCCAAAATCTTGACGGTGAATTCGCCCGCCGGAGCCTCCACGGTCACAGATTCTCCGGCCTTGTGGTTCATCAGGGCGCTGCCCAGAGGCGACTCATAAGAGATGCGCCCTGCGCTGGGGTCGGCCTCCGCCAAACCGACAATCACGTAGGTTTCGGGTTCAAAGCCATCCTGCTGGATGACCACCGTGCTACCAATCTGGACAACTCCGTTGTGGGAAGGCTCTTTGACGAGCCGAGCGGAGGCCAGGATACGTTCCAATTCGTCGATGCGACCTTCGACAAAGGCCTGCTCGTTTTTGGCTGCATCGTACTCAGCATCCATGTCAATGCCGCGGTCGCCGCCCTCCAGGGCCTCGCGCAGCCGCTCCGCCACTTCCTTCCGCCGCACGTTGCGCAGGTATTCCAGTTCTTCCTGCAATTTCTTGTAGCCCTCGGGGGTCAAATATGCAACTGCCATAAGGGGTCTCCTCCTGAGATAAAAAAAGAACACGGCATTTCAGGCGCAAGAGAGGACACCTTTTCAGCCGCGGCGGGATTTTAGCACAAATTTTCGGGGGTGACAAGGAAAGGGGGGATTACAACTTCGTAAGAATTTCGGGTTGTCCCCTTGAATCCACAAGGGCGGTCCCGCCGCTAAAGCGCAGCAGACCGCCCTTGGAAGTGCTTCCGTTACAGAAAAACTGCCGTCCCTTAGTGGGCGTGGCCTCCGGAATGGACGTGCCCATGCGCCAGTTCTTCATCGGTGGCGTTCCGCAAGCCCACAATCTTCACGTTGAAGTGCAGGTCTTTCCCGGCCAAAGGATGGTTGAAATCCAGTTTGACCGTCTCGGCGCCGACCTCGCGGATTTGCGCCAGCATGACGTTGCCTTCGTTGTCCTGCACTTGCAGGGTCACACCGGGTTCCAGGGTGATGGAGGGGGGAAATTCCGAGCGAGGCACGTCAATGACGGCGGCGGGGTCAATTTCGCCGTAGCCATCGGCGGCGGAGACCACCACGTCCTTGCTCTCGCCCACAGCCATATCGTGAAGTTCCTTCTCCAGGCCGGGGATGATGTTCCCGTGTCCCTGCAAAAATTCGATAGGTTCGCCGCCCTGCGAAGAATCCACGACTTCGTCGTCCACGCGCAGGGTGTAATCCATGCTGACCACGACGTCGTCAGCGATTTTTTCGGGTTGTTTTTTCTCGTCAGTCACAACAAACACTCCATTCTACAAAAGTCCGGCTCTGCCGGGATGAAAGCGGCGTTTCCATACGCCATAGGTGCGCTCATTGTAACACACCAGGAAAAGACCTCAAATGGTACAATATCTTCAACGTTTTTCCCAGGAGTGTCTATGGCGACCCTGGTTTCCCCCTTCTATCCTACTTACGCCAAAAACCTGCGCCCATTTCGTCCTGCCAGCGATTTGCGTCCCGTGGCAGAACTCATCGAAACCTGCTTTGCCGATACGTTGGATGCAGACGGCAGACGGTATGTGCGGCAACTACGCTACATCGCCGACAACCCCTCTCTCTTACGCTGGAGAGGGGCAAGCGGGCAACGCGGGCCGGTTCCCGAGGCCGGTTTCGTGTGGGAAGAAGACGGCAAACTGGTGGGAAACGCCAGCCTCGTGCCTTTTCGTGCAGGGAAAACGCGCCGTTATCTGATAGCCAACGTGGCGGTGCTCCCCGCTTACCGGCGGCGCGGTATCGGAAAAGCGCTCACCCAGGCCTGCATCCACTACGCCCTGGAACGCGGCAACGTTTCTCCCTGGCTGCACGTGCGCGCCGAAAACGAGGGAGCCATTCGGCTGTACGAACAGGTAGGCTTTGTGGAGCAGGCGCGCCGCGATACGTGGCACAGCGAGAGCAGCCCGCAAGAAATCACCCTGCTGGAAGGCATGGAACTCGCCTCCCGCAAGCGGGGGGATTGGCCCCCGCAACGGCAGTGGTTCAACACCGCGTATCCCCCCATCATTCAATGGCAACTTCCCCTCAAAATCGCCTGGCTCAGGCCCGGTCTCGGAGGGTGGATTACCCGCCTGTGGCATGGCGTCTTCCTGCGCCAGTGGAGTTTGCATTACCGGGGACAACTGATTGGGGTGCTTACCTGGCAATCGGGAGCGGGGCGTAAAACGGTGCTGTGGCTGAGTTTGCATCCCGCCTACGAAGCCATGAGCATCCCGGTGCTGCTGCGCTTTGCCCGCCGGCGCATTCGCGCTTCCGCGCTTTTGGCGCTGGATTACCCTGCCGGGAGGAGCGCGGAAACCATCGCCCGCAGCGGCTTCAAACTGCACCAGACCCTCGTCTGGATGCGCTGGATGCCGAGGCTGGAGCAATGATTTTGCAAGGAAAGCCGCGGTTGACGCGAGACAAAAAAACGCTTATACTCAAACCATCAATGGAGGCGACCCTGCTTTGAGCAAGTTTTCTGCAAACGTTCCCCCTACCAATCCCGTTTTTTAAGGCACGCCTGCGCGCGTGCCTTTTTTGATTTTCGCCTTAGAAAGGAGCCAAAGCGTTATGGACTATGGCATGATTGGAAAACTCGAAAAAGCCAAGCGGTACGCGGAAGAGCGCGACCGGATTACCTTCAACAGTTTGAACGTATCCTTTCAGGGAGCCAACAACGTGCATACGGTCACACTGCGGGACGGGAAATGGCACTGCACCTGCGACTTCTTCCAGACACGCGGTCGCTGCAGCCACACTATGGCGCTGGAAATTATCCTGAAGGACATGCTGCCGGCGGGTTTGGAATAACCTCCAGGGTTCCCCGAAAGACGAAGCGGATGGACTCGGTTCCATCCGCTTTTTGTTTGGGAGGCGTTAAAAACTTACTGGACGGCTATTGGCCGTCCAGTAACCTCATCTGCGGAGAGGGTGGGATTCGAACCCACGGTGGCCCAAAGGACCACAGCGGTTTTCGAGACCGCCCCGTTCGTCCACTCCGGCACCTCTCCAAGCGGGGCGATTATAGCAGAAACCGGGTCAAATTTCCACGGTGGAATACAAACCGGGGTAGAAAACCGGCCCCAGGTGCTCCTCCCTGAGTCCATCCTGCAAAGCCTCCGCCGAGCGACGCTCTCCATGCACCAGAAAGATGGTTTTCAGGGTTTTGCGGCTGGCCGCGGCGTATTCCAGCAGCATCTTGCGGCCCGCATGGGCGGAGAAACCGCCTATCGTAGCCACTTCCGCCCGCCGGGTATAAACCTCTCCAAAGATTTTCACGTGCCGTTCGCGCTCCGCCAGCCGCCGCCCCAGGGTGTAGGGCGCCTGCCAGGAGACAATCACGATAGTGTTGCGTTCGTCTTCGATATTGTTCTTCAGATGGTGCAGGATGCGCCCGGTTTCGGCCATCCCCGAAGCGGAGAGTATCACCATCGGGTCTTTGCGCTCGTTGAGGGCTTTGGATTCTTCCACCGAGCGGATGTAGTGCAGGGAGGGGAACTGCAGCGGGGAGGAATGGGTATTTGCCATGAAGGCTTTGGCTTCCTCGTCGAAGTATTCCGGGTGCGCCCGCACCACGTCGGTAACGTTGACCGCCAGAGGGCTGTCCACGAAGACGGGGATGCGAGGGATGTCGCCGCGCTCCATCATCTCATGCAGGTAATACACCAAATCCTGGGTGCGCCCCAGCGAAAACGATGGGATGATGACCTTGCCGTTGCGCTCCACGGTGCGTTTGACCACCTCGCAGAGTTCCTTCGCCGCCAGGTCGGGGTCGCGGTGCTCCTTGTGTCCGTAGGTGCTCTCCATGATGAGATAATCCGTCTCGGAGGGCAAAACGGGGTCGGGCACAATCGGCAGATTGGGACGTCCGATATCGCCGGAGAACCACAGCCGCAATTTGCGGCCCCGCTCTTCGATATCCAGAACGATGGCCGCCGAACCGAAGATGTGCCCCGCGGGGACGAACTGTGCCCGCACGCCGGGAGCGACTTCGATGGACTGCCCAAACTCCTGCTTACGGAAGAAAGGCATCACCGCAGTGGCATCCTGGATGGTGTAAAGCGGCTCGATGGGAAACTCCCCGTGCCGTTGACGGATTTTGTTCACAAAATGAACGTCCGCTTCCTGAATATGCCCCGCGTCCCGCAGCATGACATCGGCCAGCAGGGTGGTGATGTGCGTGGCGTAGATGGGGCCGCGGTAGCCTTGCTTGACGAGATTCGGCAAGTTGCCGATGTGGTCAATGTGGGCGTGGGAGACCAGGACGGCGTTTATTTCGTTGATGTCGAAAGGGAAATTGCGGTTGCGGGTGTAGGCTTCCTTGCGGCGTCCCTGATAGAGGCCGCAATCGAGCAAAATTTTGCTGCCGTTGACGCTTATCAGGTGCTGGGAGCCTGTCACCGTTTGGGCTGCCCCATCAAAGGTAATTTTCATCGTAGCCTCGCTTTCAGTGGTAGCGTGCGCGCCGAGGGGAGGGTTAAGGCGCGGAACGAACTGCTTCTTTCAACGCCCGAAGGATTTCTTCTCCGTAGTGCTGATAGCGCCAGGGAATATCGGCCATCAGGGGGCGCAGGGCGTCAAGCGTTTGCGGGTTTTCCGCGGCGATGGTCTCCAGGTGGGTGCGCGGTAGGACAATGTCGGATTCTACGCCCAACTGCCGGGCGGTATGCTTGCGCCAGTCGCGCAAGGCCTCCAGACGTTCCAGATGCGCGGGGGAGGGATGTTGGTGCCGCGGGGGATAGAGTTCTCCGGCGCGCAGTCCCTTTTGGACGGCGCGCAATAGTCCCTTGCCGTATCTATCCACCAGACGGCGGCTTATGCCCGCCTCGCTGCTCAGCGCATGCAAGGAAGCGGGAGCCGCCTCGGCAATCCGCATCAATTCCCGGTCTCCGATGACCTTGAAGCGCGGACGGTTCTGGCGGCGGGCGATTCGCTCCCGAAATTCGCACAAAGACTGCAAAATGGCGGCCTGGCGGGGAGTCAGGTGGCGGCTCTTTTTAACGGTCTGCCAGCAGGGAAGCGGTTCCGGCGGAGCGTCGAGGGAGAGGCGTGCGAAACGCGCAAAATCTTCTTCGGCCAGAGCACACAAACCGGCGTCTTCCAGCGCCTTCCCCAGCCGCTGCCGCAAGGGGATGAGGTAATGGGTATCCAGTTGGGCGTAAAGCAGTTGCTCCGGGGGGAGAGGCCGTCTGGCCCAGTTGGCGCGTTGGTAACGCTTGTCCGGCTGCACGTCGAAGTGTCGTTCCAGCAAAGCGCCCAGCCCGACTTTGGCATACCCCAGGAGGCGCGCCGCCCACATGGTGTCGAAGAGATTCTCGAAGGTGAAGGCAAAATCCCGCCGCAAGCAGAGCAGGTCGTATTCGGCGGCGTGGAAAATTTTTTCAATCTCAGGAGCAGCAAAAATGGGGGTCAGGAGGGTCAAATCGGGCAGCGCCAGGGGGTCGAGGAGATAATCTTTCTCCCGCGTGGAAAACTGAATCAGGCAGACTTGCTCTTGATAGGCATGCAAACTGTTGGATTCGGTATCCACCGCAATGGTGTCTTGTTGTTGGAGGTCTTCGACCAGAGCGCGCAGTCCGGCAGTTGTATCCACCCAGACAGGGGGCGGCAAGTGAATAGGGTTCATATTGACGGGGCTTTCAGTGTTTTCTCCATGATGAGGGCGTCTTCTCCCCCTCGATAGTACGCCCGCCAGCGTCCTGCAGGGGCGTATCCGAATTGACGATAGAGAGCCTGCGCCCCCCGGTTGGAGAGGCGCACGCAGAGTTTGACGCGGCTGACGGTCAATTGCGCTTCGCAAGTTTCCAGCAGCGCCGCGCCGATGCCGCGGCGGCGGTATTCCGGCAAAACGCCGATGGTGGCAATCCAGGCTTCGTCTTTCCGGGGACGCACATCGGCGGCCACAAAGCCCACCATGCGCCCGTCCACCACTGCTTTCAGGCGGATGACTTCGGGCAGGGTAAGCACGCCGATGATGTCCCAGATAGGCCAGGCATCCTGCGGAAAGCAGATTTTCTCCAGATGCCGCAAGGCGGCCACGTCGCGCCAGGCAGCCGGCACGATGCGCGCCGGACTGCCTGACTTCACAAGCGGTTCAACATCCATGCGGAGGTTACGCTTCGTCCCCGGAAGTGTCTTTCACGCTCCCCCGGACGAAATTCTGCAACATGCTGGTGAATTCCATCGGGAAGATGTACTTGGTGGAGGGGGTGCTGCCCAATTCCTTGAGAGTCTCAAAGTATTGGAGGGTCATCGTCTTCTGGTCAATCGTGTTGGCGACCGCGAAGATGCGCTTGAGAGCCTCGGCGTAGCCGTCGGCGCGCAGCACCTGGGCCTGGCGGGCGCCCTCGGCCTGCAAGATGGCGGATTGTTTTTCGCCTTCCGCCTTGAGGATGGCCGATTGCTTCTGCCCTTCGGCGACGTTGATAGCGGCTTCTTTCTGGCCGGTCGATTCGGTCACCAGGGCGCGGCGTTCGCGCTCGGCGGACATCTGACGGTTCATGGCCTCCTGAATTTCACGCGGCGGGATGATTTCGCGGATTTCCACGTTGGTGACCTTGACGCCCCAGCGTTCGGTAACCTCATCCAGGCGGGTACGGAGCATGTTGTTGATGTGCTCGCGCTCGGCCAGTACGTCATCCAACTGGATACCGCCGATGACGGCGCGCAGAGTGGTGGTCGCCATCCCTTGCGCGGCTGCCTCGAAGTTGCCCACCTGCAAGACGCTTTCCACCGGGTCGAGAATTTTGTAGTACCAGATGAAATCAATCGAGATGCCGGCGTTATCTTTGGTGATAGCCGTCTGGTGGGGGATTTCACGCACTTGTTCGCGCAAATCCACCGATACGGCCCGGTCAATAAAGGGAATCAGCAGCACTACGCCCGGCCCTTTAGAACCGATGCAGTTCCCCAGGCGAAAGACGACCAGCCGCTCGTATTCCCGCACGATACGGATTGCGCTTGCCACCATCGCCAGGGCAATGAGGATAAAGGTACCGACCAGACATATCAAAGCCGTACTTGCACCATCCATGACACGACCTCCTTGTTTGTTAAAACACAACAGTGGGACAAAATACCCGGCATCACCTTCAATTTGCCGTTTCTCGCAACGGTTCGACCAGCAGGAAGAGACCTTCCCGCCCGACTACTTTGACTTGCTCCCCCTCGGAGATAGGCGCTTCGCTTTGGGCGCTCCACAATTCGCCGTCCACGTACACCGAACCTTCTCGATAGATAGGAGTGCGCGCTTCCCCGATTTTGCCCACCAGGCGGGACAAATCCTGCATCGGCGGGGAGAAAAAAGTCTCGATGCTTTTCTCCGCCAGGAACCACAAAAAACCGCCTTCCAGCAAGGTGGCAAAAAATATCACCAGCGGATGCACCCCTATCAATCCGCCCTGCGGGTCGCGGAAGAGTAACGCGCTGCCGATGAAGAAAAGCACCAGGGATACCCCCAACGCCAGACGGCTGTATTTGCGCCGGAAGGCCAGCGCCAGCGGGAGAAACCCCAACGCAACGAAGGCCAGCGCCCACAGGTTGACCGCCATCTGGGATACCTGATACCCGGCTACTACCAGAAGGAAGAAGGCGCCGATTTCCAGAATCCCCGTACCGGGGGTCAAAATTGCTGCCACGACGGTCAAAAGCGCCAGCATGGCGGTCACATAGGCTACGTTGGGGTCGAGCAGGGTTATCATGGCAACACCTCGTATAAACCATTATAATATAATCTCGATTGCAGAGCAGAACTCTCTTTTTCGTTGCACACGCGCACCCTCCCCGGAGTTTTCCATGACCCTGACCATCGCCCTGGCGCAAATCAACACCACGCTCGGCAACGTAGAACGCAATCTGGAAAAGCACCTCGCCCTGGCAAAGGAAGCCCGCAAGTCCGATGCTGACCTGCTCATCTTCCCGGAACTCTCCCTCACCGGCTACGTGCTGCAAGACCTCGCCAGCGCCGTCGCCCACCGGCCGAGGCGGGACGACCCCGTTTTCCGCCCTCTCCTGGAGGCCAGTCAGGACATTGACCTGGTGGTGGGCTTCGTGGACGAAGACTCGCGCTCCCGCTTCTACATCGCGGCGGCCTATCTCTCCCGCGGGGAGGTGCTGCACGTTCACCACAAAGTCTACCTGCCCACCTACGGTCTCTTCGACGAGGGGCGTTTCTTCGCCTGGGGAGACAGCGTCCGCGCCTTCGACACCCGTTTCGGGCGCATGGGCATCCTGATTTGTGAGGATTTCTGGCACGCCTCGCCCCCCTACCTGCTGTGGCTGGATGGCGCCGATACGCTGCTCCTCACTTCCGCCTCGCCGGGGCGCGGCCTGGGCAGCGGCGAACAACTCGCCTCCGCCCAATGGGTGGAGCACATCAACCGCGCCTACGCCAGCCTCTACACCGTCTTCGTGGCGCATGCCAACCGGGTTGGCTACGAAGACGGCCTCAACTTTTGGGGCGGCTCCACCGTTTTCGACCCCGACGGCGACCTCCTGGCCCGCGGCCCCTATCACGAAGAAGCCCTCACCCTGGCCGAGGTGGATTTGCGCCAGATTCACCGCACCCGCGCCCGCCTCCCCCTCCTGCGCGACGAACGCACCGCCCTCGTCCGCCGGGAACTCAACCGTATCCTTCAGGACAACTGACCCTCCCCACTTGCAAACTTTCCCACCTTCAAACCTCCATGAAACCATTCCGCATCCTGACCATCCTGACCCTCTGGATACTTGCTCTCGCCCTATGGGGAGCGCAGACGCCCCCTGTGCGGGCTGCTGACCCCCACGGGTTTGCCTACACCCTGGGGGGACAGGTCTCCGACCCCCAGGGGCAGCCCATCGAAGATGCGCACATCGCCCTCTACCGCGGCCACGATACCCAACCCATCGCCGAGACCGAGAGTTTGAGCGATGGAACCTGGCAAATCAGCCTCTCCGAGATTCCATCGGGGGAACTGCACCTGCACGTCAGCCGCGCCCACTACCAGGAACAGGACATTCCCATCAACGGAGCACTCGTTCAAGAGTGGCGGGCATCCGGTAGTTACGTCATGGAGGCCCTCACCCTGGAGCGGCGCGTCACATCCGGTTTTTGGGCTGCAACGGTCGTTTTTCTGGGCGTCCTCCTGCTGATTGCCTTCGAGAAACTGCACAGCACCACGGCAGCCCTCACCGGGGCCTCCCTCATCTTTCTGGTGAGTTACTTCGGCAGCGCCTGGATTTCGCCCAATCTCTACATTATCACCTTCGAACGGGCGCTGGAATACATCAACTGGGAAGTCATCCTGCTGGTGATGGCGATGATGATTATGATTGCCATTATCGAAGACACCGGCATCTTCCAGTGGCTGGCCTTCCAGTCCTACCGCATCAGCCGGGGGCGCGCCTGGATGCTGGCCCTGATTTTGATGGCCCTTACCGCCGTGGCCTCCGCCCTCCTGGACAACTTCACCACCATGCTCCTGATGACTCCCATCAGTTTGCAAATCGGGGTAGCGCTGGGCATCAATCCGCTGGCGCTCATCATCCCCGAGGTACTGGCCTCCAACGTGGGCGGCATCAGCACCCTGGTCGGCACGCCCACCAACATCCTGATTGGCGCCTACGCCGACATCGGCTTCACCGATTTTCTGAACTACGAAACCGGCGGCGTGCTCATGGCGCTGGTCGTGATGGGCGCTTTCGTCCTCTACCACTACCGGGAGGAATGGCACAAAGCGGGGAACACCCTCTCCCCGGCGCTCTACAAACGCCTGCAAGAAAATGCCCGCATCGAAGACCCTCAGGCCCTTGCCAAAGCACTGACCGTATTTACCCTCGTGATGGTCGGTTTTGTGATTGGAGAACACGTCGGCGCGCCGCCCGCCGTCCCCGCCCTGATTGGCGCTTCTGCCCTGCTCATCTGGCTCAAACCCGACGTGCATCACATGATAAAGGCCGTGGACTGGACGACCCTGGTCTTTTTCATGGCATTGTTCATTGTGGTGGGGGCCGTTCAGGAGGTCGGGCTGATTAGCGTGGTAGCCGTCGCGATGAGCAATGCCGTCGGGACGAACCTGCCGCTGGCAACTTTCGCCGTCCTCTTTGGGGCGGGAACCTTCTCTGTTTTCATCGCCAATATCCCGCTGACAGCCTCCATGCTTCCCATCGTAGAGTTCCTGACGGGGAACATTCCGGGGGCCAACTCCAAAGTGCTCTACTACGCCCTTTCGATGGGCGCGGCAATGGGCGGGAACGGCACGCTCATCGGCGGGGAGGCCAACCTGGTCACCGCCGGTATCACCGCCCAGACGGATTCGCCCATCACCTTCAAGGAATTCATCAAAATCGGTCTTCCCATCACCTACCTGACCCTTGTCGTCGGCTACCTGTGGCTCTTGATTCGCTTTTAACCCCCCCATTGGAGAATGCCTATGCCCACCATTCTTTACCCTACCCGAGGCGGACGTTCCAGTTATCCCAATCAGGAGCGCGTCTTCACCCTGGCCCGCGAGAAAGGGGCTAATTTGCTCCTGCTCTACGTCAGCAACGTGGAATTTCTCGGCATGGTAGCCCGCGCCAAAGTCGTTGACCTCGAAGAGCAACTCGATAACATGGGCGAATTCCTGCTCGCCATGGCGCAGGAACGCGCCGCCCAGGCGGGAGTCAAAGCCGAGATGCTGGTGCGCCGTGGCGAATTCCGTCAGGTGCTCAGCGAAGTGGTTGCCGAATACACCGTGGATACCGTCGTCCTGGGCGCGCCATCCGAGAAGACCGGCCTGACCACCCTGGATTTCATGCGGACTCTGTGCGCCGAACTCTCCGCCGAGACGGGCGTCCCCTTCCTCCTGGTGCAGGACGGCGAGATTGTGGAGACCTTCACGCCCGGCGAGGATGCCCGGCAAAACGTGGAGGAACCCCGGTCGGACACCGGGGTTTGAATGGTTTACTCGGAACACCCAAAAACGCAGGGACGCGAAGGCGCAGCGGCGCAAAGGAAACATTTTCGGCTCTCTTCAGATTTGTGGGGTAAAGACTTCCGAGATTTTGACGAGAGCCGCTCCGGGTGAACATCACCCCAGGAAAATCTCGGAAGTCTGCCTCTCCTGCCCCACAATTCCGCGTTGACCCACATTTTCGTCCAACCCGGCGACTAATTTGACAATGTCGCATTTGCGAGGTCGGCAGTTGAAACTGCACCAACATTTGCGAAGTCGCCCCTTCGACCTTGCTCAGGACAGGTCTTCGGCGACTGTAGAGTAACCTGCCGCTCTGCGTGCCTGTGAAAGACAGGTTTTGCAATCGTTGCTTTTCGCCCTTCGTGTACACTCGTGACATTCGTGACATTCGTGGACCAATTCGTGTACATTCGTGCAAATTCGTGGACAATGTATGATTGACTTGAGCATCAACCCCGCCCTGGCGCGCAAAATCCTGACCGGCTTTCTGCGTACCGAAATCACCCGCGTCAACTTTCGCAAGGCGGTCATCGGCCTTTCAGGGGGAATTGACTCGGCCCTCTCCTGCTTCCTGGCCGCCGAGGCCCTCGGCCCGGAGAACGTCCTGGCCGTGCGGATGCCTTACCGCACCTCCTCCCCCGATTCGCTAGAACACGCCCAACTGGTGATTGACGCCCTGGGCGTGCAATCCCTGACGGTGGACATCACCGAGATGGTCGAGCCGCTTTTTTCCCGCTTCCCGGAGATGGACAACCTCCGCAAGGGCAACGTGATGGCGCGCGCCCGCATGATTGTGCTCTACGACCAGTCGGCAGCCTTCCGCGGCCTGGTGGTCGGCACCGGCAACAAGACCGAACTCCTTTTGGGCTACAGCACCCTGTACGGCGATTCGGCCTGCGCCCTCAACCCCATCGGCGACCTCTACAAGACCCAGGTGCGCCAACTGGCGCGGGCCGTGGGCGTCCCCGAACCCATCCTCGCCAAACCGCCCTCCGCCGACTTGTGGGTGGGACAAACCGACGAGGAGGAACTGGGTTTCACCTATGAGCAGGCCGACCAACTCCTTTACCTGCTGGTAGACCAGCGTTACAGTCCCGAGGACTGCGTCGCCGCCGGTTTCGACGCCTCCCTCGTCCGCGCCGTCATGGAGCGCGTCCGCCGCAACCACTTCAAGCGCATCCTGCCGCCGATTGCCAAACTCGGCAACCGCACCATCGGCTACGACTTCCTCTACCTGCGCGATTGGGGGACGTGAGGGGGACGACGGACGACGGACGGCAGACCACGGACGGTGGACGGTGGACGACAGACCACAGGCCGTGCGGGGTGCAGGGGAGGAGACGGACGATGGACGACAGACCGCAGGCCGTGCGGAGTGCGAGGCGCGACGTGCGGGGGGGGACGACGTGCGGGACGGATAACAGCCCCCAGACACCAACCAACGAACTAATGAACCAATGCAACCAATGCAACCGATGCAACCAATGAACTACTCCACCTACCTCTCCCCCTTCACCTGGCGCTACGGGACGGAGGCCATGCGCCGCCTGTGGAGCGAGGAACACAAGCGCCGACTGTGGCGGCAGGTCTGGGTCGCCTTGGCGCAGGCGCAATCCGAATTCGGACTGGTATCCCCCGCACAGGTGGGTGACCTGCGGGCGCACGCCGAGGCGGTGGACGTAGGGCGCGCCCTGCAAATCGAATCCGAAATCCATCACGACCTGATGGCCGAAATCCGCGCCTTCGCTGAGCAATGTCCCGTGGGGGGCGGCATTATCCACCTGGGGGCTACCTCCATGGACATCGAGGACAACGCCGAGGCTCTCCGCCTGCGCGCCGCCCTCGACCTGGTGCTGAAAGACCTGGGCGACCTCCTGGAAATCCTCACCGACCGCATCGAAGCGCACGCCGAGACGCCCGTGATGGCCTTCACCCACCTCCAGCCCGCCGAACCCACCACCCTGGGCTACCGCTTGGCGCTCTACGCCCAGGACCTCCTCACCGACTACACCGACCTGCGCCGCCTGCGCACCGAAATCCGCGGCAAGGGCTTCAAAGGCGCGGTAGGCACATCCGCCTCCTACGCCGAACTGCTGGGCGCGGAGAACCTGCCCCGCTTCGAGGCTCGCCTGAGCGAACTTCTCGATCTGCCCTTTTATCCCGTCGCCTCCCAAACTTACCCTCGCAAACAGGAGTACCGCCTGCTCAGTGCCCTGGCCGGGCTGGGCGGGTCGCTCTACAAATTCGCCTTCGACCTGCGTATTCTCCAATCTCCGCCCCTCGGCGAATGGAGCGAACCCTTCGCGGCCAAACAGGTCGGCTCCTCGGCCATGCCCTTCAAGCGCAACCCCATCCAGGCCGAAAAACTGGATTCCCTGGGGCGCGCCCTGGCGCAGATGCCCCGTCTGGCCTGGGACAACGCCGCCCATTCCCTTCTGGAGCGCACGCTGGACGACAGCGCCAACCGCCGCACCCTCCTGCCGGAGGCCTTCCTGACCGCCTCGGAGATGCTTCGCGTCGCCCGCCGCCTGTTTGCGGAACTCCGCGTCGACGAAAGCGCCGTCCGCCGCACGCTGGAGACCTACGCCCCCTTCGCCGCCACCGAGCGCCTCCTGATGACCCTCGTCAAGCGCGGCGCAGACCGGCAGGAGATGCACGAACGCCTGCGGCTCCACGCCCTGGAGGCCTGGGAACACCTCCGGGAGGGTCGCGGCAACCCCCTGATAGCGCTGGTGGAAGCCGACCCCGTTTTTCGGGCGCTCCTGACCCCCGAAGAAATCCGCTCCCTGATGGATGCCCGCGCCTACCTGGGCGATGCCCCCCGACGGGCGCAGGAAATGGGAGCAGCCATCAAAGCACGGCTGGGAGACATCCAATGAAAACGCTTTTGGAGTGCGACATAAAGATGTCGCTTTAGAAAGCGGCGACGTGTCGCCGCACTTCAAAGCAAGGAGGAAATATGGACTGGCCTCACGCTCCCAAACACTGGCTGTTCCAGCCGGGAATCTATATCGTCACTGCCGCGACCTATCATAAACATCCGCACCTTCGTTCTCCTGAACGCAAGGATTTCTTTCTGGAACGTCTGTTTGCCATCGCAAAAGAATTCGGCTGGGCGTTACAGGCCTGGGCAATCCTGAACAACCATTACCACTTTGTCGCTGCTTCGCCGGAAGACCCTGCCACCCTGCGCCGTTTTATCGCCAAACTGCACATGACTACCGCCAAAGCCTTCAACCAATTGGACGACACGCCTGGGCGGAAAGTATGGTATCAGTATTGGGATACTTTGCTGACCTACCAGCGCTCCTACCTCGCGCGGCTGAACTACGTCAACCAGAACCCGGTCAAACATGGGCTGGCAAAAAACGCAGAAGCGTATCGCTGGTGTTCGGCACGCTGGTTCGCTCAAAACGCGCCGCCGGCCTTCGTAACGAGCGTGCAACGCTTCAAGATAGACCGCGTCAACGTCTACGACGATTTTTAGGCTATGGAGTGCGACCTATGGAGTGCGGCATCGAGATGCCGCTTTCCATAGCGGAGACAAGTCTCCGCACACCAAATCTCCACCCGCCGCGGGCAAGATTTCGCATCTCTCCACGACGACTCTCTCTTCCGGGTGCTGGTTGCAACTTAAAAAGACCTCCGAGGTCTTGGAGACCTCGGAGGTCTTCAGATTTTACCCCTCGCGGGCGGGAGAATCCAGAAAATTCAGCATCTCCCGGCGGTAGGCATCGAAAGCGGCGCGGCCCTCTGGGGTCAGGCGAATCAGCGTCAAGGGGCGTTTGCCGCGGTAAGTCTTCTCGATGGCGACGTACCCACCATTTTCCAGTTTGCTCAAATGGGTGGAGAGATTCCCCTTCGTCAGGCCGGTGATGTGCAGCAGATAGAGAAAGTCGGCCTCATCCAGCAGGGAGAGCGCCGAGACGATTTTGAGGCGCGCCGGGGCGTGGATGAGGGGGTCCAGGTCGGGAAAGGCGCTCATGCCGTGCCCTCCGGGCGGGGGTGGCGGCGCAGGTAACGGAACATCGTCCACAGCCCGCCCAGGAGCATGACCGCCCCGAGGCTCAGCAGGACGGGCACGCCGGAAAGCACGGCGGTGCGCCCCGTGCGGGACAGCGCATCCAGACGCATCGCCGCTGCCACGCCGCTGAGAGCCGCCGCCAGGGCGTAAAAACCGTATCGCCAACTGCTCTGCTGCCGGGCGACGAAGACCAGCACGGCGGCAAAGACCAGCGGCAGGAAGAGGGCAAAGAGTTTTTCCCTGGCGGGGGTGGAATTCCCCAGGGCGGCCCACAAGACCAGCAAGGCCAGCAGCACCGCAAAAAAGGCCGCAATGAACACGCGGCGGGTGGTTTCTCCCCGCGGCGGACGAGCATACGTCACATAACCGGTGCGCGGGTAGGTGAAATGCTCCTTGAAGCGCCGCAGGAGCAGGATGCTCAGCCCAATCCAGGCGGGCAGGAAAAAAGCCTGGGCAAAAGGAAGCCAGGCGGCGTCATCCCGCGCCGCCCACCAGGAGAGCAGCCCGTAGAGCAGGAAGCCCAGACCGATGTACAGGTCGGGCAGGCCGTCCTCCGTCCAGTAACGGCGCACTTGTTTGCGGGTTTCCTCGATGATGGGGTTGTTCATAGCAATATCCTTTCTTTAATTCAAACTGGTTTGTGTTGCAAACCAAATATACCCCCTTCCGGTTTGTCTGTCAAGTCCCGCGAAGAACAGGAGCACCAAAAATATCCGGTCGGCTCTGCTCCATCCCGCCGTTCAGCCGGGTGACTGAAGCAATCTACGGATACCGAGCCCGCAGCCCGCGATTTTACAGGCCGGTTACAATTCCTTCATCCGCCCTCAATTATTTCGCGGGATACTGAGCGTGCTTCGCCCTCCCAAAATCACCCTTCCGAGGAACTCCACCATGTCCGCGAGCGATTCTTCCCGCAACTTCTGGCAAGGAGCGCGTAAGCGCGCCCTGCCGGTGATTGCCTTGATGCTGCTTTCCCTGGGATTGCACCTGGTCAACCTGAAAACCATCGGCAACGCCAACGAGTACTACACCGCCGCGGTGCAGTCCATGCTGCAATCGTGGCACAATTTCTTCTTCGTGGCCGCCGAACCGGGCGCTTCGGTCACCGTGGACAAGCCGCCCCTGGGACTGTGGATTGAGGCCGCTTTCGCCTGGGTCTTCGGAGTCAGCGGCGTGGTCGTCTCGCTGCCCAACATCCTGGCGGGCGTGCTGAGCGTCCCACTGCTCTACGCCCTGGTAAAGCGTTACGCCGGCGAGGCCGCCGGGCTGATTGCCGCCCTGGTGATGACCCTCACCCCCGTCTTCCTGGCGACCAACCGCAACAACACGATGGACGGGATGCTGGTCTTCACCCTCCTGCTGGCGGCCTGGGCTTTCGTGCAGGCCACGGAGAGCGGGAGATTCCGCTACCTGCTGCTGGGAGCCTTCCTGCTCGGCCTGGGCTTCAACATCAAAATGTGGCAGGCCTTTTTGCCCCTCCCGGCATTCTACGCCCTCTACTTCTTCGGAGCGCGCCACACCTGGGGGCGCAAAGTCTTCTATCTGGGCGCGGCCAGTGTGCTCCTGCTCGGCGTCTCCCTTTCGTGGGCTTTCATCGTGGACTCCACTCCCCCCGACCGGCGGCCTTACATCGGCTCCAGCGGGGACAACACGGTGCTGGGGCTGATGTTCGGGCACAACGGCCTCTCCCGCCTGGAAAATCCCCGCGCCGGACAACCCGCTCCCGACGGCGGTGCGCCGCGAGGGGCCCCGCAACAGGCGCTGGAGGCCTGTGAGGACTTGTCCGGCAGGGCAAAGTGCGGGTTCTCTCTCCCCAACGGGGCATACATCGAAGGGACCTGTCTCGCTGCCGGCGGCGGGGAACTGGCCTGCACTCCTTCACGGGGGCAACCCGCTCCGGGCAACGCGGGCAACCCGCAAGGGAGGTCCGCTCCCGGCGCACCCGCATCGGGAGATGTCCCTTTCAGTCAAGAAACCGGCACGCCGGGGCTGACGCGCTTCTTCACCGCGCCCCTTTCCCGGCAGGCCTCCTGGCTGCTTCCCTTCGCTCTCCTGGGTAGTCTCCTGATTCTCGGCGGGGGGCCGCTCCGCCTGCCCGTGGAATCCCCCTGGCGCAAGGCTTTCCTGCTATGGGGAGGCTGGCTGTGGACGTGCGTGGTCTTCCTGAGCGCCGTCTCCGGCATCTTCCACGCCTACTACACCATCATGCTCGCCCCGCCGCTGGGTGCGCTGGTCGGGACGGCCTTCGTCCGCCTCTCCCGCCGCGTCCTGTTCGGCCTGAGCGCCCTCACGCTGGCCTTCCAGACCTTCGCCGTCTCCCAGTACGGCCTGAACCCGGCCTGGATGCTCCTGCCCTGGGCGCTGCTGGGGATGGGGATAGCGCTGCGGCGCAGCCGCGCCCGGATGTGCGCCCTGACCCTGGCCGCCCTGCTGGCCCTCCCCGCCTGGTGGAGCGTGAAGACGGTCACGACGACGCCCGACAGACACCTGCCCACCGCCTACCTGGGGGAAGCCGAGCCGGACTCCCTTCGGAAGGCTCCCGCGTCCGACAGTTATACCGCCCCCCTGGTGGATTTCCTGCAAAGCCACACCCAGGGGGTGCCCTACCTCGCGGCGACGCCCTCCTCCCAGGAGGGAGCGGCGCTGGTGCTCGCTACCGGCAGGCCGGTGCTCTACATGGGCGGTTTCGGCGGGCAGGATGAGGTCGTCACCGCCGCCGACTTGCAGGCGATGGTCGCCCGCGGGGAATTGCGCTACGTGCTCTACGGCGGGCAGCGCAGGGGGCAGCCGGAGATTGCCGCCTGGCTGGAGGCATCCTGCCAACCGGTGGAGGGCGTCCCCATCGGGCGGAGCGGTCCGGACGGGGGGATGCAGTTGTACGCCTGCGGGCCGTGAGAAAGCATCCGGGAAAGGGGTAAGGAATCCCGCTT
This sequence comes from Anaerolineales bacterium, assembly GCA_024763355.1. Taxonomy (GTDB): domain Bacteria; phylum Chloroflexota; class Anaerolineae; order Anaerolineales; family DRKV01; genus DRKV01. Next base: position 34,959 of record JANTFR010000002.1, read on the forward strand.
CGGGAGACTCTATACCCCGATGAACACTCACGAAACCGCCGCTCCCTTTCTCGCCCTCCGCAAACACGCCCACAAATGGATTGCCCTGGCCTTTTGGCTGGGGCTGATTGCCGCCTATCAGTGGTATGCCACGTCCAACGACCTGACTCCTTTGCAGGTCGTCCAGCGTTTGCTGGATTTTATGACCTCCGGCCTGTGGGGGCCGCTGGTGTACGTCGTACTCTACGCCGCCCGTCCGCTGATTTTGTTCCCCTCCACGGTGCTGACCCTGGCGGGCGGCTTCGTCTTCGGGCCGGTATTGGGGGTGCTCTACACCGTCCTCGCCAGCAACATTTCTTCCACTATCGCCTACTTCGTGGGACGCTTCTTCGGGCAGGGCCTGCTGCAAGACGACGGCACCGATGGCCTGATTCAGCGCTACGCCCGCCGGATGCGCGCCAACAGTTTCGAAACCGTGATGGTGATGCGCTTCATCTTTCTGCCTTACGACGCGGTCAGTTACCTGGCCGGTTTCCTCAAAATCCACTACTGGCCGTTCATTCTGGCGACCGCGCTGGGTTCCATCCCCGGTACGATGGCCTTCGTGGGCTTCGGCGCTTCCATCGAGACTTTCGACGGGGCTCTGCCCAAACTCAACCCCGTCACCCTGGGCTTCTCGCTTGCCGTCTTCCTGCTCAGCATCGCCCTCTCGCGGCTCTTCAAGCAACGGGAGACCGTAGACGGGGGCGATAGACCGTAGTCCCTGCCGTCCACCGTCCCACCCAAAAGGACTTCCATGAACTCTGAATCTTTCCATACCATCGTCATCGGCGCAGGCTCCGGCGGGATGACCGTCGCGGTCGGAATGGCGACTCTTGGCTACTCCGTGGCCCTCATCGAGGGCGCTCATGTGGGCGGCGACTGCACCAACGTGGGCTGCGTGCCCTCCAAGACCCTCATCCACCTGGCGCGGGAGTTCCGCCCCGGCGACGACCCCGACGAAGTGCTGCGTACAGTCATCCGCAAGCGCGATGCCCTGCGCGACAAGGAAACCGAGGAAGTGCGCCACATGGAAAACGTGACCTTCATCGAGGGCTGGGCCGCCTTTCAGGGGCCGCACACCCTGGAGGTGCAGCAGGCCGACGGGGAGAAGCGCACCTTCACGGGCAAAAATATCGTGATTGCCACCGGGGCGCGGCCGCGTCCCCTGAAAATCCCCGGTCTGCCTGCGGAGCGCGCCCTGACCAACGAGTCGCTTTTCGATTTGCGGGACGCGCCGAAGCATCTCGCCATCGTCGGGGCGGGCATCATCGCCCTGGAAATGGCCTTCGCCTTCCACAAACTGGGGGTGCGGGTCAGCATCATCGCCCTGGACGAACGTCCCATCCCGCGCGCCATCCCGGAGGCCTCCGCAGCCATCCAAAACGAACTGGAGCGGCGCGGCATCGCCACTTTTTACGGCGCGACCGCCGATTCCTACGATGAAGCCACGCGCACGCTGTCCATCCGCCGGGGCGAGAAAATCATCCCCTTGCCGGAGGTGGACAAGGTACTGATTGCCATCGGGCGGATGCGTAACCTGGAGCGTCTCAACCTGGAGGCCGCCGGAGTGCGCTACGACTCTCGCAGCGGCATCGCCGTCAACCACTACGGGCAGACCTCCGTCAAGGGGGTCTTTGCCATCGGGGACGTGACGCCCACGTCGGCCTTCACCCATTCCGCCAACGCCCAGGGGCGGCGGGTGGTACAGTACATCGCCTTCCCGTGGATGCCGGTTTCGCGCCGCGAGCCGCTTTACCCCAACGCCACCTTCAGCGACCCCGAAATCGCCGCCGTAGGCACGCCCGCGAACGAGCAGAACTGCCATCCCCAGGCCGTGCGCCGTATCCGCGTGGATTTCAAGACCCACACCGACCGCGGCTACACCGATGAGGTCGAAAACGGCTTCATCATCGTGGACGCCGTGCGCCTGACAGGGCGCATCATCCACGCCACCATCGTCGGGCCGCACGCCTCGGAGATGATTTCCTTCTTTACCCTGGCGATAGCACGCGGCATTTCGCTCTACAAAATCTACCGGCTGGTGTATCCGTACCCCACGTTTTCCAGCGGGATTTTGAAAGTGGCCGATTTCTTCATGCAGGAGACCCTCACCAACCTGCCCCGCGAAGCAGGCGCGTACCTGCGCTACCGCTTTGCCCGTCCGTAAGGCACCTGCTTTGCCCACACAGAGACACGGGAACCGTATTGTAAAAACTCTGTGTGCTCCGTGTCTTTGTGTGGAAAGACTGACAAACCCCAAAGGAGAACCGATGAAACGAATGCTATTCCTCTTTACCCTGCTGGCCCTCGTGCTGGCGGCCTGCACCTCAGGAGGGGCGCAACCCGCCGCCTCCACCACCTTCGACCTCGACGACTGGGACAGCGTTCTGGAAGCCGCCAAAGGCCAGACCGTCAACTGGTACATGTGGGGCGGCTCGGAGAGCATCAACGCCTTCGTGGATAATTTTTACGGCAAGGCGTTGCAAGAACGCTACGGCATCACCCTCAACCGCGTCCCCGTGGCCGATGCGGTGGATGTCGTCAACCAGGTCCTGAGCGAAAAAGAAGCCGGGAAAGACCCCGGCACGGTAGACCTCATCTGGATTAACGGCGAGAACTTCTATACCCTCAAGCAGGCCGGAATGCTCTACACCGATTGGGCGCAGCGCCTCCCCAACAGCGCGCTGGTCAATTGGGACAATCCGGCCCTCAACCGCGATTTCGGCGAACCGGTGGACAACATGGAAAGCCCTTGGTCGTCGGCGCAATTCCAATTCATCTACGATTCGGCCCGCATGAGCGCCGATGAACTGCCGCGCTCCTACGCCGAACTCAAAACCTGGGCCTGCGCCCACCCCGGACGTTTCACCTACATCGCCCCCGGCCCCGGCGCTTTCCAGGGGACGCGCTTCGTCAAGGGCGCGCTCTTCGAAATCAGCGGCGGGGCCTCCCAGTGGGGTGCTTTCGACCAGGCCCTGTGGGACAAGTGGTCTCCCAACCTGTGGGCCTATCTCAACGAACTCAAACCCTGCCTGTGGCGTCAGGGGGAGACCTACCCCAAAGACGTGAACGAACTGCACAGTCTCTTTGCCAACGGCGAGGTGGATTTCTCCATCACGCAGGCCATCGCAGGGGCGGGGACGCTCATCGAGCAAGGGCTGGTTCCCGAAACGGCGCGCGCCTTCGTTTTCGACAACTACATGATTGGGGATTTCAACTACGTCGCCATCCCCGCCAACGCGCCCCACAAAGCCGCCGCGCTGGTGCTGGCAAACCTGATTCTGGAGCCGGAGATGCAGGCCGCTCAGGTGCTGCCTGAAAACGGCTTCGGCCTCGGCTTTGGCATTGACGTGACCCGCGTCAGCGACCCGGCGCAAAAGCAAATTCTGGAGGCCGCCCTGCAAAAACTGGGCGACGCCGCCACTCCCGCCGAAGACCTGGCGAAATCGCTGGTCGGCGACGCCGCCGCGCCCTATCAGGCGCTGGTGGAGGAGGGCTGGCGCGACAACGTGTTGATTGGAAAATAGCCGCTCCCCCCTGCCCTTCCCCCAATGGGGGGATGATTGGGTGGGGGGTATCCACACCATGCTCCGCAAACACGCCCTGTTCCTCAGCCTTGCCCCGGCGCTTCTGGTCACCGGGGCATTGACGCTTTCCGGCGCGCTCTACGGGTTGGCGCAAAGTTTCGGCTACCTGCCCCTGGCGGGCGGCTGGGAGTTCAGTTTCCAGGCCTACCGCAACCTGTTCGCCGTGCGGGAGTTCTGGGTGGCGCTGGGATTCTCGCTGTGGGTCAGCGCGGCTTCCACGCTGCTCGCCTCCGCCGCGGCGCTGAGCCTGGGGCTGGCCCTCAGCCGCCGCAAGGCCGCCGGGGATACCTTCATCCTGCACTGGAATCTGGCTTTTCCCCATCTGGTGTGGGCGGTGGGTCTGCTGCTGGCCCTCTCCCAAAGCGGGCTGCTGGCGCGCTGGGCCGCCGCCCTGGGCTGGATTGACGCGCCGGCGCAATTCCCCGTCCTGGTGCGCGACCGCTGGGGGCTGGGAATCATCCTGCACTACGTCAGCAAGGAAACCCCTTTCCTGACCCTGGTGGTGCTGGCGGTGCTGCGCTCCCAGGCCGAGGGATACCAGTTGGTAGCCCAAAACCTGGGTGCATCGCGCTTTCAACGTCTGCGCTGGGTGGTCTGGCCGCAGGTGCGCCCGGCGCTGGTCTCCGGCGCGCTGCTGGTCTTCGCCTACGATTTCGGGGCTTACGAAGTCCCCGCCCTGCTGGGCGTGCGCTACCCCCGCGTCCTGGCCGCCCTGGGGCTGGAGTACTTCCTGGATTCCGATTTGCACCGCCGCACGGAGGGGATGGCCGTCGGCGTGGTGTTGGCGCTGGTGGTGCTCCTGGCCGCTCTCGGCGCGCAGCGCTTCAACGGGGACGAGGCCGACGAGAGGGGGGCGCGCTCATGAAACGCTTCCTGCGCCTGGGAATTTACGCCCTCCTGCTTGCCCCCCTGGGGTTGTTTGCCCTGTACGCCTTCTCGCAGCGTTGGTTTTTCCCCGCCCCCTTCCCGCGCGCCTGGGACGCGAGCGCCTTCTTGCGTCTGCTGCATAACCCCCGTTTGCGCAGCGCCCTGGGCCAAAGCCTCCTCCTGGGCGGAGCGGTCAGCCTGCTTTCGCTGGTCCTGGGCTTCCCCGCCGCCCGCGCCTTGGGGACGCGCACCTTCCGCGGGCGCGAGGTGGTCTGGTTCCTGTTCTTCTTGCCCACCGTCCTCCCGCCTCTCGCCATCGGGATGGGGCTGAACGTGCTCTTCCTGCGGCTCAATCTGGCGGGGACGCTGCTCGGAGTGGTGCTGGCACATCTGGGCCCCGCCCTGCCCTACGTCATCTTCACCCTGGCGGGTGTCTTCCGCCGCTACGACCCCAACTTCGAACATCAGGCGCGCACCCTGGGGCTGGGAGAAGCACGCCTTTTCTGGCGCGTCACTCTGCCGCTGGTGCTACCCGGCGTGCTGGTGGCCGGGCTGTTCGCCTTCCTGATTTCATGGAGCCAGTATCTGCTCACCCTGCTGATTGGCAGCGGACAGGTCATCACCCTGCCCCTGCTGCTCTTTTCCACCGTTTCCGGGGGCAACCCCGCCACCATCGCCGCCCTCTCCCTGATTTTCGTCGCCCCACCCGTGCTGGTCATCGCCCTCACCGCCCGCTGGCTGGATGACCAGGGCGCAGCCATCCAGGAACAATTTTGACCATGCCAACTCTCACCCTGCACGCCCTCACCAAAATCTACGCCGGACGCCGCGTGATTGACTCCCTCGACCTCGAGGCCCCTGACAGACAGATTACCGCTCTCCTGGGGCCTTCCGGCAGCGGAAAATCCACCATCCTGAAGATGATTGCCGGCCTGGAAACCCCTGACGGCGGCGACATCCGCCTAGACGGGAGCAGTCTGCTGGGCCTGCCCCCTCAGCGCCGCAGCGCGGTGCTCATGTTCCAGAAAGCCTATCTGTTCCCCTTCCTGAGCGTGGGGGAGAACATCGCCTTCGGGCTGCGGGCGCGCCGCCTGCCCAAAGCGCACATCCGCGCCGAGGTGCGGCGGATGCTGGAACTCATCGGCCTGCCGGGGACGGAAAAACGCCGCCCGGCCAGTTTATCGGGCGGCGAACAGCAGCGCGTCGCGCTGGCGCGGGCGTTGGTCGTCCAGCCGCGCCTCCTCCTGCTGGATGAACCCCTCAGCAGTCTGGATACGGCGGTGCGCCGCGAGTTACAGGTCGCTATCCGCGATGTCCAGCGGCGGATGGGCATCACCACCATCCTGGTAACGCACGACCTGGACGAGGCGATGGCGATGTCCGACCGCATGGCGCTTTTGTTGAAGGGACGCGTGGCGGCCTGCGCATCTCCGAAGGAACTCTTTCAGCGGCCGCCTTGTGTAGAGACGGCCAGATTTGTGGGGGTGACCGCTTTTTGGGAGGGGGAGGCCGCCGAAGGGTGGCTGCGCACCCCCTTTGGGCGGGTGCGGATTCCCGATGAGGCGGTGCGCGGCCCGCGGGTGTACGCCATCCGCCCGGAACACATCCGCCTGCGCACCGCCCCCGGAGAGAGCGCCCTGCCCGGCGTTGTGCGCGCCTGCCTCTACCGCGGCGCGTATCTGGAAGTGCAGGTCGGCGTGGGGGAGAAAACGGTACGAGCGCAACTGCCCGGCAGTGAAGATCCGCTGCCCGCCGGAGCGCAGGTCTACGTCCACCTGCCGCCGGAGCATCTTTTCCCCGTGGCGGCCTGAGACTCAGGCGGCGCGCTGCGCCTTCAGTTCGTCGTATTTGCGGCGCACCTCGCGGATGTCATCCCACATCAACGCTTTGGGGGAGCCGGGCGTGCGCGCCGGATTACGCAGCAGATAGGATGGATGGAAAATGGGCATCACCAGATGCCCTTCCACGGTGTGCCATTGCCCCCGCAGGCGGGTGATGCCCCGTTTGCCCAGCACCGACTGGCAGGCCACGTTGCCGGTCAGGAGCACAATCCAGGGGTTCATCAGGCGCATGATGGCGAAGACGTAGGGGCGGTAGTAGGCGATTTCTTCGTTGGTGGGGGCGCGGAAAGTTTTGCCGTTCTCCCCCGGCGGCATGCGGAAGACCGAATTGGTGATGAAAACGTCCGTTTCGGGGTCGAAATCCACGGCGCGCAGGATTTTGTCCAGCAGTTGCCCGGCACGTCCCACAAAGGGCTTACCCTGGATGTTCTCCTGCGGGCCGGGGGCCTCGCCCACGAGCAGGATTTGGGCCTGCGGATTGCCGCGGCTGATGACCACCTTCGTCCCGGCCTCGGCCAGCGGGTCGTCGGTCATGGCGTAGAGGGCGTCGAAAACTTCGTCCAGACTTTGGAACGCGCCGCCGCGCTCCCGGTTGAAGAGGGCTTTCGTCATCGTGGCACCTTTCCCTGTGGTTTTTGGGAGATTGTACCAAAATCGGGCGCGCCATCCAGGTGACAGTCACTTGCGAAGTGACTGTCACCTGACTGTCACCTGAGGGCGTCCAGGAGGGTCTCCACAGGAGGGCGGTCGGTGGGGTCGTGGCTGCGATAGGCCAGCAGCATCCGACCGGATGTGTGTACCACGAAATCGCCGCCCAGTTGGGCGGTATCGTCGCCGTGCGAATCGCCGCCGTGGATGCCTTGCAGGTTGCGGCGCAGGTAAAGCAACAGCGTGGCCGGATTGTGCGAACGCCATAAGGAACGCTCCAGCCCATAGGCGTGATAGACGCGGCGTTCCCGGTCGAGGAGCACGTCGAAAGCGTCGCAGGTTTGGCCGAGCCAGCGCTGAACGGCGGGGCGCTCTCCGAAAGAGAGCAGCGCCACGCGAGTCTTGCGCCGGCGAAATTCTTCCTGGGAGTGGCACAACTGTGCCACGTGCTCTCGGCAGGGTATTCAACCCAGGTGACGCAGGAAGACCAGCACCACGTGATGGCCGTCCTGCCGCAGGTCGCTCAGGGAGCGGGTTCCATTGTGCAGGGAGGGGAGGGTGAAAGGGGGGGCGTATTCCATAAGGGGTTCTCTCAAGAGGGGGGAAACGTCTTCCAGGCCCAGAAGAGACGCTGGAAGGCGGTGAAAAGCACCAAAACGGCGAAGACGCAGAACAAGGGCGTGATTTGCGCAGGAAAGACCAGAAAGAGGGCGTAGGCCACCACGGTCTCGAAGCCGCCAATCAGCCCGGCGGGCATCACCACGCTGGTCTGCGTCTGTGGGGAGCGGGCGGAGCGCTTCTCCAGGAGAGCGGCCAGGTACATCCACGAGGCGCTGTTGATGTAGAAACTCGCCAGCAGGAAAGCCGCCGCCAGGTAACAGGCCGGTTCCCGGATAGACCACGCCAACCCCAGGGGCACGAGGGCGTAGACGACGAAATCCAGGAGGATATCCAGATAGCCGCCGAAGTCGCTCTGCCGTCCGTGGAGGCGCGCCAGCAGGCCGTCGAGGCCGTCCAAAGTGCGGTTGAGCAGCCAGAGGGCCAGCGCGCCCCAATACCAGCCGAGGGCGGCCAGTCCGGCGGCGGCCAGGCCAAAGACGAGCGCCGTCCAGGTGACCAAGCTGGGGGAGACGCGCTCCATACGCGCCGCCACGGGAGTTCCCAGACGGTCTTTCCACATCCGCAGGGGGTTGTCGAACATCGCTGAACCTCCAAAAGTCAAATCGCCAGCCGCGGACGCTCGCGCCGGCGTTTCCAGCGCAGGAAGGCGCGGCTGTAACGTACCTGCTCGCGCCCGCCGAGGGCCAGCAACTCCCCCAGGGACATCCCGCCGAAGAAGTGTCGGCGGTAGTCGCCGTCTCCCATGAAGCCCTTATGAGGGTTGAGAAGCGAGAGACGGATTTTGTTGCGCGGCAGGTGGCTTGCGCCGCGCAAGATGGCCCGAAAAGGTTCGGGGAGCCAGGGGAAGGTCTCGAAGAGACGATTCGCCTCCTCCACAACGCGCCCCACCTGAAGGGGGTCTGCCGCGTCCACATTTTCGAAGAGGGTATCCACCTGTTCTTGCAGGGCAAAAAAGGGGGCGAATCCGCCTCCGGCCAGGCGGTTTCCCTCCAGCAGGGAGAGATATTCATGCCGGGTATGGGAACGCATCCGGGCGATGCTCAGTTGCAGGTATTCCAGATAAGCCCCCAGGAGCCATTGCACGGAGTAAACGCGCCACAAATCGGGGTGCGTCCAGGATTTGATGGCGTTGGCGCACAGGCGGTCGTGCATGGCGACGTAGTGCTGGGTCATGGTCTCCAGGCGGGCGAAGTTTTCGGGGGCGAAGTCGTTCTCGGCACAGGCGCGCAGCAGGGCGTCGGCCAGCACCATGACGGTCATGTGGGCCACGTACAGGCCTTTGGAGAAGAGCGGGTCAATGAAACCGGCGGCGTGTCCCAGCAAAGTCCAGCGTTCCCCGACGACGCGGGTGGATGCGTATTGCAGGCGCGGCGCACGCGTCCAGGGGCGCACCGCTTTGGCCTCCCGAAACTGGGATTGCAAGGCCGGGAAGCGGGCGGTGAGGGCGGCGAACTCCTGTGCCGGAGTGAGGCCGGGTTGCTCCGGATACTGCCGCGGGTCGAGCAGCAGTCCCACGCTGCACAGGGGGTTGGTGGAATCCCGATGGTTGTCGAAGGGGATGACCCATAGCCAGCCGCCCTCGAAGAGGTGGTGCAGCGTTCCCTCCGACCAAAGGAAGGGCACACCCGTTTGGGTGCGGGGGACGGCAATCTCGTCGAAGTTAGGCACGTCAATCATGTGGGTGAACATGCCGCGGGTGTGGGTCTGGAGGTCGTGACGGCGGAGACCGAAGCGCGCCGCCACCAGCGAGCGGAAGCCCCCCGCATCCACCAGGAAGCGCGCCCGATAGGTCTCGCCCTGCCGGGTAGTGACAGCCACCCCGTCGGCGCGGATGTCGAAATCGGCAACCGGGGTGTTTTGCAGGAGGCGCGCCCCGTAGGAGATGGCGACCGCGCTCAGGAAGTAGTCGCTGTCTTGCCGGTAGATGTGGACTTCGTGCCCGTAGGGCTGCCGCGGGATGACGGCTTGCAGCACCCCCTCCGGCTGCGGAACTTCCCCCGGCGTGTGCCGCACGAACCCGAAGTGCCGTTTGACCCCGTGGGAAGTGCCCGCGTAAGGCAGGTAGTTTTCCGAACTGAAGTAGGCCAGTTCGGGCAGGTCGTAGAAGCGCGCCAGGGCGCGCAGCATCTCGGAGGTCTCCAGGATGGTGGATTCCCCGATGGCAAATTTGGGGTGCTGTCCGGCTTCGAAGACGAGGACGGAAAGTCCCTGGCGGGCGAGGACGGCGGCCAGCGCCGCGCCTCCCATGCCCGAACCGATGATGGCGACGTCGTAGAGGGTTTTCATAGGCGGAAAGAGGGAATAAAAAACTCCCTGAAGCGTAAAGACGCCGCCGGGAGGGGAAATCTTACCTGAAAAAAGGTGACGGCCAGGTCAGGTGACAGTCACTTGCGAAGAGCCTGTCACCTGACACCTCCTCGCCTTCGACAACTGGGGATTGTACGAAAAACCAGGCCCCGGCGCAGGCCGGGACCTGGCGAAAAGACGAGCAGTTCCATGAAACCGACGACTGTTCCGACGCGCGGCACATCCTTCTGCGACAACTTCAAGGACAGGCAGGCTCCGGCGCCAGCGGTACGGCGACCGTCAGTTCGCTTTCGGTACCCCAGAAGAGCGACAGAGGAGCGGAAACGGTGAAGTTTTCGCCATCCGACTCCGGACAGACCATCGTAAAACTGCCTCCGCCGGTGCTGCCCAGGGTCAGGCGCAACTTGCCCTGTTCGCGCACTACACGGAACTGCAAAAGTTCAGACGCAGCCGTATAGTAACAATCACCCGGAGCCGAACAGGTTACCTGCATGGGAATCGTCCCTTGCGTTTCTCCATTGGACTTTTGAAAAATAGGTGGAACTGTGTCAGAATGTGGGTATGGACAAACACCAATCTCTAACACAGTTCCGACAACAAGTGTACCAGAACTTT
>JANTFR010000003.1 GCA_024763355.1 Anaerolineales bacterium
GGCCCGTGAGAGAGATGCCGCATGTCCTCCCGAAAGACCTGCCACTCGGAAGTCTCCTCCGCAGCGGACTCCCTTTGGGCGGCTTGCTGTGCCCCTAGAATTCCCCACCCCCGGATGTGCAGCCCGGCCTGCCGCAGCAAACCAGGCAATTTGCGTCCCATCCGGATGTCGGCTCCCTGTGCCCGCAGGGAACGCGCCTGCCAGTCGGCGGCCTCCGCCAGGGCGGGAGGGTAGTCAATCCGCCCGCCGTAATCCGGCTCGGCCAGAGCCAGGACGCACCCGCCGGGACGGGTGACGCGGCGCATCTCGCGCAGGGCATCCAGGGGGTCGGGCAGCCACAGCAGGAGGAAGTGGCAGAAGACGATGTCGAAAGCGCCGGAGGGGTAGGGCAGGCGGAGGGCATCCCCCTGGACGCAGGCTGCTTGCGGGGCGTTGCGCGCAGCCAATCGGAGGGCGGGGCGGGCGGCATCCACCCCAAAGAGGCGTAACCCGTCGGTTGGCGGGGTATCCGCCAGAACCGCGCCCGTTCCGCAGCCGACCTCCAAAACGCGGCTGCCCGGCGGAGGGCTGCATTCCTTTAGCAGGTGGAAACGTATCTCCCGCGTCCAGGCGGCCTGTTCCGTGTAGCGGGCGTGCCAGTCCATCAGCGTCCGGAGAGAAGTTCGGCCAGGGAGGGAGTGTCGGCATGTTCGCGGCGCTCGGCGCGCAGTCTGCGGGCCTCCTCCAGCCGCTGCTCGCGCAGGCGGTAGATGCCGCTGACCAGGGCTACCAGCAGCCCGCCCAGAATAACCAGTTCTAGCATCAACATCAGGAAATGGGCGTCGCGCTGGGTGCCGATGTAACGCGTCCCCTCGGCGGTGATGATGAGCACCCGGCGCACGACCGAGATGAGGCCGACAATCAGGAAGGGTTCGCTGAACAGGCGGCGCTGGGTGAGGGAAATTTTGACCATCTGCAAAATTTCGGCCAGCATGGAGACCAGCAGAAGGCGGTCGAGCACTTCCAGGGCATCCAGCGGGGTCATTCCCTGTATCCAGGGGATGAGAAAGTCCGTCCACACTTCCAGCAGGGCGCCGATGGCGGTCAGCAGGAGAGTCAGCCCCAGGATGGTGTAAACCAGCAAGTCGGCGTTGTTCCAGATGGTAAGCAGCCGCTGCTGGTAGGAAGGCGGGGTGGGTTCGGAAGGGTTCATGGGGTGGGGGAGGAGGCGGGGACGAGGCGCTGCCGGATGGTTTCCCAATCTTCGCGCAGGAAGTTCCCCAGGACGCGGTTGACGCCTTGCGCGGGGAGCACGTCGCCGTCCGGCTCCAGATATAGGCAGGCGCAGGCCGGGGCGGAGGCCGCATCTCCCGCGGCGCGTTCCTCCAGCGTGACGGGATTGGCCTCGCCGTAGGGCACGGGCAGCCCCCATTTGAGTTCCAGCCCCAGGTCGGCGCTCAGGTCTTGCAAGGGGGCGAGCGCGGGATAGAGAGCGGGGTCGGCGGCGCTCAGGGAGAGGGCATTGGCGCCAAGTTCGGCCAGGCGGCGCAGGGTCGCCTCGGCTTGCGGAGTGTTCTCCGGCGTGAGGGTCAGGTGCACGGTGGTAAAGATGTCTTCAGGCAGGATGGCTTCCAGCGCCTCCCAGGATGCGGGGTCGGCGGGGCGCAGGAGGAAGAGGAGGTGGTCGAGGCCGGTTTGCAGGAGAGCGCGGCGGTAGGCCGGGTCGCGCAGGCGCAGGCCGAGGCTGCACAGCCCGGTGACCTGTCCGTTGGCCTCGCCGCGAGCGATGAGGGCGGGCAAGTCCTCCCGCAGGGTGGGTTCGCCGCCGGTGAAGACGACGTGGGGGATGCCGGCCTGCCAACTTTTGTCGAGAATGGTCTCCCACTCCCCGGTGGAGAGTTCGCGGTCTACGCGTTTGGCGGGGGCGTATTCCGCGGGAATCCCCTCCGGCAGGCGGTAGGTGAGGGCGCAGTCCAGGCGCAGAGGGGCGCTCAGGCTGGCGAGCGTTTCCGCTTCGGCGCTTTCCAGATAGAGGTCGGGGGCCAGGTCGGGCGTTTCCAGCAGGGTGCGAATGCGCTCCTGGAACTGCGTGTAGTCATCAAGCGCCTGCTGCCGGGAGATGTGGTAGCGGCGGGTCATATCGGCGGCGGTCTCTTCGGCGTGGTGCCCCTGGACGAAGTGGTAAGCGTACTCGGCGGCGGTGGGGTTGAGGTACAGCACGGTGGCGGCGTCCAGGATGAGCAGGCCGCTCCCGTCGGCCTCCAGGCGCAGGTGAAGACGGTAGGGGCGGCCATCCTGCGTCTCGGCGGCGGTGGTGTACACCCCTGGGGCGGGGGGCGGCGGGGGGGCGAGCAGGCGGGCAATCGCTTCTCGGATGCTGGTCATATCGGTCTTCTCCGGTGGATGTTTTTGAAATTATACCTGAATGCGGGAAATTTAACGCAAAAAGCCGCAGGTCGGGGAGACCGCGGCTTGGTGGTGCCCCCAACGAGGTTCGAACTCGTGTTTCGGCCTTGAGAGGGCCGCGTCCTGGGCCACTAGACGATGGGGGCGGAGCGGGCAGGATTTTACCACAAGGGGGCGGCGCAGTCAACGGAAATTTTGGCCGAAAAAACGAGGTGACAGTCACTTCGCAAGTGACTGTCACCTGACGCCCTGCCCCAACCAATGCTATAATGCCTTCCATGAAAACCCCAGACGGAAGAGAATGCAAATACTTCTACGGAGACTACTACCGCGGGCGGGAACACGAGGAATGCCGCCTTCTGAAAGCCCACGACATCCCCTGGACGCCCGACCTGTGCGCTGCCTGTCCCGTCCCCGACATCCTGCGCGCCAACGCCTGCACCTACATGGAACTGCGCCCCGTATTGCAGCGCAGTCTCCTGCCCCCCTGGAAGCGGCAGGTGCGCGTCACGGCATTTTGCCGCAAGACCAGCCGCCCGGTAGCCGAGCCGGAGGTCGGCTGCGGAGAATGCCATACCCTCCCCGAAGCCTTTCTCCACATCGGAGACGACCATCCATGACCTTTACCCTGCTCCTCGACCTCGACGACACTCTCCTCGACAACGACATGGATGCCTTCGTCCCGGCGTACCTTCAGGCGCTCTCCGGGCACATGGCGCGGCACAGCCCTCCGCAGCGCTTTGCCCAGACCCTCATGGCGGCCACCGAGGCGATGATGGCAAACCGCCGTCCCGACCGCACCCTCGAAGAGACCTTCGCCGAGGCCTTCTATCCCGCCCTGGGCCTCTCTCCCGAAGCCCTCCGCCCGGACATCGAAACCTTTTACCGGGAAGTCTTTCCCGCCCTGCGGCAGGTGACACGTCCCCGCCCGGCTGCTCCCGCCCTGGTGGAGGCCGCCCTGGAGCGCGGATGGCGTCTCGCGATTGCTACCAATCCCCTTTTCCCCCGCACGGCTGTGGAGCAGCGTCTTGCCTGGGCCGGTCTCCCGGTGGAAGAATACCCCTACGCCCTGGTGACCTCTTTCGAGACCTTTCACTTCACCAAATCCACCCCCGCCTACTACGCCGAAGTGCTGGGAAGATTGGGATGGCCGCAAGGCCCCCTCCTGATGGCGGGGAATGACCTTGATTTGGATGTGCGACCCGCCCAAAAAGCGGGATTGCCCGTATTTTGGGTGACCGCCTTCCCCGAAGGCGGTACGAACCCCCTTTTGGTGGATGGCCGCGGCCCCCTCGATTCCCTGCTTTCCTGGCTGGGTGCCCGTCCCCCTGCTTCTCTCGCGGGGCGTTTTGAAACCCTGGATGCCGCCCTCGCCGCCCTGCGCGTTACCCCCGCCGTGCTGGATACCTGGACACGCCGCCTTTCCCCCGAGGTCTGGAGCGTCTCTCCCGCTGAAGGCTGGAGCCTTGTCGAAACCATCTGCCACCTGCGCGACGCCGATTTGGAAGTCAACCTGCCGCGCCTGCAAACCACCCTGCGGGAGGACAACCCCTTCCTGCCCGCCGTGGACGCGGATTCCTGGGTGGAGGCGCGCAAGTACCGCTGCGAAAACGGCCCCGATGCAGCGCGCCGCTTTATCGAAGTTCGCATGGGCTTGCTGGCTTTGCTGGATGCGCTTTCCCCGCAAGATTTTCGACGTCCCGTGCGGCACGGCATTTTTGGCCCCACCACCTTGGGGGAACTGGTAATTTTCATGGCCGGGCACGACCGGATGCACCTGCGGTCGCTCCACGCGCTCATCTCACCGCGGATTGCAGCGCGCCAGGGCGCATCCTGAGCGGGGGAAAAGTGTTGTACTCCCCGCAGACCGCCCTTGTTTCCCCGGAAAAGCATCTTCGCAAGGAGATTTTTGGATGACCAGATACGCACACATTACCGGCTGGGGGGCCGCCGTGCCGGAAAAAATCCTGACCAATGACGACCTGGCCCAAATCGTGGAGACCAGCGACGAGTGGATTCGTTCCCGCACCGGCATTCGCGAACGGCGCATCGCTGCTCCTGAGGAGAGCACCGCTACCCTGGCGAGCGAGGCGGCCTTGAAGGCGCTGGAAGTAGCCAGCATCTCTCCCTCCCAGGTGGATTTGATAATCGTGGCGAGTTCTTCGCCGGAATATCTTTTCCCCGCCACCGCCTGTCTGGTGCAAGACCACATCGGGGCAGACAAAGCCGGCGCTTTCGACCTTTCCGCCGCCTGCACCGGCTTCATCTACGCCCTGAACATGGCCGCCTCCCAGATTCGCACCGGGGCGATTGACACTGCCGTGGTCATCGGGGCTGAGACTCTCTCCCGCCTGGTGAACTGGGAAGACCGCAACACCTGCATCCTCTTCGGGGATGGGGCGGGGGCCTTCGTCTTGCAGGCCTGCGAGGAGCCTGGCGGGGTGATGAGCGCCGTGATGCGTTCCGACGGCTCCGGGGCCAAATTGCTCATGTTGCCCGCCGGCGGGAGCCGCTATCCCGCTACGACGGAGACGGTCCGCAAGGGGATGCACTACATCCAGATGAGCGGGCGGGAGGTCTTCCGCTTTGCGACCCGCGTCATGGCGCAGGCCACCCGCGAGGTCGTCGAGAAGGCCGGGCTGACCCTGGAAGATGTGAATCTGATTGTGCCGCACCAGGCCAATCAGCGGATTATCGATGCCGCTGCCCGCGGCCTGAAACTGCCCGCCGACCGCTTTATGGTCAACCTGGAGCGTTACGGGAACACCTCTACGGCCTCCATCCCCATCGCCGCCGTGGAAGCGGTCGAGAAGGGCCGCCTGCGCCCCGGCGACCACGTGGTATTCGTCGGCTTTGGGGGGGGATTGACGTGGGGCGCGTTGCTGGCGCAATGGAGCGGCCCCCTGGCCGAGCGGCCTGCCCGCCGCGTGCCGGAGATACCGCGTCTCCATCGGGCGCGTGGCCTGATGCGCCGGGCGCGCCGCTTTGTGGAAGGCCTCATCTGGGGGCGTTATCCTGACGAGAAGTGATGAGCGCTCCTGAGGTGGGGTAAGACTTCGCCGGGAGTTTTGGGAAATCTGTCTGTTCCCGAAACTCCCCGGAATAGATGCGTTTTACGAACGCCAAGAGGGGGAAAGGTTGGCTATCAGTCGCCGCGTTTCTAACAAAATTGTCCGTCTCGGTACTTGAATATGGTGCGATTTGTGAGTAGAATAAAGTTGCGTTGTCTGTGGTAACGCCTTGACGGGATGAATGGCTGGTCAATTTAAGGAGGCGGTGTGATGAAAGCAGGTATTTTGCGATTTGTGTTTGTGTTGTTTCTGGCGGGAGGCATTCTGTGGGGAGGCTATTTTGTCCTCTCCGCACATGCCGCCACGTACGGGGATGTGGTCATCAGTGAAATCATGTACGACCCGATTGGCGCAGAGCCGGATACTGAGTGGGTGGAACTCTACAACCCCGGCAGCGCTTCCGTGGACGTGGGCGGCTGGGTGTTGAGTGATACGGAGGGGACTTGCACCATTCCCTCCGGGACGAGCATCGCGGCGGGGGGCTTTTTGGTGGTTTCTCAGGCGGCGTTGAGCGATACCGATTTCATCACTATCACTAAAGTCGTCTGCACGCCCAGCGGGACGTTTGAACTGGGAGACGGCACCGGCTTCGGCACCGCTGCGGACGAATTGGCCTTGTTCAACGCCTCGGGCGAGCGCGTTTTCGGCAGTTTGGCGCTGCCTTATCCCGATATGGATGCCGGTTCTAATCAGGGCAATTCCATTGGGCTGGTTTACCCCCTGGCTGGCTGGAGCAGCGATACCGCCGACTGGGCTGTGGAAACCACAGTTGTATCCAGTACCAACTATGCTCACCACACCGCAGGCGCGCCTAACGACGGCTGGAGCGGCTACATGACCACAAACCACACCATCACTGCCGACGGCACGGTCAACGTGGGAACCGAGTGGCAGGCCAACGGCGAGCAACTCGGCAGCGCCGATTCGGTGGATTTCTACGTTACCTGGGACGCAGACTACATCTACGTGGGCATGGTGGGTGGGAATACAGGCTCCGACAAGTACAACGTGTTGATTGACACCGACCCCCTGGACGAGGGCGCGGACAACAGCGGAAATACCACCCCGAATTATTGCGGGGCGACCTTCGCGGAGGACGGCAAGCCCGATTATGCCATCCAACTGTACCCCGGAAACATGGCGCGTGCCCAGGCCACCGGGTCCTCCTGGATTAACTGGACGCCTAGCGACAGTGGCGGGAACATGGGAACCAATCAGGTGGAGTTTTACATTCAGAAAAGCGACCTGGGACTGACCAGCAGCGACCCGGTGGGCTTTTACCTGTATGCCTGCAACAGCGGCGACCGCGTCTGGGCTGCCTGGCCGCCGGAAAACGAGGTAGATACCACCAACGTGGTCACCCAAACCACCCGTGTGGTCTTCGAGAATACCCTGGCTAACCGTTCTCCGCGCTACGAAGGTTCCATGCGCGGTGCACAGACGGTTGCCGCCGACACCACAGGTGAAAAATTGTTCTTTGACGATGCCAGCGGCGCTGTGGATTACTACGCCCGCTTGTATGTGACCACTGCCGGCGGGGGTTCCTGCACCGTGAAAGTTACTACTCGAGGCAATGCGTTGGCAACTCGGCTGGATGGCGGTTTGCGGCGTTTGTACACCATTACTCCCCAAAATTGTACTGGCTTGGCAGCAAGGATTAACCTTAAATTCAACGATGGTGCAATGAACGGCGCGCCGGATGAGTACCGGGGTGCACATCCAGATACTACCCAGTTGTACCGCTGGGACGGAACGGCTTGGACGGTAATTACATCAACTTATGATATAAACAACAAGGTCATATACACTAACGACGCGCAAAGTTCTTTCTCCCCTTGGACGGCGGGCGACCCCACTAATGCCAGCGCCCCTACCGCCATCACGCTGCAAACCTTCCGGGCTGAGGGCGGGCTTCCCCTTGCCCTTTCCCTGGGGCTGCTCTTCGGGCTGGCGGTGATTCTGGTGGGACTGCGCCTGTACCGGCGGCGCACCGTTTGAGTTGCCTGTTCCCCCGTGTTATGCAGGCGGCGGCCTCTTCTGGCCGCCGCCTGTCGCGTTACGGGATGCTGTTTAGCGCCTGGCGCATTACTGCCAGCACGGCCTCCCGCACGGGAAGGAGCACCTGCGCCCCGCTGGTCGGCACGGTGTAAGGAATGACCTGCTGCGGCCCGATGTAATACGATTGGATGTTTCCGCTCTGCCCCACCGCCTTTGCCAGCGGGAGCAAGGGCTGGATGTCGGCCAGGGTCAGGTCGGTGAACACATTTTGCTGATACATGGCAAACAGTTCCGGGGCGCGCTGGATGGCATTCAAACTCAGCAAGCGGTAGAACACGGCCTCCAGCACCTCCTGCTGGCGGCGGGTGCGGTCGAAATCGCTGGTCGTGTAGCGCGAGCGCACGTACCACAGGGCGGTTTCTCCGTCCATGTGCACCACCCCGGCAGGGACGCTGTACATGCCGTACCCGTCTCGGTGGTCACTGAGCGGAACAGCCACCTGCACGTCAATCCCGCCCAAACTGTCCACCACGTTCTGGAAGGTGAACAGGTTGATGCGCACGTAATGGTCGGGACGCACGCCGAAGTTGTACTCAAAGGTCTGCGCCAGGGCATCGAAGCCCCCCCAGGCCATCGCCGTATTGATGCGCTGCACCGTCCAGCCGGGGATGTACACGTAGAGGTCGCGGGGGAAGGAGGTGAGATGCACGCTCTGGCGGGCGGGGTCAATCGTCAACAGGATGATGGTGTCGGTGCGAAAGCCCCCTTCGTACGGGCGTTGGTCGGAACCGAGCAAAACGATGTTGATTTGCCCCTCCGGTTGGGGCAACAAGCCCGCTGGCGGGGAAATTTCCACGGCGGGCCAGACGATGGGGCCGGGGTAGTCTCCCCAGGCCTTCCCGCTGCCGGGGGAGAGAGTCACCTCAGGGGTGGGTGTGGGCAGTGCGGTGGGGAGCAGGGTAGCCGTCAGCGCCTGGGGGCGGAAGGGGGTCGCCGTGGCGGTGGCATCCGGCGGAACGGTGACCAGCGGGCCGTGAGCGGCCACCACGCGGGCTGCCGGCGCCTTGCCTGCCAGCGGGACGAACAGGAGCGGCAGATTGCAGGCCAGCATTGTCAGGAGCACTGCCCCTGTCAGCCAGGCCAACCCGCTTTTCAGGGCGTAGGTGTCGGCAGGAGGACGAGCGTTGGGCTGGGGGTGGGTGTCCATGTGCTGGTAGACGTTGGCGTGGGCGTGTCGGTTCCCGGTATTGGCGTTGAGGTGGCCGTGCTGGTTGGCGTAGGCGTGGCGCTGGGAGGGAGCGTCGTGCCAGCCGTGGGGGTGGGCGAAGGGGGCCCCGCCGTGGGGGAGGCTGTCTCGGAGGGCGTCGGCGTGATGGTTGGGGTGGGCGTCCCCGGGGATGGGGAGGCCGAGGGGGTGAAAGATGGCGTCCAGGTAGGGGTGAAGGTTGGCGGGATGGCCGTGAAGGTAGGCGTTTTGGTGGGAGCGGGAACCGCCGTAAAGGTGGCCGTCACCGGCAGCGGGGTGCGGGTCGGCACGTTGGGGACGTAAAGCCGCTGTCCGGAGCGGATGTAGGTGCTGTTCCCCAGGCAATTTGCCCATTGGAGGGTGGTCACTTCCACCCCGAAAGCCAGGCCGATGCGGAACAAATTCTCTCCGGGCTGCACCGTATAGAAAATCCAGCCGGGGGGCGGTCCGCATTGCGCCGCCGCGGGCGGAGTGGGGGAGGCGTTCGGCGCGGGTGGTACGTAGAGCAGCGCGCCCGCCGGTACGCTCTTGCCGTGCAGACAGTTGCCGTTCTTGATGGCCTGCACGCTGACGCCGTACTCCTGCGCCAGAGACTCCAGCGTTTCACCGCTCTGGACGGTGACCGCTACCCAGCCGGCCGGCGGCGGGCAGGAGGCGGGCGGTGCAATTGTCTCTGTGGGACGAGGGGCTGGCGGGGAGACAGCGGCCGCGCCCGGCGTGAGCAGGACGGGGGAGGGGAAAACAAGCAGCGGCGGAGTGGGGCTGGCGGAAGGAGAAAGCACAGCGCGGTTCTCGTGGAGCGCGGTGAACGCGCCGCCCAGCACCAGGATGATGGAGAGCAACGAGAACAAAGGCCCGGAGAGATGAGAAAAGCGCTTGGACATGTCCTGGTCAGGTGTTGGCCGGTTCCTTCTCTCCCGCCAAAGGTAGCAGCACGCTGAAGGTGGCCCCGATACCTTCCTGGCTGTCCACCCAGACGCGCCCGTCCTGGTTTTCGATGAGGGTTTTGGCAATCGTCAACCCCGTGCCGTTGTCGCCCAGCCCCTCTATGGGTGTGTTCTCCGAGCGATACAGGCGGGAGAAGACCCGCGGCAAATCGTCGGGGTGAATGCCGCCGCCCTGGTCGCTAACTTGCAGGAGGACAAAGCCCGGCTCGTTCTCCGTGTCATGTTCCAGGCGGATGCGGAAGGTGACCTCCCCCTCCGGAGGGGTTGCCAGCGTGGCATTTTGCAGCAGGTGGAAGAGGGCTTGCTGCAACGATTCCTGGTCTGCGGTGAGGGTGGGTAAATCCCGAGGCAGGTCCAGGCGGAGGGCGATATTTTTCTCCCGCATTAGAGGCCCGGCCGCTGCCAGGGCTTTATCTACCACGCGATTGAGGGGGACGTTAGACTGGATGAGGGCCTGTGGCGGCTTTCCGACGGTCACGATTTGTATCAAATCTTCAATCAGCGTCCCCATGCGCTCGATGGAAGCGCGAATCCGTTCCAGGAATTTTCGCTGCAAGGCTCCTAAAATGCCGACGGATTCTCCCAGCAGCAAGTCGGTGTACCCCAGGATGGAAGACATGGGCTGCCGCAACTCTTGCGCCAGGTTCGTGAGGGCCTGCCGTTGTTCGTCCGTCACCGGTTCGCTCTTCTGCGCCAGCAAGGCGCGGCGGTCGGCCTCCGAAAGAAGTTGCTGTAAGCGGGCGACTTCGCTGAGCGCCGTGCGCAGTTCTCTTTCCAGTTGAGAGACCTGCCCGTTACCGGATGTCTGTTTACTCAGGTCGCTCAGTTGTTCCTGAAGCGCCCGATTTTCTTCCTGTAATTTGTGGATGACCTCCTGGGCGGTTTCCTGCGCTTCCAGAAGCGCTTCCAGACTCCCTTCAGGTGGCTCCCGTTGTTGTTGGGCGGTTGCTGCTTTGAAAGCGGCTATTTCCTCCTCCAGGCGCTGACGGGCGGCCTCCGCTTCCTGCTGTTTTTGTTGTGCGGCCTCCAGTTCTGTGCGGACCGTTTGCAGGTTTTCTTCCAGCGTTTGCAGGCGACTTTCCTGCACCTTCTGCTCCCCCAGGGCCTGCCCCGCCCGCAAAAGCGAGGTCTGGGCTGTCTGGCTCCAACTTTGCTCGCCAGAAAGGAGCACCAGCCCCATTTCCACGGCATCTTCCGGGGAAATCACGGGGGCAGCGAGCAGGTGGCCTTCCGGAACGTTCAAACGTTCCCATAGCGTGTGCAGGTCTATCGATGTGCTGCTGGCCGGCAGGCGGAGAGGCCGCTTGCGGCGCAGGGCATTGTTCAGGATGGGGATGTCTCCCACGGAGAACGTCCCCTCCGGCCCGTAGGCATCCTCTTTCCGTTGGTAACTGCACGCAATTTGCCAGGCCCGTTCTCCCGCGGGGAGTAGAATCCCTACCGCGTCGGCCTCGAAAAAACCAGCCAAAGCGCGGGCCAGCAGGCGGTAGCGTTTTTCATCCGGCAGGTTGCTTTGCTGTAGTCCCAGCCAGTCTTCCCAGGCGGCGGTTATCCCTTCCCGGATTTGCGATGCTGTGCGAGGCGCGGCGGGAATTTCGGGGAGGAAACGTTGGGAAAGGGCAATCAGGAGGGGATATGCGGCCATCTGGGCTGCCCGCACTGCGCCGGGTAAGTCGCTGTTGGGCAAGGGAGTGATAAAGTGTGCCAGGTGTCCTGCCATGCTTATCCCCAGCATTGCCAGTCCGGTTTCCCATTGATTGGGACGCCGTACAATCAAGAGGAAACTGCCAAAAACCAGTATCGCCAAGGCCATGATTTCCCAGGCCAGGTCGAAGCCGCTTTCGTTGTAGGCCCCGGCAGGCTCTCCCCAGGTCAGGTTGAGCAGAAAGACCACCCCCACAAACAGACCGAAGAATCCGGCGGCGGCATCCGCGCCTCGCTCCGGCTCGGGATAGGCCCATAACCAGGCAATAAGCAGCACCCCCAGGGTGGTAACCAGCCTGTCCAGGGTGGGCAACAAGATGGGAAAATCCACCCATCCCTGGGCGGCGACGATTGCCCCTCCGAAGAGCAACAGGCGCAACCCCAGCAGGGCGCTCAAGCCTGTCACCATGCGGCGCGCCGGGGGAGAGGGGCGCGTGCGCCACAAGGTCAACGCGCTTTGCAAAGCCCAGGCAACCGAAAAAGCCACAACCAGATGGTAGGCCATGTTTCCGGGCTGCGTAGTGAGGATAGTCAAAATTTGTTGGAAGAAAGAAGCCATAGCAGATTTCCCTTCACGCCAAATTATAGCATGTTCATATCTGTGCAAGATGGCGGAAGGATGACACCTCCGTGATGACGTTGACCGCCCTTTCCCCGTTGCAAGTGCCGCGCCAGTTTTTCGTCCCGAAATTCCCGCCGTCAGGTGACAGCCTTGTTTGTCCGCGTGGTATGTATCCGCAGATTACGCCGATTGCACGGATTTTTTGCTTCCTCCATCTGCGCCATCTGCGGATGAATCTGTCCACCTTTGGAATTCCTGAATTTCTGCGAAGAAGGTTGACAAATCGAAAATTCCGAGTACAATACCCTGCGCATGCCGAAGTGGCGGAACAGGCAGACGCGCTGCGTTCAGGGCGCAGTTCCCATTACGGGAGTGTGGGTTCGACTCCCACCTTCGGCACAGAAAAAGCCCCCTTCCGAGGGCTTTTTTTGTTTGCCAGAGTGGGATAGATGCGGTATCATCAGAGCATGAAGAGCAAAGTCAAGTATGTCTTGATTGCGGTGGGACTGGCCGTATTGGTCATGCTGCTCAGCGACTTCAACGCCCGCATTGCCGAGTTGAACCGTCTGCGCCGCGAACACGAACAGGTGGCCACCCAACTGGCCGGCATGCAGGGCACGCAGGCGGCCCTGCAAACGCAAATTGTGTATGCCACCTCGGATGCCGCCGTGCTGGAAAATGCGTATGAGGAAAACCGTATGGTGCGGCCGGGTGATGTTCTGGTTGTGCCCCTGGGTGGGGTAACCGCTACTCCTACGCCGGTTTTACCTGTTTCCCCTCAGGCAGCGGAGGAACATGCTCCCTGGGAATACTGGTTTGCGCTTTTCTTTGAAGAAACCCCTTGACGGGAGCGGCGCGGCGTGCTAGAATTGCGCCCGCTCAATAAGATAGCGTTGCGGGGTGGAGCAGTGGCAGCTCGTCGGGCTCATAACCCGAAGGTCGCAGGTTCGAGTCCTGCCCCCGCTACCTGAAAAAAACGCCTGATTTCAGGCGTTTTTTGCTTTAAGGGTCACGGCAGTTAACCGTGGAAGCGTAAAAAACTGAGGCAACGTGGAATTGCGGGGTAAGAGGGGCAGACTTCCGAGATTTCTTCGGAGGAACGTTCGGCTGGAGCGGCCCTCGTCAAAATCTCGGAAGTCTTAACCGAAAACGCTTGTGTCTTCGTTGGCGCTAACGCTCTCTTACCTACGGCGCGGATTGCGCTTGATGCCATTGGCGCATGACCACCATTTCAGATGCCCACCGCTCGGTTTTTCCGGCAGGCAACCCATTTTCGGCTGCCTTCAGGCTTGCGAGGCTTGGCCCTTTGGAAATGTGTTTGGCGCTCGCGGATGTCTGGCGCATTACCAGAGGCAAGTAGATATGATACCCCTCCACCGTGACTACCACTTCATCCGGCGTCGGGTCGGGCAGCCCCAGACTGTCAGTAACGGTCAGGGTGAAAGTCAGCACCGCCGGGCTGCTCGGCGCGGTAAAGGTGGGACTGACCACTGTTGCGTCGGACAGCGTCACCGCCGGGCCGCCGGTCTGGGTCCAGCGGTAGGTCAGCGGGTCGCCGTCCGGGTCGCTACTGGCCGAACCGTCCAGAGTGACCACCGCGCCGGGGGCCACCGTCTGGTCTGAACCGGCGTCAGCCACAGGTGGGTTGTTGACTATGCTAGTAACGGTCAGGACGCCGGTCTGGCCTACATCAAACGGGTTGCCGGGCCACACCCCCTTGAGGTCGCCATATTCCCAGGCGGCATTGGGGTTGCCCGCGCCGTGATTGCCGTCAAAGCGCACGGTGTAGGAATAAACGCCGGCAGCCAGAGGGGTGAGAGTGGCAGTGTAGATGTCGTTGTTGCCGTTCTGATTGCCGGTAAAGGTCATTGGCGTCCAGGTCCACGAGGCGGGGTCGGCGCTCGTGCCGTAGCCAAGTTCAGCCCACACACCTCGGCCCTCGCCGGCCGGGTTGGTCACATTTTGGATATAGACTTCGCCGCTGATGGGTTCGGTTGTGTTGCCCAGGCTGATGGTAATGGTTGACGGTTGCATCAGGTGGGCGTAGCCAACGGTGACGTTACGATAGTCGTCCACTGTCGCCGTGGTGGTCACCGTTACTACGCGGTTGTCGGTGTTGAGCCAGTCCCATTGGTCCCCACCGCTCTTGACGACGTATTTGTACTCGTAGGTACCGGTATCGCTCAGAATGACGGTGACGGAAAAGACGCTGGCATCGGCGTTGGCGGTCATGTAGGTGGCAGTGGTGCTCCAACCGTTAAAGTCACCGCTCAGGTAGAGGTCCTCGCCGTTCTGCACCACATCTTCTGCATCGTGGTAAACAAAGGTAAGGGGGTAGTCCAGGTCTATGTCGGCATCGTAGCGAGGAACCAGTTTGTAATTGCCGTAACTATAGTTGCCGATGCCCCGGATAAAGCCGTACAGGTCGCCGTTGGTGGGAGTGTAGGTCAGGTACTGGCTCCAGTCGTCGGCGTGGGCCTCGCCCGAACCGTCATCGAAAGCCCATTCACCGTAGCCCAGGTTGTCATTCGTCACCGTTGCACCCTGGAACTCGATGAGCACGCTTTCGTAGGCTTCGGCAGTAGCGGCAGCGGTGGGAGCAAAGACGCCGGTGGTCAGGACCTCAGGGGCCGGCAGTGGGTTGCCGTTGCTGATGACCTGCTGGACGCCGCCCACGCTGTCGCGGATGCTCAACTGGGTGACGCCGTTGTATTCCAGCACCTGCCCGTAGAGGAGCACCCTGTCGCCTTCCTGCACTGCCGGTTTATCGCCGCCGTTGTAGATGTAGAGGCCGCTCCACGGACCGCCGGCCGGGTCTTCGATAAAGTAGCGGTTGTTGGCCGTCGGATAAACATCGCTGGCGGCAATGACCACTCCCTCGACCCAAACATGCTGACCGGCGTAAGGTGAGGCGTCGTCGTTGGCCGGCTCGGGCACGTATTGTATCTCGCGGATGGGCATGACCAGCACGTGAGCATATTCGGCATAGTTGTTGCCCGTGACCGTATCGTTGCTGGCCGTGATTTCGACCGTATTGGTCAGCACGTACATCGTTGGCGAGGTCGCCACCGTGCCGGTGACCACCAGCCAGCCGGACTGGGTGAGGGTCGGTGTGGCGCAAACCAGCGTGGTCAACGTGGGCGTGCAGTTCATCGTGGGGGAGATGGCGTGGTTGGTGTAGGTGAAATCGGCGGGGAAGGTGTCGGTCAGAATCACGCCCAGGGCCGGGTCGGTGCCGATGAAATCAAAGTCAACGGTGTAGGTGATGTCGTCGCCGGGCCACACCGGGCCGGTGGGGCCGGTCTTGGTCACCGAGAGGTCCATGCCGGTGATGGTGGTGGTCAGAACGGCGGTGTTATTGGTGGGCGAGATGTCGCCGCCGGCGTCAATGGTCACTTCGTTGGTGATGACCGTGCCGGGCAAAACCGAAGTCGTTATCTGAGCGGTGACGGTCACCACACCCGAGGGGAAACCGCAGTCCAGCGTGCCAGACCAGGAGACCGCGTGGGCCACCGGGTCGTAGGTGCCCGGCGGGTCGGTGGAGATATAGTCCACTTCCGCGGGCAGGGTATCGGTCAGGGTATAGGTGGTGGCCGGTGCCGGGTTGAGCGACGAGAAGGTCACGGTGTAAGTGATGGTGTCGCCGAGCGAAGCTGATGCCGGGCCGGACTTCGTCACGGTCATATCCACAGGGCCGGGGGTGTTGGTCGTGCCGTAGGTGGTCGGCAACTCAAAGAGAGTGCTCCATCCACCAGATGTGCTCCAGTTGTAGCCATCGTTGGGGCCTTGCCCGTCGCAGACGCGCTGAATGGAGCCGCTCTCGTTGCCCGGCGCGTCGGATGTGATCTGATCCACTCGGATGCCCTCGTCGGTCCAGAGGTAGAGTCCGTCGTTGTAGCCGATGGCCAGAGTACCCGAATAGACGATCCAGCCGCCGGCCGGGATGGTGTCGGTGAACACTTGCAAGCCATCGCCGCCATCGGTGACGTACCAGCCGGTCATCACCACGGTGGCGGTGAGGGGGTTGTACAGCTCATAGTAGTCGAAGTCAACTTCATCGTCGGCGTCCAAATAGGCGTTGACCTCGTTGATGACCACCGAGTTGCCCAAAAGAACCGCCGCGGCGTTGTTAGGGCCGCCAAAGGTCGTGCCCCCGTCGATGCGGCTCATGTTGAAATCGCGGGCGTCGTCGTCGGTGTCGGTGCCGTTGGGTACGCGCTGGATGGAGTAATTGCCCAGCCCTTCAGTGTCGGCGACCTCGATGGGGGCCGCGCCGTTAAAGCCGTAGGCTACCTCGTCCACCAGCACATCGCCGGCATCGTAGAGCATAATCTCGTCGCCTGCATTGCTGAGACCAAGCGTGGTGGCGACGTCCAGGTACGCGCCGGCGGCGAGCGAGCCACTCAGGTTCTCGGTGCCTTCCCCATCGCTCAGGTACCAGCCGGTCAGGTCCACATCGCTCCCGGTGGGGTTGTACAGTTCAACGTGTTCCGTGTCCTTGGCCTTGAACTCGTTGATGACGACGTGATCGGCCAGCACCGAAGCGTCCAGCGAGATGCCCTCCACCAGCGAGGGAAAGTGGTAGGCGTGGGTAAAGGTCTCGCTGCCGGAATTGCCGGCCGGGTTGGGCGTGGGCCAGGAGGCGGTGACGCCGTTGTCGGTCTGGTTCTGGAAAAAGGCCATGACGTACAGGTTGCCCGTGGGCGAACCCATACTGCTCCAGGGGACGCTCAACTCGGTGGTGGGGTTGCCGCTCCAGCCGACATACTTGCTGCCGGGCCAGGTGGACCAATCCCAACTGCTGGTTCCGCTGTTCCAGGAAAGCCAGCCGATGTTCCCATCCGAGTCAACGGCCACGCCATAGTCGGCGGCGAAGGGCAGGGTGTGGGTGCCGTTCCAGTTCATACTCGTGGTGCTGCCGCCGACGGCGGTGTCCAGGTAGACGAAAAAGACGCCGTCGTCGTCCACGTTGACATTGCCCAGACCGATGTAGAGATTGTTTTCGTCCCAGGTGAGGTAGAAGTCGCCACCGTTGTCGGTTTCCATCAGTTCGTCGGTGGCCCATTCGCTTGTGTTGCCGTCTACAGCAATGGTGTGATAGGCCATTGCACTGACCGTCGTCGCCGTCAGCGCCAGGAGTACCAGGGCTGCCAGCATTGATGCGAGCATTGATGCGAGCATTGATAAAAGTTTGTGTTTCATTCGGTCACCTCCTTGTGGGATTGTGGGATGTAAGTGCGGAGATTTGATAGGGGCAACGCGGAATTGCGGGGTAAGAGGGGCAGGGAGATTTTCCCGGGGGGATGTTCATCCGGGGCGGCTCTCGTCGAAATCTCCCTTTACCCCATAAATCTGTGTAGAGCCTGTTGTTCTTGGCGTCTTCGCACCCCTGCGTTGCTATCCGCAGAATGATGCCGGGGAAGGTGTCCCCTTAATTTTGAACCATGCCGGATATTTTACTCCAAAACCTGAAAGATGGGTCAACGCGGAAGGCACGCAGAGCGGCAGGGTGGCGTGTTGCCCTCCAATACATCTCTAGTGCTCCCCACGGTGCGAAGAACAAACTTGATAACGACTCTCCCCGATTGCGGTACAATTCCATTCGTACAGCCATCCAACCATTGCACATTCGGGGAGCGTGTCCCATGAACAAAGGAAATCTCAGTGGAGTCATCTTTCTGGTTGCCGGTATCGCCATCTTCGTATTGGCCCTCCTGTTTCTCGGCGCGGGCTACGCCACCGGCAAAGTGGAGTTGACCGGCGCCGTCCTGGGCGTCGGCCTGTGCGGGTTGATGCCGCTCCTCATTCTGGGGGGCGTGGGCGCTTACCTGATGGTCAGCGGCAAACAGGAGGCGGTGCAGTTGCAGGCCGCCCAAAAGCGCGAGCGCATCCTGGGGATGATTGAAGCCCAGGGGCGCGTCCCCATTGACCGCATCATGGCCGAGATGGGCATGACCCAGGCCGAAGTCAAGACCGCTATCTACGATTTGGTCAATCAGGGCCTTTTTACCGGCTACATCAACTGGGACGACATGACCTTCTACTCGGCGGAAGCCTCCAAAGTGGGCAGTACCACCTGTCCCAACTGCGGCGGCGTCCGGGAGTTCGTCGGCAAAGGCGTAGTCAAGTGCCCCTATTGCGGGGTGGAACTCTACCTGCCTCCCGATGCGGGGAAATGAAAGTTCGCAAGTGGGAAGTGTGAAAAGGAGCAGGTTTGCAGATGACCTCGTGTGGGTCAGGGGCGGGAACCGGTCGTAAGATTGTCCTCCGGCATCCCGTCTGACGTATTGCGCCAGCCTCCGCTCCAGACTCCCCAACCACCCGACCGGGTGACCAGGCGACTACCCGACCACCTGACCACCTGACCACCCGACTACCCGACTATCCGACTACTTGACCAGGCGACTACCTCATGAACCCTATTGCCACCCTTACCTCCCTCGGACAATCCATCTGGTACGACAACATCCAGCGCCGCCTGCTGGAAAACGGCGAATTGGCTGCCATGATACAGCGCGGCGACATCCGCGGCCTGACCTCCAACCCCAGCATCTTCCACAAAGCGATTGCCAACTCCCGCGATTACGACCCTGCCCTCGTCCCCATGGCCTGGGCCGGATACGACGCCGCCCGCATCTTCGAGCGCCTGGCCGTGGAAGACATCCGTGCCGCCGCCGACCTCCTGCGTCCCCTTTACGACGAAACGGAGGGGGCCGACGGCTACGTCAGTTTGGAAGTCAGCCCCGACCTGGCCTACGATACCGCCGGGACGCTGGCCGACGCCCGCCGTTTGTGGCAACTGGTGGACCGTCCCAACCTGATGATAAAAATCCCTGCCACCGAAGCCGGCCTGCCCGCCATCCGCGACGCCATTGCGGAGGGCATCAACGTCAACGTCACCCTCATCTTCTCCGTCGAACGCTACGAAGCCGTCATAGACGCCTACCTCACCGGCCTCGAATCCCTCCTTAAAATCACCCCTCCCCTCTCGGGGGAGGGGCCGGGGGTGGGGGCATCCCCCTCTCCCTTTGGGGGAGGGGCCAGGGGTGAGGGCAAAACCATCCAATCCATCGCCTCCGTAGCCTCCTTCTTCGTCTCCCGCCTGGATACCAAAGCCGACGCCCGTTTGGAAGAAATCATCGCTGCGGGCGGCCCTCAGGCCGAAATTGCCCGCGCTCTTCTCGGAAAAATCGCCATAGCCAACGCCAAAGAAGCCTACGCCCGCTTCAAGCGCGTCTTCAGCAGTGAGCGCTTCCGCCGCTTGGAGGCGCTTGGGGCGCGTCCCCAGCGGCCTTTGTGGGCTTCCACCAGCACCAAGAACCCTGCCTACCCCGACACCATCTACGTGGATTCTCTCATCGGCCCGCACACCGTCAACACCGTTCCGCCCAAGACCCTGGCGGCCTTCAAAGACCACGGCAAGGCCGCTCCCACCCTGGAGGCCGACCTTGACGAAGCCCGCCGTCACCTGGCCGCTCTCGACTCCCTGGGCATCTCCCTGGCAGAACTCACCCGCGAACTGGAAGAAGAAGGCGTCGCCGCCTTTGCCAAAGCCTTCCGGGAGATGATGAAAACGATTGAAGAACGGCGGCAAGCCGCCCGGAACCAACTCGGCCCCCTGGCTGCTTCCGTTGCCCGCAGAGTGGCGGCCCTTGAAGAGATTGCCCTCCCCTCCCGCCTTTGGAAGCACGACCCCTCCCTGTGGACGGATGAGCGCCAGGGCGCCGCCGAAATCCGCATCCGCCTCGGCTGGCTGGATGCCCCCCAAAAGAGCCGTCCCCTTTTAGAATCTCTCGCCGCCCTGCGCCAATCCATCCGGAAAGACGGCATCCGCCGCATCCTTCTCCTCGGCATGGGCGGCTCCTCCCTGGCCCCTGAAGTGATTGCCTCTATCCTTCTCCCCTCCCCCCTCGGGGGAGGGGCCGGGGGTGGGGGTCTCTCCTTCGCCATCCTCGATTCCACCCACCCCGACCAGGTGCGCGCCGCCGCTCGCGCTTTCCCGCCGAACGAGAGCCTCTACATCGTTGCCAGCAAATCGGGAACTACCGCCGAGCCGCTGGCTTTCCTCGACTACTTCTGGGAACTGACCGGCGGGGATGGCAGCCGTTTCGTGGCCATCACCGACCCCGGTTCGCACCTGGAGGCCCTCGGGCGGGAGCGGGGATTCCGCGCCGTCATCCTGGCCGACTCCAATGTGGGCGGGCGCTACTCCGCCCTGACCGCCTTCGGCCTGACCCCGGCTGCCCTGATGGGGGCCGACCCCGCCGCTCTGCTGGACCGCGCTGCCCGGATGCGGGCGCAATGCCTCCCCGAAGTCCCTGCCGGACGCAATCCCGGCCTGGTGCTGGGGGCCGTGCTGGGGCAGGCCGCCCTGCGCGGCCGTGACAAATTGACCGTCTTTGCGGACGACTCCCTGCGCGCCTTTGGCGCCTGGCTGGAACAACTCATCGCCGAAAGCAGCGGCAAGCGCGGCCTCGGCATCGTGCCGGTGGATGGTGAACCCCCCGCCGACCCCGCCCTCTACGGCGAAGACCGCCTCTTCGTCTATCTGCGCCGCGACGGCTCGCACGACGTTGCCCTGGATGCCCTGCGCGCCGCTGGACACCCTACTCTCGTGCTGGATTTCCCGGATGCCTATCACCTGGGCGCCGAGTTCTACCGCTGGGAGGTCGCCACCGCCGTGGCCTGCGCCATCCTGGGCGTGAATGCCTTTGACCAGCCCGATGTGCAGGACGCCAAAACGCGCGCCAAAAATGCCATCGCCGCTTACCGGCAGCGGGGCGCGTTCGACGAGGGCGCGCCCGTCTGGGAAAACGAATCCGCTGCCGTGTACGGCGAAATCCCTGCCAGGGCGGGTTCCCTGGGTGAAATCGTGGATGCCTTCCTGGCGCAGGGGAAGGCGGGCGACTACGTGGCGCTGAACGCCTTCCTGCCGCGCACCCCGGAGTGGCAGGCGCGCCTCACCGAAGTGCGCATAGCCATTTGGGAGCGCACTCGCCTTGCCACCACCCTGGGCTTCGGGCCGCGCTTCCTGCACTCCACCGGGCAACTGCACAAAGGCGGTGCGAACAACGGCCTTTTCCTGGTCTTCACCGATGACCCGCAGGAGGACGTCGAAATCCCCGGTCAGGGATTGACCTTTGGAGCCTTACTGCGCGGCCAGGCTTTGGGCGATATCGAAGCCCTCCGCTCCCGCGTCCGCCGCGTCCTGCGTATCCACCTCCGCATCCCCGATGCCTTGCGAGAGATAGCGGCAGACGATGGATGATAGACCGTGGACAGTGGGTCGTAGACCGTGCGGCGTGCGGATAGCAGACCACAGACGACAGACCACGGACGACAGACCGCAGACCGCAGACCGCAGACTACCCGACTAACTAACCGACCAGACCAATTTGACCAATCAGACCAATTTGACCAACCAGACCAATTTGACCAATCAGACCAATTTGACCAACCAGACTAATTTGACCAATCAGACTAATCAGACCAACGCAACCAATGAACCGACCAACCAATGAATCAAAAATTGCCTTCATCGGCCCCGGCGTGATGGCCGAGGCGATGATAAAGGGCCTTCTGGCGCAGCAAGTCTTCCCCCCCGAAGCCATACTTGCCGCCGGGCCGCGGCGCGAGCGCCTGGAGAAATTGCAGCAGCGCTACCAGATTGCCGGATACACGGATAACGCCCTGGCGGCCCGCCTCGCCGATGCGGTTATCCTGTCCATCAAACCGCAGCGCCTGGACGAGGTGCTGCACGACCTGCGCGGTGTGCTGCGCCCCTCGGCGCTGGTGCTTTCCATCGTGGCCGGGGCGCGCATCGAGAAAATTGCCTCCGGGCTGGGACACGACATCATCGTGCGCGCCATGCCCAATACGCCGGCCCAAATCGGCGAGGGCATCACCGTATGGACGGATTCCCCCGCGGTGGACGAATCGCAACGCGAAGCGGCGGCCCGCATCCTGGGGGCCTTTGGCGAGCAGATTTACATGGAAGACGAGGACTACCTCGATATGGCGACGGCGCTCTCCGGCACCGGGCCGGCCTACGTCTTCCTGTTCATGGAGGCTCTCGTGGATGCCGGGGTGCACATGGGTTTTCCCCGCCGGGTGGCCGAAAAACTGGTTGCCCAAACCCTGCGCGGCTCGGTAGATTACTACCTCCGGCACATGGATAACGGCAGCACCTTGCACCTGGCGCACCTGCGTAACCAGGTTACCTCACCGGCGGGCACTTCGGCGGCTGCGCTCTACTACCTGGAGAAAGCCGGTTTCCGCACCGCCCTCTCGCGGGCCGTGTGGGCGGCCTACGAACGCTCGCGGGATTTGGGCCGCGGCCGCAAAACCCACGACCCGGAAGCATCATAGCAAACAGGTGACTGCAAGTCCCTCGCCCGCCGGCGGCTTTGTGAATAACTGGACAATTAAGCCTCTTTCAGGTATCATTTGGCTTGGCTTGTGGACAGCGGCCCCGAAGGTATGGCATGAATGTAGAGATACTACTGAAGACCCTCACCGAAACACATAGCATTTCCGGTAGTGAGGCGCCCGTTCGGGCGCTTATGCGCGCTTATCACCAAAACATGGGGGAATTCGCTTGAGGCCTCAACTTATTACGCAAAGACACAAGGATACGCGGAGGAACGATGTCTGATTTCATCCAACAACTTACCAACGATTTGCAGCAGCAGATTGAGCAGTTCCAGCCGGAGACCAAAGTGCGGGATGTCGGCACGGTCACCGAGGCGGGCGACGGGATTGCCCGCGCGCGCGGCCTAGCCGATGTGCGCGCCCAGGAACTGGTGGAATTCGCCAACGGGGTGCAAGGGATTGCCTTCAACCTGGAAGCGGAAAGCGTCGGCATCATCGTGCTGGGCGATTATGCCGGCATCGAAGAGGGGATGCAGGTGCGTTCCACCGGACGTATCGCCTCCGTCCCCGTGGGCGACGGCATGATTGGGCGCGTCGTCAATGCCCTGGGTGAGCCGATTGACGGCAAAGGCCCCATCAAATTCGACCGCTACCGCCCCATCGAGCGCATCGCCCCCGGCGTGGTGGCCCGCCAGGACGTGGATACCCCCGTCCAGACCGGTATCAAGGCCATCGATGCCATGATTCCGATTGGCCGCGGCCAGCGCGAGTTGATTATCGGCGACCGCCAGACCGGCAAAACCGCCCTGGCGATTGATACCATCATCAACCAGAAGGGGAAAGACCTGCTCTGCATTTACGTTGCCATCGGCCAGAAGAAGGCCGCCGTAGCCCGCACGGTCGCCATTCTGGAGAAATTCGGGGCGATGGATTACACCACCGTGGTGTTGGCCTCCGCTGACGACCCCGCCGCCATGCAGTACATCGCTCCCTATGCCGGGTGCGCCATCGGCGAAGAATTCATGGAGAGCGGACGCGACGCCCTGGTGGTTTACGATGACCTTTCCAAGCACGCCTGGGCGTACCGCCAGGTATCCCTCCTCCTGCGCCGCCCTCCCGGACGCGAGGCCTACCCTGGTGACCTGTTCTACCTGCACTCCCGCTTGCTGGAGCGCGCCGCCCGCCTGGCCGACCAGTACGTCATCGTGCCTGCTGATTACGCCGGCGATTTGGCGGAAGCCTCCGAGGGGGTGGACGGCAAAGTCTATGGCGGGCCCCTCTCCAAACACGATGCGGAACAGGCTCTCAAAGGCATGGAAAACCCCGAAGGGTATAAAATCCTGAAGGTGCGCGGTTCCGGCGGTTCCCTTACCGCGTTGCCCATTATCGAAACCCTTCTGGGCGATGTCTCCGCTTACGTCCCCACCAATGTGATTTCCATCACCGACGGGCAGATTTATCTGGAAACCAACCTGTTCTACGCCGGTATTCGCCCGGCTATCAACGCCGGTCTCTCCGTCTCCCGCGTCGGCGGTGACGCCCAGACCAAAGCCATGAAGCAGGTGGCCGGACGTCTGCGCCTGGAAATGGCCGCCTTCCGCGAACTGGCCGCTTTCGCCCAGTTCGGCTCCGACCTGGACAAGGCGACCCAGGCGCAATTGAACCGCGGTTTGCGGCTGCGCGAAATCCTCAAGCAGCCCCAGTACTCCCCCGTGCCGTTGGAGCATCAGGTGGAGGTTATCTTTGCCGCCATCAACGGCTTTGCTGATGACGTGCCCGTGGAGCGCATTTCCGAGTGGGAGGCTGCCCTGACCCGCTATCTGGATACCGCCCACCCCGAAATTGGCAAGCAAATCGTGGAAAAGAAGCGCCTCTCGGACGAGTTGCAAGAGGCGATGCGGAAGGCGATTGCGGAATTCAACGCCGCCTGGCAGTAGGCATTCCCGCTGTGCCTGAGGCGCAGCGTTTACCACAAGGCAGGCAGGAAGTATGCCCAACGCAAGAGAAGTCAGACTCCGTATCCGCAGTGTCAAGAACATCTCGCAGGTGACGCGGGCTTTGCAGGCGGTCAGCGCCAGCAAGGTACGCAAGGCGCAGCAGGCCGTTTTGCATACTCGGCCCTACGCCAGCAAGGCCTGGCAGGTGTTACAGCACATTGCCTTGCAGCCGGGACGCGCCGCGCTGCATCCTCTCCTGACCGAGCGTCAGGAAATCAAGAATACGCTGGTCATCGTGATTAGCGGCGACCGCGGGCTTGCCGGAGCGTACAACACCAATATCGTGCGCTTTGTACACAAAGAGTTCGACGCCTACCCCCATCCGGTGCAGTACGTGACCGTAGGCCGCAAGGGACGCGACCTGTTGCTGCGCCAGGGAAAGAAGGTGGTTGCCGAGTTCAGCGATTTGCCCGCCGCACCTTCCTTTGCCGATGTCTCGGCTATTGGCCGTCTGGCCGTGGACGATTTCCTGAGCGGCAAGGTGGATGAGGTTTATCTGGTTTACACCGATTTCATCAACATGATTCGCCAGATACCCACCAAAAAGCGCTTGCTCCCTCTGGAAGCGGAAACCACCGAACAGCAGGTGCAGGCCCTCGATGGAGGGCGGAAACTCACCGCCGCGTACATCTACGAACCCAGCGAAGAAGAAATCCTGGATGAAATCATCCCCCGCTTCACGGCGTTGCAGGTCTATCAGGCGATTCTCGAATCCCTGGCGAGTGAACACGCCGCCCGCATGGTGGCGATGAAGAACGCCACCGAGAACGCCACCGAACTGGCGGGGCTGTTGCAATTGGAATACAACAAGGTACGTCAACAAACGATTACGAACGAAATGCTTGATATTGCCGGCGGTGCGGAAGCGCTGGCGCAGGCAACCGCGCAAGTTGAGACGAATGGAGGCAAGCATGGCTAATGGAAGCGGTAAAGTTGTTCAGATTTTGGGCGGTGTGGTAGATGTGGCCTTCCCGTCCGATAATCTGCCTGAAATTTTCGAGGCGGTGGAAATTCCTCAGGAAGACGAAGCCCCTCTGGTTCTGGAAGTCCAGAAGCACCTGGGACACGAGTGGGTGCGCTGTGTGGCGATGGGTTCTACCGACGGATTGCAGCGCGGGGCGGAGGTCTTCCGCACCGGCGCACCGATTACCGTCCCCGTTGGCGAGGCCGCCCTGGGACGCATCTTCAACGTTTTGGGCCGCCCCGTGGACGGCCTGGGCGCGGTACACGCCAAAGAGATGTACCCCATTCACCGCCCGGCCCCCTCTTTCGACGAGCAATCCACCAGCGTGGAGGTCTTCCAGACCGGCATCAAGGTGATTGACCTGATTGCCCCCTTCACCAAAGGCGGCAAGACGGGCATCTTCGGCGGCGCAGGCGTCGGCAAGACCGTCATCATCATGGAACTCATCCGTTCTGTCGCCACCGAGTACAAGGGCAACTCCGTCTTTGGCGGCGTGGGAGAGCGCACCCGTGAAGGGACGCAACTCTACCGCGAAATGCTGGAATCGGGCGTGATGAAGGACACCGTTATGGTGTACGGCCAGATGAACGAGCCTTCCGGAACCCGCTTGCGCGTTGCTCTGACCGCTTTGGCGATGGCCGAGTACTTCCGTGACCACGGGCGTGACGTGCTCCTCTTCATCGACAACATCTTCCGCTTCAGTCTGGCGGGTGCGGAAGTCTCCGCCCTCCTGGGGCGGATGCCCTCCGCCGTGGGTTACCAGCCCACCCTGGCGGCGGAGATGGGCGAGTTGCAGGAGCGCATCACCACCACCCGCACCGGTTCGATTACCTCCATGCAGGCCGTTTACGTCCCTGCCGATGACTACTCCGACCCTGCCCCGGTTGCTACCTTTACCCACCTGGACGCTACCATCGCCCTGGAGCGCTCCATCGCCGAGAAAGGCATCTACCCCGCCGTGGACCCGCTGGCCTCCACCTCCCGCATCCTCGACCCCGCCGTAGTGGGCGAAGAACACTACCGCACGGCCCGTGAGGTGCAGCAGGTACTTCAGCGTTACAAGGACTTGCAGGACATCATCGCCATCCTCGGTATTGACGAACTCAGCGAGGACGACAAATTGATTGTGGCCCGCGCCCGCAAGATTGAGCGCTTCTTCTCCCAGCCTTTCTTTGTGGCGGAGCAGTTCACCGGTACTCCCGGTCGCTTCGTCCCCTTGAAAGAAACCGTGCGCGGCTTCCGCGAAATTCTGGATGGCAAGTACGACGACCTGCCGGAGCAGGCTTTCATGATGGTTGGTACGATTGACGAGGTTGTCGAGAAAGCCAAGCGGCTGGCAGAAGTGGAGTAAAGGAAAGGGAACGGCATGACCATTCGTGTAGAAATCGTCTCTCAAGACCGCATGGTGTACGAGGGAGAGGCCGATATTGTGGTAGTGCCGGGCGTGAGCGGCGAGATGGGCATCCTGCCCAACCACTCCCCGCTGATTTCCACCTTGCAATACGGTATTCTCAAAGTGCGCCGCGGCATGGATGAGCAGGTCTTCACCGTGGCAGGCGGCGTTGTGGAAGTCCAGCCGGACATCGTTACCGTGCTGGCCGACGCGGCGGAGAACGTGGCCGAGATTGACGTGGCCCGCGCCGAAGCGGCCCGTCAGCGGGCGGAGAAGTTCCTGCAGGAAGGCCCGCCCCCCGATACGGATACTTACCTGCGCATGGAGGCGGCTCTGCGCCGCTCCAACTTGCGTTTGGAGGCCGTGCGCCGCTACGGGCGCGCTATCCGCCGCCGCCAGGAAGAAGAGAACGTCTAGTCATGGCTCTGTTCTCGCGGGACCTGGGCATTGACCTGGGAACTAAGTTCACGCGGATTGCCTCGGGAGATGCCGTCATCGTCGAGGAGCCCACCGTCGTGGCGATTGCCATCGAGGAGGCCAAGGCCGTGGAAATCGGCCAGGCCGCCGACGATATGGACGGCCGCGTCCCGGAATCTATCGAGGTGGTGCGCCCCCTGCAAAATGGGGTGATTGCCGATTACGAGGTGACCACCATCCTGCTGGATGCTTTGCTGCGCCGCACGCGTTCGGGATTCTCCTTCGTTGGGCCGCGGGTGGCAATCTCGGTTCCCGAAGGAATCACCAGCGTGGAGCGCCGCGCCGTCCACGAGGCTGCCCTGGAAGCCGGTTCGCGGGAAGCCGTCCTGGTGCAGCAGCCCCTCGCGGCGGCCCTGGGGGCCGATTTGCCCATTGGGACGCCCTCCGGCAACATGCTCCTGAGCATCGGGGCCGGTTCCACCCAGGCGGCGGTGCTGGCGATGTACGGCATCGTCACTTCCGAGACGATGCGGGCCGGCGGCTATGCTATGGACGAGGCTATCGTTTCCTATGCCCGCCGCAAGTACGGCGTCATCATCGGGCCGCGCGTTGCCGAGCAAATCAAAATCCGCATCGGGGCTGCCGTTCCCCAGGAGACCGGCGACAGCGTGGAAGTGCAGGGGCAGGACCAGGTCTCCGGCCTGCCGCGCCCCCTCAGTCTGACCACCGATGAAGTGGTGGAGGCCTTGCAGGAGCCGTTAGCGCAGATTGCCGAGACGGCCCGCCGCGTTCTGGAAAAAACCCCCCCGGAATTGGTCTCGGACATCATTGACCACGGCCTTGCTCTGTGCGGCGGCGGCGCTCTCCTGCGCGGGATTGACAAACTGCTCACCAAGGAACTGGGCATCCCCGCTTACCTTGTGGAGCAGCCCCGCCACGTGGTGGCCCTGGGAGCTGCCCAGGTGCTCACCCCCAGCGTCTACGCCGTCGTGCGACGCAACCTGCCGCCCTCGTAAAGGAATGGCAGAATGGGGAATGCGGAGTGCAGAATGTAGAATGCGGAATGTAGAAAGCCCGCCTCGTGTTGAGGTCGGGCTTTTTTGTTGCGGCGTTTGCCAGAATTGCTCTTTGGCCACATCCCCGATGTATTCTGCTATGCGTACCGTGGCATCGTGATATGCCGCAGGTACATCATGTTGTCATGGTATTTCAGGGTTAACACGGAATTGTGGGGTAGGATGAGCAGACTTCCGAGATTTTCCCGGCCTGATGTTCATCCAGAGCGGCTCTCGTCGAAATCTCGGAAGTCTTTACCCCACAAATCTGAGGAGAGCCATATTTCATAAATCCCCTGGGCACTGGACAATACCGCTTCGCGGATGTAAGGGCTGATGGCCTGCTCAGTGACCAGGTCCACTTTGCGCCCAGCCAAGGCACCTGTGCCCTCTTGCCTGCTCCCTCCTAGCGCGGTGCCAGATAGTACGTCATGTGCTGCAAATGGATGACGGGGTCAATGTGCTCCACGCGTATCCCCTCGCGCACGGCCAGATTGACCGGGGCGTAATTCAGGATGGCGCGTACGCCGACGGCAATCAGTTTGTCGGCGGTCTCCTGTGCCACCTCCGCCGGAACGGCCAGCATTGCCACCTGGATGCTTCCCTCCGCGATGAGGCGCTCCATATCGGCCACATCCCGTACTTCAATACCGTTGATGACCTTGCCGATTTTGGCGGGGTCGCTGTCGAACAGCATGGCGACGCGAAAGCCGTGCTCCTGAAAACCTTGGTAGCGCGCCAGGGCGCTGCCTACGTCTCCCGCTCCAATGACGGCCACATCCCAAACGCGGTCCACTTTCAGGATGCGGATGAGTTGCTTCTTCAAAAAGGGAATGTGATAGCCGGTGCCTTGTTTGCCGAATTCGCCGAACTGGGATAAATCCTTGCGAATCTGCGCCGCGGAGATGCCCAATCGGGCGCCCAGTTCGTGGGAAGAAACGTATTCCAGGCCCTCTTCCTCCATGCGGCTGATGGCGCGCAAGTAGAGGGGCAGGCGGCTGACAACGATATCCGGGATGATGGGGCGTGTCATGCGGTCTCCTTGGCAATCCCGATGAACAAGAACCTGTCCGAAAACTTATGAAATGGCCTTTCCAGGCTGGT
Source organism: Anaerolineales bacterium (assembly GCA_024763355.1). Lineage (GTDB taxonomy): Bacteria > Chloroflexota > Anaerolineae > Anaerolineales > DRKV01 > DRKV01. The sequence continues at coordinate 29,215 of JANTFR010000003.1, forward strand.
TGGAAAGGCCGCCTAACAACATGTTTCGGATAGACTCTGATAATATGAGAAATTTACCACAAAGTCCCCTTTTCCGCAAATCAGGCAAACGTACGCGGACGGCTGCTCACAGGTTGAGCAGGATGACGTTCTGCCCGTTCACCCGGCCGACATCCAGTTCCGTGCCGTATGTGGCGCTCAGATTGGCAGCGTTGAAGACTTCCTCCAATCTGCCATGTTTCAGGACACGCCCGCCGCGCATCAGAATTACGTTGTCAGCGATAACCGCTGCGGATTCTGGGTCGTGGGTCGTATAAATTACGGTTATCTTCCGGTTCGCGAGGGCGCGCATGATTTGGAGGACGCGTTTTTTGTTGGCAAGGTCGAGATGGGCGGTTGGTTCGTCGAACAAGAGAATTTGGGGAGATTGAGCAAGGGTACGGGCAATCAAGGCCAATTGATGCTCGCCACCGCTCAAGGTGGTAACTGCCCGGTGAGAGAGTGCATCCAGGCCTAAATCGTGGAGCGCCGTTCTGGCGGCCTGGATGTCTTCCGGTTGGGGGGTGGAGAAAAAGCCCAAATGCGGGGTGCGCCCCAAAAGGACGTATTCCAGCACACGGTAATCGAAAGGGGTATGCTCGCGTTGAGGCACCAGCCCCAGGGTGCGGCTCAATTCCCGATGTGAGTAATCTCCCAGAGGGGTGCCGCGCAACAGAATTGTGCCGTCCTTCGGCGTGTATCTTCCCAGAAGAAGATACAGCAAGGTAGATTTTCCTGCCCCGTTGGGGCCAAGGATGGCATTGACCGTTCCTGAGAAGATGTCAAAAGATACGGAGTGCAGCGCCTCGGTGGCCGCCTCAGGGTAGGAGAAGAGCACGTTTTGCAGGCTGAGCAATGGCGTAGTCATCGGTTGATTTTCAGTTGCTGAGTGGTCATCAAGAAAGCAAAGACCAGGGCGCCAATCAGTGAGGTGATGATGCCCAAAGGGATTTCGCCGGCGAGGAGAGTGCGAGCAAGGTTGTCGCACAGCAAGGTGAAGATGCCTCCTATCAGCATAGCCGCCGGCAAAGCGTACTGTGTGTTCGCACCAAAGAAACGCCGCGCCAGATGGGGAATAATCAATCCGACCCAGCCAATCATACCGGCTACGGAAATTACGGGGGCAGCAGAGGTGACCGCCAGTACCAACAAGATAGTGCGTTCACGTGCCGGGGCCGTTCCCAGGGAGAATGCAGTTCCATCCGACAACGAAAGGACGTTGAGCCGCCAGCGGGTCAGGTATAGCACCAGGAGGGAAGGAAGAACCGCGGGCAGGATGGCAAGCAGACTTTGCCAGCGCGTCCCCCACAGCCCGCCCAGCAGCCAGAAAGTGATTTCGGGAAGTTGGGTGAGAGGGTCGGCCATGTATTTGAGCAGGCCGACCCCGGACGCGAAGAGAGCGGAAACCGCAATTCCGGCAAGTACCATGCGCAACACCCAACCACCATAACGCAGATATTTCGCCAGTAAGTAGGAGAAGAGAAGACCCAGCAAAGCGAAAAACGCGGCGCTGAGTTGTATCCACAGGGGGGAGGCGTTGAGAGTCAGAATAGCCAACGCCGCTCCGAATGCCGCCCCCTGGGATACCCCCAGAAATCCCGGCTCGACCAGCGGGTTGCGGAACAGTGTTTGCATGACCATGCCGCTTGCTGACAAAGCCGCTCCCAGGATAAAGGCCGTCAAAATCCTGGGGAGGCGGAGGCTGAAGACGAGACGATATGCTAACGGTTCTGTCTGAAGGGACAGAGAGAACGGCGAGACAGGGTATCTGCCTACAAAGAGAGATGCTCCTAATCCCAGTATGGAGGCCAGAATCAGGAGCGTGAAAGCGAATAAGGAGGAGCGATTGGAGCGCACAGGGTTAGCGAAGCGGAGTGGCGGGCAGAGTTATCAGAGGCAGGATTTGTTCGCTGACAACCGATTTATCCAGATTGTAGAGGCTGCCGTAGAAATCGTAGACCTCGTTCTCCATCTCCAGGTCTGTAAACAGGTCAGGATGGGTTTGGGTTGCCATCCAGGTGAGGCACAAAATCCAGCGCGGGTCTGGCTGGTCCCAACTGTAGAAATCTCTGGGGACTGCAAAAATCTGGCTGTTCTGCACGGCTTGCAGACTTTGGGTGAGGGGATTTCCCTGAAGGTCCTTGATGGCCTCGTTGGTGTCGCCGAAGTAATCTACGATGTAAATCTGTTCCGGATTCCAGACGGCGACTTGCTCCAGCCCGACCACGGTCCAGCGGGAACCGAGTTCTGCATCCAGCCAGACAGGCGCTCCGCCGGCCAGTTTGAGCATTGTCGTCTGCATCCAGTCTGCTGGCGGCACATTGTAAGATATTTCGCCGCCTTTGGTGGAATACTGGAGGAAAAGGACGGATGGCTTGTCGTCGTCTGCCACTTTGCTAACCGCATCCTCGATATGCTGCATCCGCTCCTGATAAAACGAGATGATTTCCTGTGCGCGGGCCTCGTTTTGGAAAATGACCCCGAAACGCTGGATATCCTGAAAAAATCCTTCGGGTGTTTCGGAACTCAAATAGACTACTGGCACGCCCAGCCCCTCAACGGCCGCCCCCAGTTTTTTTGCCATCGAGTCTTTGATGATAATCAAGTCTGGATTGACGGTGGCGATTTGCTCTGGCCCGGCATCGCCTTCCAAGACCAACTTTTCATCGGCCTTTGGCTCGACGAGATATAGAAAATCGTTGCCCTGGCCGGATTTGGCAATCGCGGCGACCTTTGTAAGGGCCTCAGGGAAGAGATAAGCCTCGTCCACCAGCATCAGGTTGGCGAAACCCGCGATAACGATACGGGAGGGGGGCGCTTCGAGGGTGACGGTGCGTCCCAGGTCGTCTTCGAGTACGATGGGGGTGGGTTGGGCTGCCTCCTCTGTGGCGGCAGGCGTCTGTGGAGCGGGAGCGCAGGCGCTGAGCAGCATCGCCGATAGCGAGAACAGGATGAAAGTAAAACGAAGCAAGGTTTTCATAGAGACTTGTCCTTATGGGAGATGATGGTGTGGAAGAGTTTGGTGGGAATTGTATCGCGATTCTCTTTGTCCAGAACGATGATGGATGGCTTCAATCTGCCAAGCCTATTCTTAAGTGACTCCATCAGTGAGGGGCGCATGGTGACGATAGCCAGGCGGTATCCGGCGTTCTCCAGGGCCGGGAGAGCGCGGGTCAACCCCCGCCCCTGTATGAGTTCCAGGGGGCCGATTTCATCTATCAGGAGAAGGTCTGTCCTGGAGATTGCATCGAGACAGGTGTTTCCCCAGGCAATCGTATCTTTGTCCATGCGCCAGTAGCCAATATCAGGAGTTTCATGCGGTAACGCTCTTCTGGCAAATGGCCGCTCTTCCCCTGTTGCTACATTCTGGAGATGGATAGCGGTTTTCTCTCCCGCCTGAAAAATGGGGATAGACAGGATTCCCGCGGCGCTCAGGTTGTTCTGTTGGACAGTGTCTAGCAGCCGAGCGCACGCGGTTGTTTTTCCGGAGCCGGATGGCGCGGAAAGAAGGACTAGTTTCATGCGAAATCTTTCGTAGAGGGGATAGAAGCGGTCATCCGCCGCGGGGGTCAAATCACCAGCGTTGCCATGTCTGCGCCAAAGAGTGCCAGTCGGTCGCCATCCTTGATGGTGACGCACAAATCCCAGTTGTGACAATCTTCGCAGAATTGCTGGTAGCCGAGATAGTCCGCCATGCGATTATGCGTGGTGAGCAATTTACTATTCAGAAAGACGGTGTAAAGCGTGTCACGGGGAATGCCGATGCGCTGCAACAAATCGTCCAGCGTCTCCATCGGGCGAGCGGGTACTTCGATGATACCCTGCGTACCGATTTCCCGGTCCGTCTTGTATATTTTACGCAGGCGCCCATACAGAACAATCGTGACCATGATTTGCTTTTTCTTCTCTCCGGCGGGAAGCGGGGGGCTATTTGTCCGTCGAAGCGTGGGCTTCCTGAACATATTGGATGGCGATATGGGCAGTATCAGCATTCTTGTCGGGGATGATGTGCACGGCTGCACCACGCCCGGCTTTGTGCAGCACCAGGCTGGCATGTTGGATGTACGGGTCTCTGTTGGGGTAAGGGTAGAAAGCCAGGCTTTCCCAGCCGTGGAAAGGTGCCTCCCGCAAATAGAAAATTTGCAGCGCATCCGCCGGGCCTGAACCTCGATAGGCTTCCCATGTGGATGAGGCTTCCGCCTGGGGATAAATGGCCTCAATGGGAGCGGCTTGAGACCCTCGCGGCAATGGCATGCCCAGGGGCGATACATGGACGCCCTCGACGTGGGCGGAGAAGCGCAAACTGGCAACCATGCGCGAGACGACCGGTTGAAAGGTCTCTTTCTCATCCTTTCGGTGGGTGACCATTAAATGCAGGATGATGCCGCCTGCCGAAAGGATGCCCGTCCACAGCCGGCGGTTATCACGCCGCGGCAAGAGCAGTTCGGCCTCGAACCCTCGAGCACTACCGACTTCAAAGGGAGCGGAACCGACCTTCTTGGCCGTGTGCATGACGGCGATTTTAGTCAGATGCTGACTCCACAACGGTTCGACAGGCCGTTGATAGGGGTTGTATTCGGCGCGGACGAGCAGATAGCCCATCCGCGGCCCGTGGTAGGCTGTATCTAGCGCCTCGCGGTGCATCGCAAAGGCTTCTACGTCGCCATGCGTGGCATGTACCCACTCGTTGGGATAGGTGACCTCGTAGCCCCAAAAATGCTGTTGAAAGACAGCCATGCTCAGCCTCCACCTACGGCGGGGATGTAAGCGATGCGGGCGTCAGGCTCCGCCGGTGTATCGAAGTCAACTTGCAGCCCATTTTGCATGACTATTTTGATTTCCTGGCGTGGGATACCCAACTGGTCGCAGATTCGCCCCAGCGTGGCTCCGTCCTGAACATCCAGACGCAACGCTTCTCCAATGCCTTGTTCGGGCATGTAACGCCGTAAGGTGGCAAAAACGCGGACATCCACTTCCATAAGAAATGTTTCCTGAACAGTCTGGATAAATGACAGACGCGAGCAGTTGATAGCCCGCGTCTGTCGTCGAAGCGTAAATCTTATTCGTGAACCCAGGCGTATACTTCATCTAGCACTTCGTCGGGGACATCCCAGACGGTATTGTGCGGCGGTAATGGCTCAGTACGCATGAATTCCGGCAGGCGGTCGTCTTCTTTGGTGAAGCCGGCCCGCTCATTGAACAGGCGCTCCATGCGCAAAATTTCTTTGCCCATCGGCACCACGTCTGCACCGGTGATATCCATTCCCATCACGCCCGCCACACTTTCGGCCATCCCTTCCCATCCTTCGGGGATGTCCAGAATGGGGAAAGCGATGAACAGGCAGTAGCCGGTACTGTCAATGAAAGCGGTCGCGGCTTGGAAGGTCAGGGAAAGTTCTGCCTTGCCTTCAATGCTCATTGGATCCACCTTGCCGCCTACGCCGGCGATTTCGGGGGCGATGGTGTAGCCGGATGTATGGTCGGCCCCCATGGTGGACGTGGCGTACGTCACGCCAATACCTTTGATGGCGCGCGGCTCGTAGGCCGGCATGGATTGCCCCTTGACGGTTGGGACGCGGTAGAGACCGAAGGCTTTAGCCGTGGCCTCTACTCCCTGGCCGAGGATACGTCCTAAGGGGGTCCCTTTGGCAATCTCCTCGAAGAGCGCCAGTGCGCCCTCTTTGTCGCCGAATTCAAGCAGGCCGCCTTCCATGGCTACGGCAATTGTGTTGCCGGCCTCGATGGTATCCATGCCAAGGTCGTTGCAGTATTTGGTCATCTGGGCCACGAAATCCAAATCGTCAATGCCACAGTTGGAGCCCAAAGCCATGGCCGTTTCGTACTCAACCGGCGAGGCGATAATCTGGCCGTCAGGGCCGGGGTAAACATTGGAGCATTGAATAATGCAGCCCGGATGGCAGGCGTGACCGGTTTGTCCTGCCTTGCGCTTTTCCACCATTTCCGCAATCATCTCACCGGAAATCTTGGCGGCGCCTTCGAACTGTCCGGAACTGAAATTGCGGGTGGGCAGGCCGCCGGCCTCGTTGATGATGTTCATCAGCACGTCCGTGCCGTAAGCGTTCAATCCGCCGTTCTTCTTGGTCAGGTCGTGGGCCTGAATAGCCTTGGTCAGTTTGCGGCGTCCTTGTTTGAACAACTCGGGGTTGGCGATATGTACGCCGGGGCCGCCTTTGTCGTCTACTACGATGGCTTTCACGCCACGCGCCCCCATGACAGCGCCCAGGCCGCCGCGTCCGGCATATCGACCGGGGTTGTTCTCCGGGTCGTTTACGGAAATGCCGGCGTTGGTGAGTTTGCGCTCGCCCACTGGCCCGATGCCGATGACCGCTGGCTTGTGGGGATAACGCTCCCACATGACTTTGTCCACTTCTTCCATGCCCTTACCGAGCAGGTCACTGGCGTCCTCGAACTTGACGCCGTCTTTGTCAATGAAGATAGAGTACCACTTGCCGTCTTTGGGCTGGCCTTCCAGAATGATGGCTGCGATGCCCAATTTACCGATTTTCTGGCTGGACAGGCCGCCGGAATTGGACTCCTTGATTGTCCCGGTCAGCGGGCTTTTCGCACCAAACGAAGTGCGCCCGCTGCTGGGGGCGGCGGGAGTCCCGGAAACCCATCCCGGGGCGATGACCAGTTTGTTGTTTGGCCCTAGCGGGTGACAGGTTGGCTCGACTTCATCGAAAATGATGGCGGAAGTCAATCCGCGACCGCCCCATTTGGCCCACTTTTCAGGAATATCCTCATAAGTAGCCGAAAGGTCGGTCATGTTGATACGAAGAATTTTTCTGGCCATGCTTTTCTCCTCTCGTGAAGAATTTACTCTGACCTTGTGTCGTGATGCAGTGCATCGCGTTTAGCGAGCGCTGCTTGTAGCCGCTCCGAAAAAACTGACCCGTCGCGATATTGGTAGGGCCAGACGTACCCTTTGGAAAATATACCGATGTGGTCGCCATCGTGTAAGTCGTCTTCCAATGCCACCGTCATGCCGGGCATATCGGACAGGACAGCATTGACGAAAACGTAGGTTGTTTCTTCTGCCTGAATGCCAATCGAATCATACAAATCCTTGATTTTGGATGCTTCCGGCAGTGAGATTTTTTTAGTGGCTATAAATTTCCCGCCGAGCAATTTCGATAATTTGCCATAGATAGCAACATCTACAATCATGATGGGGCTCTTAATCCTGGTTCGCGCCGGTTCGCCTTGACCCAATTTTTCATACAATCACATTATAGCCTTTTTTCCCTGTTTTGTGGCAGCGAGTTGATATGCAATCTGTGCTTTGTGCTTCTCAACTGGCCTCGTTTCTCCCCTGCTCGGACTCCGACTATCCGACCATCCCACCATTCACTTATCGCACTATCCAACTACAACTACCCGCGCTCGCGCCCGACCCTATGCCCGATGGTATAATCCTCCCGCTATGTTCATTGACGAAGTTAAAATTTACGTGCAATCGGGAAAAGGCGGCGACGGGATGGTGCACTTCCGCCGCGAAAAATACATCCCCCGCGGCGGCCCCGACGGGGGCGACGGCGGGCGCGGCGGAGATGTCACCCTGGTGGTCAATCCCCACCTGAATACCCTGGCCGCTTTCCGCCACAAGCGCCATTTTCGCGCCGCTTCCGGAGGCAAAGGCGGTCCCAACAACCGCACCGGCAAGTCGGCGGAGCCTCTCCTGTTGGACGTGCCTCCCGGCACGGTAGTTTACGATGCCGATACGGGAGAAGTCCTGGGCGACCTGGTGGAGCCGGGACAGCGCCTCGTGGTGTGCCGCGGTGGGCGCGGCGGGCGCGGCAACGCCCGCTTTGCCACCGCCCGCCGGCAGGTTCCCCGCCTTGCGGAGCGCGGCGAACCGGGGGAGGAACGCTGGCTGCGTCTGGAACTCAAGTTGATTGCGGATGTCGGCATCGTGGGCGTGCCCAACGCGGGCAAATCTACCCTCCTTTCGACGGTCACCAACGCCAAACCGAAAATTGCGCCCTACCCCTTCACCACCCTGGAACCCAATCTGGGGGTGGCTGAACTTGATGACGAGACCAGTCTCGTTTTGGCCGACATCCCCGGCCTCATTGAGGGGGCACACCAGGGATTGGGGCTGGGCGACCAGTTCTTGCGCCACATCCAGCGCACCCGCGTCCTCATCCACCTGTTGGACGGCACCGCCGAGAACCCGCTCCTGGATTTCCAGCAAATCAATGCCGAACTGGCCCTCTTCGACCCCGGCCTGGGGGAGAAACCTCAAGTAGTGGCTTTCAACAAGATGGATTTGCCTGAGGCCCAGGCGCGCTGGCCCCAGGTGGAAACCGCCCTGCGAGAACGCGGTTACGACCCCCTTCCCGTTTCAGCGGCTACCGGCGAGAACCTGCGGGATTTGCTCTACCGCGCCGTCCGCCTCCTGGCCGAAATTCCGCCAGAGGAGAAAACCGTGGCCGTCCCCGTCTATCGTCCCGAAAGCGACCCGCGGGCCTTCGAAATCCTGCGGGAAGGGGATGCCTGGCGGGTGCAGGGAGCGGCCATCGAGCGCGCCGCTGCCATGACCTACTGGGAGTATCCCCAGGCAGTGCGGCGTTTCCAGCGCATCCTGGAGACCCTGGGGGTGGATGCCGCCCTGCGTGAGGCGGGCGTGCAAGAGGGCGACACCGTCCTGATTGGCGATTTCACCCTCACCTGGGAGGCCTGAATGCTGCGCCTGGGGGTTTTCGGCGGCACTTTCGACCCGCCGCACATCGGGCATCTCATCCTGGCGGCGGAGGCGCAGCATCAATTGGCGCTGGAACGCGTCCTGTGGGTTTTGGCGGCCAATCCGCCCCACAAGCACGGTTACTCCCCCGTGGAGCGGCGCCTGGCGATGGTGCAAACTGCTATCGCCAGGGAGCCGCGCTTCGTGCTCTCTCGCGTCGATATCGACCGTCCTCCCCCGCATTACGCCCTCGATACCGTGCGGATTTTGCGGGAAGTTTACCCCGCTGCGGAACTCGTCTACCTGATGGGGAGCGACTCCCTGTTGGATTTGCCCACCTGGCATCGCCCGCGGGATTTTGTGGAGGCCTGCGACGCTTTGGGGGTGGTGCGCCGCCCTGGAGAGACTGCCACCCCGGATGAAGTCTTCCGCTCCCTGCCCGGCCTGCGGGAGAAAGTCCGCTTTGTGGATGCACCCCTCTTGCAAATTGCCTCCCGCGACATCCGGGCGCGGGCCGCTTCGGGGAGGCCGTTCCGCTACTTTCTGCCGGAGGGGGTTTACGAACTGGTGCGCGCCTGGGGGTTGTACGCGAGGCGCACAGACCTCACAGGTCTCCGAGACCTGTGAGGTCTTGAGAAGGCCCTCCAAATTGGCTATACTCAAGATGCCATGAGTTACCGCGAAATCGAACACACCGCCGATTGGGCGCTGGAAGTGACGGCCCCGGACGAGGCCTCCCTGCTGACGGAGGCGGCTCGCGGCATGTATGCCCTGGCCGGGACGCGCCTGGCCCCCGTTCCGTCTCTCTCCCGCCGCCTGGAACTCTCCGCTCCCGACCTGGAGGGGCTGCTGGTGCGCTTTCTGGAGGAGTTGCTTTACCTGAGCGAGAGCGAAGGCGCGGCCTTCGACGCTTTCTCCCTGCGGGTGGAGTTTGCCGGCGATGAATGGCATCTGCACGCCGACCTGGGCGGCGCGCCCATCGAGGGCATGAACAAGGAAATTAAGGCCGTCACCTGGCACAACCTGCGCGTCCGCCGCACGCCCCGCGGCTTGCACACCGTCCTGGTTTTCGACGTTTGAGTGAGGAGGCAGCCATGATACGCTTGCAAGATTTGGTCCGTATCAGCGATACGGAGTGGGAAATCCCCCGCAGTTACCGCTCCGATATGCGCGTCCCGGTGCGGATTTTCGCCACCCGCCGCCTGCTGGAAGAAGTGACCCGCGACAAATCCCTGGAGCAAGCCGTCAACGCGGCTACCCTTCCGGGACTGGTGGGACGCGTCCTCGTCATGCCGGATATGCACCAGGGGTACGGCTTCCCCATCGGGGGCGTGGCCGCTACCCGCTATCCGGATGGGGTCATCTCCCCCGGCGCCATCGGGTACGATATCAATTGCGGCGTTCGGCTGCTTGGCTCGCAAATCGAGTACGAAGAGGCCGAACCGTACCTGGATAGCCTGGCAAGCGCGCTGGATGCCCATTGCCCCAGCGGAGTGGGCGTCAAGGGGGCTGTGCGGGTGGAGGATGCGGAACTGAATCGCATCTGCCGGGAGGGGGCGCAGTGGGCCTTGAAGAAGGGCTATGCCACCGAAATGGACGTGCGCCGCACCGAGGAGGGGGGCCGCCTGGATGGTGCCGACCCGACGAAAATCAGCCCGCGCGCCAGAGAGCGCGGCAGGGTGCAGGTCGGTTCCCTGGGGGCGGGCAATCATTTCATCGAGGTTGACATGGTGGACGAAATCTTCGACCCCCATGCCGCCGAGGTGATGGGGCTGCGCCGGGGCGCTCTGGCGGTGCAAATCCACTGCGGCTCGCGCGGCCTCGGGCATCAGGTTTGCTCCGACTACGTGCGGACGTTTCAGGGCGCGGTGCGGCGCTACGGCATCCGCCTGCCGGACAGGGAACTGGTCTGCGCCCCGCTGGATTCTCCCGAAGGGCGGGATTATCTGGCGGCGATGCGCGCCGCGGCCAACTTTGCTTTCGTTAACCGGCAGGTGTTAGCGCACCAGGTGCGGCTGGCTTTCGAGCAGGCCCTGGCGGGCAAAGTGCGGAACTGGCACCTGCATCAGGTCTATGATATCGCCCATAACATGGGAAAAATCGAGTGGCACGAAGTGGACGGGAAACGCCTGCGGGTGTGCGTCCACCGCAAGGGCGCGACGCGCGCCTTTGGGCCGGGGTCGCGGGAACTTCCCCCTGAATACCGCGAAATCGGGCAGCCGGTCATCATCCCCGGCTCGATGGGGACGGCTTCCTGGGTGCTGGTGGGCACGGCAGAGAGCATGGTGCGCTCTTTCGGCTCCACCTGCCACGGGGCGGGACGGGTGATGAGCCGTCGTCAGGCCAAAAAATCGGTGCGCGGCGATGCTCTGCGGGAAAGACTGGAGAGCCGCGGCATCCACGTGCGCGCCGGTTCTATGCCGGGACTGGCGGAGGAAGCCCCGCAGGCTTACAAAGACGTGGATGAGGTGGTCGAGACCGTCAGCCGGGCCGGGATTGCCCGCAAAGTGGCGCGGCTGCGCCCCGTCGCGGTGGTGAAAGGGTAAAAAAAAACAGGCAGGAGAGTCTCTCCTGCCTGTTTCGCCAGTCGGGGGGGTCAGTGCTGCAAAATCTGGGAAAGGAAAAGTTTTGTGCGGTCTTCTTGGGGGTTGTGGAAGACTTCCTCGGGAGGCCCGCTTTCCACGATTTGGCCTTCATCGAAGAAGTACATCGTGTCGGCCACGGCGCGAGCGAAGCCCATCTCGTGGGTGACAACCAGCATGGTCATCCCGCTTTCGGCCAGTTCCACCATTACGTCCAGCACTTCCTTAATCATTTCGGGGTCCAGGGCGGAGGTAGGCTCGTCGAAGAGCATGATTTTGGGCTTCATTGCCAGGGCGCGGGCGATGGCAACGCGTTGCTGCTGGCCGCCGGAGAGTTGGCCGGGGTATTTGTTGGCCTGTTCCGGGATGCCGACGCGCTTGAGCAGTTGCATGGCGGTTTCTTCGGCCTC
>JANTFR010000004.1 GCA_024763355.1 Anaerolineales bacterium
ACGGCCTTTTCCCCCGCCTGGAGGAGATGACCAGACGATTTTGTGAGGTCGCCCACCACTTCCGCGGGGACGACTACGGGTATAATGCAAACCTGACCGTTTATGCCTGCCGTTGGTAACTCGCCCACTTGCAAACTTCCTCCTCCGGCGACTGAAAGTCGCGGCAACGCTTGCGAAACCTGCCTTCGCAGGTTGACTCCCAAGAGACTGTCCCACTTTCCCACTTTCCCACTTGCTTACTTCCCCACTTGCAAACTTTATGAACTTCCTCCCCACCGCCATTTCCGACATCATCATTGTTGAACCGCAAGTATTCGGCGATGCCCGCGGCTTCTTCATGGAAACCTACCATCAGGCCAAATTCCACGCGGGCGGCATCACCGCTGAATTCGTCCAGGACAACCACTCCGGCTCGCGGGGCGGCATCTTGCGCGGCCTCCACTACCAGATTCGCCATCCGCAAGGGAAACTGGTGCGCGTCGTAGTCGGGCGCGTTTTCGACGTGGCCGTGGACATCCGCCGTTCCTCTCCCACTTTTGGTAAGTGGGTGGGCGTGGAACTTTCCGCCGAAAACAAGCGCCAGATGTGGATTCCCGAAGGTTTTGCCCACGGATTTTACGTTCTCAGCGAGTGGGCGGAGGTGCTCTACAAGGCCACTGCCCTGTACGCTCCTGAATGGGACCGCAGTATCCGTTGGGACGACCCCGACCTCGGCATCACCTGGCCTCTGCTGGGCGGGCAGCCGCCGCATCTCTCGCAAAAAGATGCCAATGCGCCCTTCCTCCGGGACGCCGACCTCTACGAATAGTATCCCCCATCCCCTCATCTCCCCAAATTTCCCATGAAAAACATCCTCGTTACCGGCGGAGCGGGCTTCATCGGCTCGAATTTCATCCGCTATATGCTGAGCCACGAACCCGAAATCCGCATCGTCAACCTGGATAAACTTACCTATGCCGGCAGCCTGGAGAATCTGAAAGACCTGCCCGACCCGGAACGCCACACTTTCGTGCAGGGCGACATCTGCGATGCCGACCTGGTGGCGCGTTTGCTGCGCGAGCACCGCGTGGATACCATCGTCCACTTTGCCGCCGAATCCCACGTAGACCGCTCCATTCTGGGGCCGGACGCTTTCGTGCAGACCAACATCGTGGGCACGTTCACCTTGCTGGAGGCCGCCCGCGTTTTCTGGCTCAACGAAGATGGCCTCGGCGGCGCGCCGGTGCGCTTCCACCATGTCTCCACGGATGAGGTCTACGGCACGCTGGGGCCGGATGACCCGCCCTTTGACGAAAATACGCCCTACGCGCCGCGTTCTCCCTATGCGGCTAGCAAGGCCTCCAGTGACCATCTCGTGCGGGCCTACTTCCACACCTACGGCCTGCCGGTCACGATTACCAACTGCTCGAACAATTACGGTCCGTACCAGTTCCCTGAAAAACTCATCCCTCTGATGATTTTGAACGCCCAGGAGGGTAAACCCCTGCCCGTTTACGGCGACGGGATGCAGATTCGCGACTGGCTCTACGTGGACGACCACAGCGAGGCCATCCGCCGCGTCATTCGCGGCGGGCGTCCCGGCGAGACCTACACCGTCGGCGGCGACAACCAGCCTCCCAACATCCAGATTGTGCGTACCATTTGCCAGATTTTGGACGAATTGCAGCCGACCTCCCCGCATACCCCGCACGAGAAACTCATCATCCACGTTGCCGACCGTCCCGGCCATGACCGCCGCTACGACATAGACATCACTAAAATCCATACCGAACTGGATTGGGCGCCGCGTGAAAAACTGGAGAGCGGTTTGCTGAAGACCGTCCGTTGGTATCTCGACAATCCCGCCTGGGTGGCTGCCATCCGCAAACAGCAGGAGTACCAGCAATGGATGGATGCGAACTACGCGGGACGACGGACTGTGGATGAAGGACGGTAGACCGTGCGATGTACGGCGTGCGACGTGCGGGCAAACCGATGAACCAATGCAACCGACAAACCAATGCAACCGATGAACCAATGAACCAATGCGACCCATGAAAGGAATCATCCTCGCCGGCGGGAAAGGCACCCGCCTCTACCCCCTCACGTTGAGCGCCAGCAAGCAGATGCTGCCGGTGTACAACAAGCCTATGATTTACTACCCGCTCTCGATGCTCATGCTGGCGGGTATCCGTGACATCCTGGTGATTAGTTCCCCGGATGCACTGCCCGCCTTCGAGCACTTGCTGGGAAGCGGGGCGCAGTGGGGCCTGCGTTTCACCTACGCCGAACAGCCCGAACCGCGCGGCCTGGCCGAGGCTTTCATCATCGGGCGGGATTTCGTGGGGCAGGATAACGTGGCCCTGATTTTGGGCGACAACATTTTCTACGGACACGGTCTGCCTGCTCAACTGCGGAAGGCCGCGGCTCTCCAAAGTGGCGCCAGCATCTTTGCCTATGCCGTGCGCGACCCTGAACGCTACGGTGTGGTGGAATTCGATGAGAACGGTACGGCCCTGAGCATTCAGGAGAAGCCCGAACAGCCGCGCTCGCATTACGCGGTCCCCGGCCTGTATTTTTACGATAACCACGTGTTGGAAATTGCCGCCGGGCTGACCCCCTCACCGCGCGGCGAATTGGAAATCACGGATGTCAACCTGGAATACCTGCGCCGCGGCCAACTCAAGGTGCAGGTCATGGGGCGCGGCGTGGCCTGGTTGGATGCCGGGACGCACGAATCGCTCTTGCAGGCCGCTAACTTCGTCCATGCGGTGGAAGAACGTCAGGGGATGATGATTTCCTGCCCCGAGGAAATCGCCTACCGCCTGGGCTACATCGGGGTTGATGCTTTGCGCGCCCTGGCGGAGCGCTACAAGGGCAACGACTACGGCCAATACCTGCTGCGCCTGGCGCGAGATGCCACCCTGCCCTCTTACTTGCAGGAATTGCATTGAATCCCCCTCCCCCTGAGGAGGACGGGAAGCGACTACCGTCTGCATCAATGTATGCGATGAAAATTCTCTTGATTGGGAATCACGGCCAACTGGGCTGGGAATTGGAGCGCACGCTGGCGACCCTCGGCCCCGTGACGGCTCTCGATTACCCTGAAATTGACCTCACCGATACGAGAAACGCCTCCGCCCTGGTGCGCGACCTGCGCCCGGATGTAGTCGTCAACGCCGCGGCCTATACCGCTGTGGATAAGGCCGAATCAGAGCGGGAGGCTGCTTTTGCGCTCAACGCTGCCGCCCCCCGCGCCCTGGCGGAGGAAACCGCCCGCCTGGGCGCGGCCCTGATTCACTACTCCACCGATTACGTCTTCGACGGCGCGAAAGGCGCGCCTTACACCGAAGACGACCTCCCGGCCCCGCTCAACGTCTACGGAGAGAGCAAACTGGCCGGAGAGCAATCTGTTCTGGAGGCGGGCGGCGCGGCGCTGGTCTTCCGCACGGCCTGGGTGTACAGTTTGCGGCGTCCCAGTTTCGTCACCAAAGTGCTTTCCTGGGCGCAGAAGAACCCCGTTCTCCGCATCGTGGACGACCAGGTGAGTAATCCGACCTGGGCGCGTGCCCTGGCGGAAGCCACCGCGCAAATCCTGGCGCAGGCCCTCGTTGACGGAGCCCCCCTCGACTGGCTGGGGGAACGCGCCGGACTGTATCACCTGGCGGGGGGCGGTTACGCCAGCCGTCTGGCCTGGGCGCGGGAAATCGTTTCTCTGGGGGGGCTGGCAAACCCTCCTTTGGTGGAAGCCGCTAAAAGCGCGGAATTTCCCACCCCGGCGCAGCGCCCCCTCTTCTCGGCGCTGGATTGTTCCAAATTCGAGGCCACCTTCGGGCTGCGTCTGCCTCCCTGGCGCGAGGCGCTGCATCTGGCAATGGAATCTGAAAGATGAAAGTGCTCTCTGTAGTTGGCACCCGCCCTGAGGCGGTCAAGATGGCTCCCGTTATCCTGCGCCTGCGGGAAACTCCCGGCGTGGAATCCGTGGTGTGCGTCACGGCGCAGCACCGCGAGATGCTCGACCAGGTGTTTTCCCTCTTCGGCATCATCCCGGAGATTGACCTGAACCTGATGCGCCCCGGTCAGACGCTGGCGGGAATCTCGGCGGCCATTTTCACCCATCTCGACCCTGTGTTGAACGATGTGCGCCCCGATTGGGTGCTGGCGCAGGGGGATACCACCACCGTGATGGCGACCGCCTTGCTGAGTTACTACCACCGCATCCGCTTTGGACATGTGGAAGCCGGGCTGCGTACCGGCGACAAGTGGCAGCCTTTCCCGGAGGAAATCAACCGCCGGGTAGCGGGCGCGGTGGCCGACCTGCACTTTGCCCCTACCGCCTGGTCGCGGGAGAATTTGCTGCGCGAGAACGTCCCCGATGAGACCATTCGAGTGACCGGGAACCCGGTGATTGACGCCCTGCAATGGGTGGCGGAGCGCCCCTTTGCGTGGGATGCCTCCCCCCTGGCTGTTTTGCCGGTTGATAAGCGCCTCATCCTGGTGACCGCCCACCGCCGCGAGAATTTCGGGCAGCCGCTGGAGAACATCTGCGCCGCCCTGAAAGCGCTGGCCGCCCGCGGGGACGTGCATCTGGTCTATCCGGTGCATCTCAACCCCAATGTGCAGGAGCCGGTCTACCGCCTACTGGGGGATGTCCCGAACATCACCCTGTTGCCCCCGCTGGATTACCTCCCCCTGGTGCATCTCCTCAAGCGCAGTACGCTGGTGCTGACCGATTCGGGCGGCTTGCAGGAAGAAGCTCCCGGCTTGGGCGTCCCCGTCCTGGTGCTGCGGGAGGTCACCGAGCGCCCTGAAGGTGTGCAGGCGGGGACGGTTAAACTGGTGGGCACCGATACCGTCCGTATCGTGGATGAGGCCGCCCGTCTGCTGGATGACCCCGCGGCGCACGCCGCCATGGCGCAAGCCGTCAACCCCTATGGCGACGGCCACGCCGCCGAGCGCATCGTCGCGGCTTTGCCCCGTTACCCCTGAAATGCACAACCGTATGGCTACTGTCTACTACGACTCTGATTCCATCCGTTCCCCTGAAATCCAGGAACTGCGCGAACTGTGGCGCTACCGTGACTTGTTGCAACTGCTGGTCTCCAACAGCATCAAAACGCGCTACAAACGCTCCGCCCTGGGCGTGCTCTGGACGCTGCTCAACCCGTTGCTGACCACCATCGTGCTCACTGTGGCGCTCTCGCAGTTGTTCCGCTTCCGCATCGAAAACTACCCCGTTTACCTGCTTTCCGGCCTGATTGCCTGGAACTTCTTTTCCCAGACCGTCACGCAAGTGATGAGCACTCTGATTTGGGGAAGTCGTCTGATGAAGCGCATTTATGTGCCGCGTACCGTTTTCCCCATTTCTGTTGTCGGAAACGGCCTGGTCAACCTGACGCTGGCGCTTATTCCCTTGCTGGTGATTATGCTTTTTGTGCATCAGCCTCTGCGCTGGACGCTGCTCTTGCTACCTCTGGCAATGCTGGTTTTGAGCATGTTCACCACCGGGGTATCCTTGCTGCTGGCAACTGTGGCGGTGTATTTCGTTGACCTGGTGGAAATGGTCAAGATTTTGCTCATGGCGTGGTTCTACCTGACGCCCATCATTTACCCGCTGGAGGCTGTACCGCCCAGATTCGCGTGGTTCATCAAACTGAACCCCATGAGTTACTTCATCGAAGTGTTTCGCGGCCTGATTTACGATGGCTGTATTCCCTCTGCATCTCATTTGGCACCGGCGCTGGTGTTGAGTATCATCATTTTGCTGGCCGGCTGGGTGATTTTCACGAGAAAGGCCAATGAATTTGCCTACCGCATCTGAACAAACGCCCGTCATTCAACTGGATGGCGTGACCGTGGAATACCAGGCGGCGCAGGAACGCATCCCTTCGTTCAAAGAGTATGCCATCCGCTGGTTGAAGCGCGAAATTCGCTACCAGCGTTTCACTGCTTTGCGAGACATTACTCTCCAGGTTTACCCCGGTGAAATTCTAGGTATCATCGGGCCGAATGGAGCTGGGAAAAGCACCTTGCTCAAGGTGGTGGCGCGCGTGCTGCACCCCACCCGCGGGCGGGTGCGCATTGCGGGACGCGTGTTTCCTTTGCTGGAACTGGGCGCCGGCTTCGACCCGGAATTGACCGGCCGAGAAAATGTGTACTTGAACAGCGCCATTTTGGGTTTTCCCCGCCGGGACGTGGAAAAACGCTTCGACCACATCGTGGAATTCGCCGGCCTGCAGGAATTCATTGATGCCCCTGTGCGCACCTACTCCACCGGTATGGGGGCGCGCCTGGGGTTTTCGGTTGCCACCGATGTGCAGCCCGAAATCCTGATTGTGGATGAAATCCTGGGTGTTGGCGATGCCAATTTTCAGAAGAAATCCTTTGAGCGTATTCAGCAGTTCCAGGCCGATGGTTCGACCATTCTGCTGGTGACTCATAGCCTGCAAAAAGTGCGTGAGATGTGTACGCGCGTCATCTGGCTGGAGCAGGGCAATCTGGTGATGGAGGGCGATGCCGAGCAGGTGGTTGGGCAATACCTGGAACGGAACAAAAAACGGGAAGAGTCCCGTTTGCAGAAAAAACGCGTGGTGCAGAAGAAAAAGGAAGCCCCCAAGCGATGGGGAAACCGCAAGGTGGAAATCATTGACGTGCGCATTGAAAATGGCCACGATGAGGAGCAACATGTCTTTCAAACGGGGGACGAACTGCGTTTGCGTATCCGTTACCACGCACATGAGCCGGTTGATGACGCTGTTTTTGGGATGGCTATTCACAATCACAAGGGCATTCACATCACCGGCCCGAATACGCAGGTGGCAGGGCTGGATTTGCCGGTTTTGCGGGGGCAGGGGGAAGTATTGTTCAAGGTGCCGGCACTCCCTTTGCTGGATGGCCTCTATCACATTTCCGTAGCCATTGTTGACGAACAGGATACGGATACCTACGATTATCACAATCGGCTTTATGATTTTCGTATCGATAACGTGGATAGTTCATCCATTGAAAAATACGGCCTGGTGACGTTAGGAGGCCAGTGGGAGTTGCTGGGATGAGTATGCCCGACATGACCGTTGTGGTGTACACCAACGTAGCGTGGGAACATGCCCTGGCCTGGTTGCGCTACCGTGCTCCCTTGGACATGCTGGGCTGGCGGGTGCTGCGCGGCAACCAGGGTGTACATGTTTCCCCGGAATTAGCCGCGCAGGCTGACATCGTGCTCATCCAGCGCGGTTTTCCGCAGAACTATGCGGCTTTCTCCGCCGTCTTGCAGACCGCCAGGGCGCATGGCCGGCCCGTGTTATACGAAATCGATGACTGGCTGCCAGAAATGCCGGAAGAACACCCGGCTTTCGATTCGCATGTTGAGCAACTGATTCCCGTTTTTTTGGGGATACTGGAAGCCGATGGAGTGCTGGTCTCTTCGGAGGTGCTGCGCACCCAGGTGCAGGCCTTTCACCCGCGGGTGTGGCTGCTTCCCAATGGTTTGCCGGATACCCTGTGGAACGTGCGCCCTCCACGCTTCCCTTCGCCTGATGCCCCTGTCACCATTGGGTACATGGGCACGGCCACCCACCTGCCCGATTTGGAAGCCATCGTCCCCGTCCTGTTGCGCGTGCTGGAAGCGCGCCCTCAGACGGTTGTCAAAGTGTGGGGCTGCCCGCTGCCCGCCGCGCTGACAGAACATCCACAGGTATTTTCCGCTTCCGCTGAAGTGGGGGACTACTGCGAATTTGCGGCCTTTTTCCAGCAACAGCAAGCCGATTTCTGGATTGCCCCTTTACTGGATACGCCCTTCAACCGCGCCAAAAGCCCCATCAAATTTTGGGAATACGCTGCGAGCGGGGCACCTGGGGTATTTCAGGCCATGCCGCCTTACGATGGCGTAGTGCAACACGGCGAGAACGGCCTGCTGGCCGGTGATGAGGATGCCTGGGTGGCTGCCTGTCTGCGTTTGATTGACCATCCGGAAGAGCGGTACCGCCTGGCACAAGGAGCGCAGCACACGTTACGAGAACGCGGGATGCTCTCCCGCGTGTTACCCCGCTGGGAGCAAGTTCTTCGAGACGCTGCGGTGCTGTCCGGGGGAGTGCGACACCCGGATGACCGGGAAATGCTGCGGCAAACCTTGCATCGGGCGCAGCAACGTGCCTGGCAGCGTCACCTGGATACGCTGGATATCCTGGCGCGCTTGGATGACTTGCAAGCGCAGCATACCGACTTGCAGGCACGCCACGCCGACTTGCAGCGTACCCATGCCATGGTGCGGGGTGAGTTGCAGGCCATTCTCGATAGCCGCAGTTGGCGTTTCATGCGGCGGGTGCAGCGCGTGCGCGAAGTGCTCATTCCCCCTGGGGGACGTCGCGAACAGGCTCTCAAGGCTGTTTTCCGTGCCTTACGCGCCTGGCGACGGGATGGAACGCGTTTTACTCTCCGGCGTATAACCGACATGGCGCACACGACTGTTTCCCGGCACTATTTTCGCTGGCAGCAACGCCGCTACGGGGATGTGTTTTTCCCGGTCGAAGCCGTACCGTCGCCGCTGCCAGTGGCAGCCCGGCACGCATCTGTGGATGTCATCGTGTGCGTACACAATGCGCTGGATGACGTGCGCCGCTGTCTGGAATCGGTGGTGCGGTACACGGCTCCGCCATACACCATCATTTTGGTTGACGATGGCAGCGACGTCCCTACGCGTGACTACTTGCAACGCTTTGCCGATTCTCAGGGGGCGGTGTTGTTGCGCAATGAGCAGGCGCGCGGGTACACGCTGGCTGCCAATCAGGGGTTACGCGCCTCCTCTGCCGATTATGCCCTGCTTCTCAACAGTGATACCATCGTCACCCCCGGTTGGCTGGATGGTATGGTGGCCTGTGCAGAATCGGACCCCCGCATTGGGCTGGTGGGGCCGCTTTCCAACACGGCCTCCTGGCAATCGGTGCCGCAAACGCTCAATGAGGAGGACGATTGGGCTGATAATACCCTGCCCGAAGGGGTTTCTGTGGTCGAGATGGCGCGCCGCATTCGCACCGATTCCGCACGCCTGTACCCCCACATCCCCTTCCTGAACGGTTTTTGCCTGATGATGAGGCGCGCCGTATTGGAAGACGTTGGCTATTTCGACGAGGAAACTTTCGACGCGGGGTATGGTGAAGAGAACGACTATTGCCTGCGCGCCCGCAAGGCCGGCTGGGAACTGGCTGTAGCGGACGATGTGTATATCTACCATGCCCAATCGAAGAGTTATTCCCACGAGCGCCGCCGCAAACTGGCGCGCCGCGCCGACCAGAAACTGGCCGCCAAGCACGGCCAGCCGCTCATCTCACGAGGGGTACAGGCGTGCAGGGAAGACCCGGCCTTGATGGGGGTGCGTGCGCGTGCGCAGGTAGCCCACCAGCGTGCAAGTCTCATTCAACAAGGGTTGGCGTGCTGGGAAGGCCGCCGGATGCTGTTCATCCTGCCGGTGCTGCATGCCACCGGCGGCGGACACGTGATTGTGCAGGAGGCCAAATCTATGCGCCAGATGGGGGTGGATGTGCATCTCCTCAACCTGCGCCCCCACAAGGCCACTTTCGAGCGTGAATACCCGGAGTGTGACCTGCCGGTAGTGTACGTGGACGAACCCCGCCTGCCTGCTCATCTTCATCAGGCCTACGACGCCGTTTTCGCCACCGTGTATCACACCGTCAAGTGGCTGGAGCCGCTGGATGGCGTGCGCCGCGGTTACTACATCCAGGACTTCGAGCCCTGGTTCTTCGAGCCAGGTACGCCTGAATACCGGGAGGCCTGGGAATCGTACACTCGCTTCGACGACCTCGTGCGGGTGACCAAGACCGAGTGGAATAACCGTACCCTGCGAGAACAGGTAGGCATTGAGGCGCAGGTCATCGGCCCCAGTTTGGATATCAACCTCTTTCGTCCGCGCCCGCCCTCTGCCCCTCCCTGGCCGGAGCGTCCGTTGCGCATTGCTGCCATGGTGCGCCCAAGCACGCCCCGTCGCCAGCCGCAATTTACCGTGGAAGTGCTGCGCGAGTTCAGCCGTCGCCGTGATGTGGAAATTGTGTTTTTTGGCTGTGACCCCGGCGACCCGGATTTTCAGCGCTGGGCGCAAGGTTTTCGCTGGCGACATGCCGGGGTGCTCACCCGTCCCCAACTGGCGCGTCTGTTCAGCGAGACGGATATCTTCCTGGATGCTTCCGCTTTTCAGGCCATGGGGCTGACAGCTATGGAAGCCATGGCTTGCGGTGCGGCGGTGATTGTGCCGCAGGCAGGCGGGGCAGAGAGTTTTGCCGTCCATGAGCGCAATGCGCTGGTGGCGGATACCTCCTCCCACCCTGCCGTTTTGCAGGCCCTGGAACGCCTGAGCACCGACCATGCACTGCGCAAACGCATACGACAGCATGCCATTGCCGATATTTGCGCGTACGCGCCGGAGCAGGCCGCATACCGTTTGCTGGATGCCTTGTGGGGGGAGACTGCCTGATGCGTGTTCACGTCCTGTTTGCTCACGCTGGCGACCAGAAACCTTTTGGGTGTTCGTACATCCGCCTCTTGCAGCCTCTGCAGCACCCCGCGGCAGAAAATCGAGGCGAAATCACCTTTGGGGTGCAACCTGAACTTGCAGATGTGCTTATCGTAGAGCGTACCTGGGGGCCGCGCACCACGCTGGCGCAGGTCGAATCTCTGGTTCAGGCTGTCCGCCGCCAGGGGGCATGTCTGCTCTTCACGCTGGATGACAATTTACTTGATTTGGATACCATCTCAATTGAGCAGAAGATGTACATGCGCTACCTGGCGCGGCATGCCGATGGGGTGCTGGTTTCCACCCCTCCGCTGGCGGAGCGCATGCGCAGGCTGAACAGGCGCGTCGTTGTGTTGCCTAATCAGGTGGATGAGCGTCTTTTTCCCACCGAGTATCCTTCGTTTCCCAAAACAGCACCTCTTACCATTGGGTACATGGGCACACCTACCCATGACGGCGACTTGCGTATGGTGTTGCAGGCCCTGCGGACGGTCTTGCGCCGTTTCGATGGACGCGTAGAACTGCAGTTGGTTGGCGGCGTGGCCGATTCCCGCTTGCTGCGCCTGTTTGATGGACTGCCAGTGCAGGTATTGCGTGTCCCGGTGGAGGACATGGCCTACCCCCGCTTTGTGGACTGGATGCGCGCCAACCTGCATTGGGACCTGGCGATTGCCCCGCTGGATGACACCTTTTTCAACCGCTTCAAATCGGATTTGAAATTTTTGGATTACAGTGCCCTGGGTTTCCCCGGTGTGTACAGCCGCATGCTGGTATACGAGGGGACGGTGCGGCATCTGGAAACCGGTTATCTGGCCGAGAATACGGTGGCTGCCTGGGAAGAAGCCCTGACCTGGATGTTGGAACATCCCGAAGAACGGCGGCGGATGGGGCAGGCTGCCTGGCGTTTTGTTCAAGACGAGCGGACTTTGCAGTATCATGCTGCGGCCTGGTGGAAGGCCATCCGAGACCTGTGCGGAGACACCCATGTCTGAAAAATCCCCTTTGCATTGCCTGGTGTGCGGCTACGAGCGCGGCGGTACCACGCTGGTGGGGGAATTGATTCGGCAGCATCCCCAAATGGACGGGCGTTTTGAAGGGGGGCTGCTCCTGGCTGAGAATTCAGCCGACTTTGCTACGCTTGAACCGTATGTTTCCAACATCAAACGCTTTTGGCACCTTGATGACGATGATATCGCTTACCTTTGCGGTGCTGAAAGTTGGATGGATGCCTACAGGCGCTTGCGGGAATGCTCTGATTTGCCAGACAAAAATGTTTCACTATATGACAAGACGCCGGCCTATATGTTGCGTCTCTCTGAAGTACTGGAAAAAATAGATGTCCCTGCCGTATGCGTGGTGCGTGACCCAAGGGCGCTCTATTGGTCCCACTGGAAACATGCTATGGAGTCGAAAAATGAACAATCTGCCAAGCCTCCTGTGAGAGATTGGGCACGCTACTATTTGCGTTATGCAAATGGTTTGCACCAAGCACAAAAACAGTTTTTACACCGCATTCTGGTTGTGCAGATGGAAGAACTTGTTACTGCCCCAGAGCGAGTCGGGCGACAAATATACGATTTTCTAGGGCTAGAGTTTCGTCCCGAATACACTGGACTACCCGATACTGACAATCCGTACGTTTCCAGGGGAGGAATTGTTAGCAACGTGATTTATGAGTATCTCCAGCATCTCTCGAAAATAGACCAATTTTTGTTGCGCTTTTACACCCGCTCTTGTGTTGAGTGGCATTGGAAATGACCTCGCCGCGCTACCTGTCTGCCGCACGGGATGCCGGGCGGATGGCAGACCGTCCCTTGCTTGTCACGCTGCAGGGCGGACGAGTGGCGATAGATGAAATTTTGCTGGAAATCTGGCGCTACGCGCAGGAACGCAGCCTGGCGGATGTGGTCGCGCATTTCGCGGATTTTCCCGCGGACGGTGTGCGCGCCGCGCTGGCCTGCCTGGCCGAAGGGGGGCTGCTCACTCGTCAGGGAACGGAAGCCCCTGAAAGGGAGTCCAAAAATCAACGGGCAGCATGGCATGGGGGGGGCAGCGAGGCCATCTCCCCCAAAACAGGGGGGGAACGCGTCTCGGTGGTGCTGGTCACACACAACAGCCGCGCCTGGCTGGATATTTGCCTGCCCTCGCTGACAGCGCAGACCTGGCGTGACATTGAAGTCATCATAGTAGATAACGGTTCCCGCGATGACACCATCGCCCGGCTGCGGGCAACCCACCCAGAAATTCGGGTACTGGAAATGCCCGCCCCGAGTTCCCTGGCCGCGGCCATCAACGCCGGCGTGCAGGCCGCCAGCGGCGATTTTTTCCTTCTGCTCAACCCGGATGTGCGCCTGGCACCGGATGCGCTGGCGGAACTGGTGTCCGTCGCCCGCCGTAACCCGGATGCCGCCGCCGTTGTTCCGAAATTGAGTTTCCTCTACGCGCCGGGTTTTCTCAACGGCCTGGGCAACCACGTCGGACGTTTTGGCTTTGGGGTAGATAACGCCCTGGGGCACCTTGACCTGGGACAGTTCGACCACTGGCGTGACCTGCCTTCAGCCTGTTTTGCGGCTGCCCTCATTCCGCGGTGGGCATGGCAGGCCGTTGGTCCGATGGATGAGGAGTTCCCGCTCTATTATGAGGACAGCGAGTGGAGTTATCGGGCGCGGCTGCTGGGCTGGCGCATCGTGGGCGCGCCGCAGGCGGTGGTGTATCACGCTTACGGCGGGCATGCCGAAGCGCAGCCGCAGGCCGGTCTCTCGGCTTTCAAACTGGAACGCGCGGCCTGGGGGCGTTACCGCTTTGCCTGCAAAATTCCACAGGCCCCCTGGCGCTTTCTGTGGACGTATGCCCTCGATGATGTATTGCGCGCTGGTTTGGCGCTGCTGCGTAGGCAAGGGGATGTCTTGCAGGCGTACCGCAGGGTATGGACGCGCCTCTGGCGGGAACGGAAGACCTTGCGCGCTGCCCGGCGCGAGGTGCAGTCTCGCCGCAGAGTGACGGATGCCGCTCTGTTCGCGTTACAACGGCACATACCGCCGCCCCGCGTGTGGCGCGGTATGCCCGAATTGACCTGGAATTCTGTGTTACACGAGTACCTGCCGCTCATAAAGGCAGGCAAGACCCGTTCCATGCCCGAATTTGATTCGTCACCTGTGCATTTGCTCATCGTCAGCCACGATGTGGTGGGAGAGAAAATGGCCGGCCCCGGCATGCGCTACCTGGAGATGGCGCGTGCCTTGCAAGGCGATGCTCTGCAGGTCACGCTCGCGATGCCGGGCGAGGCCGCACTGTCCGATGCCGGCGTGCCGCTGGCGGCCTACCGTGGCGCATCCGACTTGCGCATCCTGCTTGCCGAAAGTGATGTGGTACTTTTCTCGGCGTATTTGCTGGAGCGTTATCCCTTCCTGGCCGAAGGTGCGCCGCGGCGAGTGGTAGACCTGTATGACCCGTTGGTGCTGGAAAATTTGCACTATCACCTGGATGAGCCGCTGGAAGCGCAGCAGGCGCGCAATCGCCAGGTGGTGACGCAGATGAATCGACTGGTGCAGGCCGGGGATTTCTTCCTGTGCGGCAATGAGCGTCAGCGCGATTTTTGGCTGGGGGTGCTGGCGGCCAACGGGCGCGTCAACCCTTCTACTTACGCCCAGGATAGCACCCTGCGGCAATTGCTGGATGTGGTTGGAATTGGGATTCCGGCGCGCCGGCCGCAGCATGAAACACCTTTTTTGCGCGGTGTGCATCCCGCAGTGCCGGAAGATGCCCGCATTGTCTTGTGGGGTGGGGGAATCTGGAACTGGCTTGACCCGCTTACGCTGGTACGCGCCTGGCCCCAGGTGCTGACGCGTCACCCCAATGCGCGGCTGGTCTTCATGGGCACGCGGCACCCCAATCCCCAGGTGCCTGTCCACGAGATGGCGCATAAAACCGAAGCCCTGGCCGAGGAATTGGGAGAAAAAGGTCGCAGTATCATCTTTTTGGAGTGGGTCCCGTATACTCAACGGGAAGCCTTGCTGGTGGAAGCGGATGTCGGCGTGACGTTGCATCCCGTCCACGTGGAGACGCGCTACTCGGCGCGTACGCGGGTGCTGGATTATCTGTGGGCGCGTTTGCCCGTGGTGATTACCGAGGGGGATGTGACTAGCGAGTGGGTACGGGAATATGACCTGGGGTGTGTTGTCCCCGAATCTGGCGTAGATGCGGTTGCTCAGGCTCTTCTCGATGTGCTGGGGCAGCCAAAAGAAGCCTTCGCACCGGCTTTTACCCCGTTGCTGGAGCGGTTTACATGGAAGCGGGTGGTGCAGCCTCTGGCACAGTATTGTCTGCATGGCGCCCCCGCCCCTGACCGCGTCTCTGGCACCAAACAGTATGGCTCTCTGTTGCCGACGGGCACCCCTTCCCTGGTGGGGCAGGCTGCTCTCGTATGGCGCACGCAGGGATTACGGGCTATGCTGCGCAAGGGAATGCGTTATTTGCAATGGCGCTTGCGGTATTGATTTTTGTGCTGTTTGTGTTGCGAAAAATGGGGGAGTTATGGTATAGTTTGTCAAGGCGCCTTGTGTTTTCATGATTTTAAGCATCGCAATATGCGCCTGCTGGTGCGTGTGATGGACAGGGAAGAAACTAATGTGCCCGGTTACAACGTTAGCGTTGCAAGGAAAGGGCATCACTTGTTCCGGGTGTGGACAACACGACAAGGGGTATATCGAGGTCTTGTTGGACCATACCCGCCAAGTCACCTGCCAAAGGAGAACCTCGAATGGCACAAAAAGCGCTTCGTATTCTGTTGTGGGTGAGCCTGATTCTGCCCTTTATTGAGATACCAACACATGCCGCTGTTCAAGAGGGCGCGCCGCTGGTTTCTGGAGAGGGGGAAGATTTTGCCACCACGTACCTGCGCGACCCCTGGGACATGGATGCCTTTACGGATATTTCGACTGGCTTCAACGGCGATATCTTCCACATAACGAATTTCTCGACCTCGGGAGGTGTGTTTTCCGGCAAATCCACCACGGGAGCGGCGTCTTTTTACGTCCTGCACCCTGGCTATCTTCCCGGCATGCGCACCAGCAAAATCGGGTATCTGCATCCCATTGACCCCAATCAGTATTCCTGTGTAGCGGTTGCCTCGTATGTGCCTGCAGATTCCAACCCGCGCTATCACTGGGTTTCCTGGGTTGAGGATATGAACCTTACCCAAGGCGGTTACACCTATGGCATGCGCCTGGATACCGGCCGCTGGAAATTGTACCAATACGACCTCTCTACATGGCCGTATGTGGAAGGAAAGGCGTGGACCAGCCAAAATTGGCCGGGATTACGCGTTGTTGTGACAAACCAACAAAACGTCAACTTTCAGGTGGACTGGGTACGTCTGACCGATTGCACCCCGGTGTACGTTACCTTGAACGGCCTGACCGCAGGGCAGACTTATGATATATGGGTTGGACACGGTTCCCCGGAGCGTCAGATTCTGGTTGCCGAGGGTATCTCTCCGGATGGTGACGGGAAATACCAACTGGATGTGCAGGGTATAGAGCCGGATACTTACACGTATTACGTCAAACAAGGCAGCAGTGTGGTGCAGCAAAATACCCTGACTATCTACCCCAAGCCCCTGCCCGATTTCACGCACCCCTCACCGTTCAGCGGCGACGAATACAGCGCGCTGGCGGGCAACGAGTGGGATATGAGCGCTTCGGACGATATCGTGGCAGTGTATTGCGCCCAATGGAACGTCGCGGGTGGGGTATTCAATGTGGATACCAAACCTTCCTCGCAATTACCGCCCGAATGTGTAGGAGCGGGTGCCAATGAGGCCGACCCCCGCGTCTATCTTAACACCCCCGTCTCTGAAGACATTTCCTCCTACCGTTACCTGTCTTTCCGGCATTACATTGACGGCTCCTGGCAATTGCCCGCCGAAGGCATGGTGGTGCGCTGGGTCTGGCGTGTGCAGCATCCCACCAAACCCGGCGAATTTTGCGAATACGTCTCGGCTGAGGTAGTGCTGGATGTCAACTGGCAAACCTACTGGGCAGATTTGTACGATGCCTTCAACGGTACACCGGTGGAGACGGGCGGCTCTGTCAACGGAGTAAGCACCTGCCCAAAGAACATCCCCTGGCAAAATCAGCACAACGCCGTGCTGTATTTCCGCATTGACCCCAACGAAAACATTACCTCTGGCACCTTCCATCAGGAGTTCGACTGGATTGCCCTCCGCAAGCCGGATAGTGTGACGCGAGGCTCTCCCTTTGATGTTCAGATGTCCCTCAACGTAGACCCGGCTTCGCTGACGACCATGAAACTGTACTACACCACCGACCCTTCCAATCCTACTCAATACATTGCCCAGGGACAGTTCCTGGTTGGCGCACCCCAAAATCCGCTGCGGGCTGTCTCTCCAGACACGCACATGCCTGCCGGAGCATTCAGCCTCTATCTTCCGCTGATGATGCAAAATTACGAACTGCCTCCTTACCTGCCGCCAGTACCCAACGAAGTCCGTTACCGTTGGGATACCGCTGGCGTAGCCGCTGGCACATACTACATCTGTGCGGTCAGCAATGACGGGTATAATCAGAGTACGTATTGCAGTTATACCCCCGTAATCGTTCAGTGACTTGATGACCATCCTCGCCATCGACGCTACTGCCCTGCCTCCCAACCCTGTCGGGGCGGGGCAGTACATCATCCACCTCATCCGGGCATTGCCGCAGGTCGCCGGCGATGCCCGTTTTCTCGTCTATGCCCAGCCGCATGGACGGAGCCTCATCGCCCTGCCGGAAAGTGAAACCCTGCGCTTTGTCGTTCTCCCCCAGATGTCTCCGGCGCGCCGCCTGCTGTGGGAACAGACCGCCTTCCCGGCCATGCTGCGCCGCTCCGGAGCGGATGTCCTGCTTTCGCTGCATTACACCATGCCGTTGGTCAAGCCGCTGCCCCAGGTAGTCGTCTTCCATGACATGACCTTTTTCCTTTTCCCGCATCTGCACACCTTCAGCAAGCGTCACTTCTTTCGCTGGATGATACGCCAGAGCGCCCGCCGCGCCGACCATATCTTGACCGTATCCGAAAGCACCCGGCAGGACACCCTGCGTTTTTCGGATGCGCCGCCCGAAAAAATCACCGCCGCACCTCTGGGAGTCACCCCTGATTTCCATCCCATTGACGATGCCGCTGCCCTGGAAGGGGTACGCGCCCGCTATGCCCTGCCGCAACGCTTCGTACTTTTCGTCGGCCTGCTGGAACCTCGTAAGAACCTGCCAGCCCTGCTGCGCGCCTTCCAAAAGGTTGCCCCGGCCTGTCCCGATGTGCAACTGGTTATTGTCGGTCGCAAAGGCTGGATGTACGAACAGGCGCTACACTTGGTAACCAGCCTGGGGCTGCAGGGACGCGTGCATTTTACCGGTTACGTTACCCAGCAAGACCTGCCGGTGGTGTATAATCTGGCGGAAGTGGTGGCCTACCCCTCCCTGTACGAGGGCTTTGGATTGCCCGTCCTGGAGGCGATGGCCTGCGGCAAACCGGTGGTGACCTCCAACCGCTCGGCCATGCCTGAAATTGCCGGGCAGGCCGCCGTGTTGGTTCCCCCTGAATCTCCCGATGCGCTGGCGCAAGCCCTGGCGCGCCTGCTGGAATCCCCCGAAGAACGTGTCCGCCTGTCCGCGGCCGCCCTGCGCCGTGCCGCGCAATTTACCTGGCAGCGCACCGCCCGTCTCACGCTGGATGCCTGCCGCAAAGTGATGAAGGCAGAGGGGTGACTACCCGACCAACAGCCACGGAACTGCACGGAATTACGCGGGCTGGCAGACTACGCGACCAGCCGACTACCCGACTACCTCCCCCCATGCTCTCCATCTGCATCCTGACCCTCAACGCGCGTGACTACCTGCGGGAATGTCTGCGCTCCATCGAAGCGCATACCCACGTCCCGCATGAAATCATTGTCGCCGATAACGGCTCCACCGATGGCGTGGCAGAAATGCTGGAACGCGAATTCCCGCAGGTGCAGTTCCTCCCCGGCACGCACAACGAAGGCTTCACCAAACCGATGAACCGCGCCATGCGCCGGGCGCGGGGCACATACGTCGCCCTGCTCAACCCCGATACGGTCGTTCAGGAGGGCGCATTCGACGCCTTGATTGCCTTTATGGAACAGCACCCCAAAGCGGGCATCGTCGGCCCCAAAGTGCTCAACCCCGACGGAACCCTGCAAGGCCCCTGTCGGCGCGGCGAACCGCGTCCGTGGGCGGTCGTCAGTTACTTCAGCGGCCTGTCGCGCCGCTTCCCCGACAAACCCTTCTTCAACGGCTACCTCCTCTCCCACCTCCCCGAAGACCAAACCGCCCGCGTGGATGGCGTTTCCGGCTCGTGCATGCTCATCCGCCGGCAGGTCATCGAACAAATTGGCTATCTGGACGAACGCTTCTTCGCCTACCAGGAGGACGCCGACTACTGCGCCCGTGCCCGCGCCGCCGGCTGGGAGGTGTATTACGTCCCCGCGGCGCGAGTCATCCATTACGGTGGACAGGGCGGCTCCGCTGTCCAGCCCTACCGCGCCCTGTTCGCCTGGCACCACTCCTACTACCTGTACTACCGCAAACACCTGGCGCAAGATTACTTTTTCCTGCTAAACTGGGGCTACTACGCCCTGATGGCAGTGAAACTTTTCTCGGCGTTGGCTTTGAATGCGTTACGAAGCCGTCCGCATTTCTTCTCCCCCCGGCACTGAAACGCCCCGCTTTGTGCGGGGCGTTTTTCGTTTACGGACATTCCAACGGCACATCGGCGCTGCGCCACAACACCGCCTGCACCTGTCCATCCGTATCCGCTCGTGCTACCAGACGCGCCTCGACGAATTCCCTTTCCCCCGGCTGGACGCAGCCCGCTACCACCACGTCGCTCCCGTTGGGGAAGGCTGTGCGCAGCCCCTCCAGCGGCAGACGCACGACGTAATTGCGCTCCCCAACCAGAAAGAACACCAGCCGCCCGTAAGGCTGCACCGCCACCAGTGGCGCGTCGCTTAGGCGGTTGCCATCCCCCGCCTCCAGATAGCGCGGATACAGCGCCCGCCCGCTTAGCACCAGCAGGCCCTCCACCTGCGCTTGCTCGGTCGGAGAAATGGCGGCCAGGACGGCTTGCTCCATGTGCGTCTGTACGGCAGGAGAATAGCGCCGGGGAATCAGTCGCTCTCCGATAGGAATCGCCAGCCCCAGGAGCAATACCGCTCCCAGAGGTACAATCACCCCCCCCCGGCGCGGGGAGCGAACTCCCTTTGAGAGGCCGCCGTTCTTCGGGGAAACGGCAGCCCTCCAAAGGGAGTCCGCACCTTCTAGCCATCCCAGAGCGCGCCCGACTCCCAGGGTTAACGCGGCAATCCCTAAAGTGTAGTACAAAATCACAATCCAGTTCACCGGCTGGATGTAGCGCCCGCCGGAGACCAGAAAGGCGGCGTTGGTTGCCAGATACGCGATGTGTACAAAAGCGGGGAGCGCTCCGGCCCAGCCCATCCGCCGCGTTGCCAGCCCTACGCCCAGCGCCACGAGCAGCAAATTGCCCGCCAGGAGAAAAGCGGCTTGTCGCGGCAAGCCTTCGAAGTACGGCCAGAAAGGCAGGCGCGCCCGGTAGCCTTCCAATTGGCAGCACTGGGCCCAAAAGAGGGTGTTTTCGCGGTACAGGCGGCGGTCGAGATGTTCCCCGGCCAGCGCGGGGTTGTCAGGCCGCTCGTTCAAATACAGGCGGATATCGCGAAGGTACAGAAATCCGTAAGAAAGCAGCGTATCCGGCAGGCGAAAAGTTGCCGGTAGCGCCAGAAAACTCTGGATTTCGCTGTTCAGGTAATGCTGGATTACCAGCATGGGCAGATTGGGCGGTTGGGAGGACGGCGGTATGGGCAGGGCAACTTTGGAGGGCGTCCCGCTTTGAGGCTGCGGCGTAGCCGTGGCTGGCGGGATTGCCTCTGGCTCCAAAGGCTCCGGTGGGGACGGGTGGAGCGAATCCCACGCCCGGCGGATGGCGATGTACACCCGCGGGTCGGGCGAATCGAAAAAGGGTTTGCCGTAACGCGCCCAATTGCGTCCCACCCACGGAGCAGTTACCAGCCCCGCTCCCAGCGCGAAGATGACTGCGTGCTGTGCCCATAAGCGCGGCTGTCGCCTCCATTGCAGAAGCGCAGTCAGAAGGGCGGCGATGCCTGCCGTGATGCTTTCCGGGCGCACCATCAGCAGCGCGCCCAGGGCTGCTCCGCTGTAGAGCGCCCCCTGCCAGCGCGGGGAACGTGCCCGTTGCCAGCGCACTGCCAGCACTAAAAAGGCGGCCATCAACACCGCCATCGGAAGGTCGGGCATCAACAGGCGGGCGTGTGACACGGTGAACAAATTGGCGTAGGCGATGTTGGTATACCCCTGTAAAGCCAGCAGGCCTGCCAGCAGCACACCCGCCGTTCGCCCGTGCAGAGCGCGCCCCAGGAAGTAGGCCAGGACCACGAAGGCCGCCAGTACCCATACCTGGAGATGGGTTACGGGGTCATACTCGATGCCTCTCACGAGATGGAACAGCGCCAGCGCGCCGGTATAAAGCGGACGTAAGGTGCGCGCCTGGTTCTCGGTTTGCAGCCCGTTGCCAATCAGCGCGTTTTGGGCGGTAGCATCGTAGCGCAAGGCGTCGGAGGCGGGGTAACGCTGAAAATTGGGCGCTGTGGGGGGGGTGAAGAACCACGTCGGGCGGTCGGGAGGCATCTGCCACAGGAAAACGGCCAGCAGGTACAGCCCCAGGGCGAGCGCAAAATCCGCTTGTCGGGCGGAGAGCCGCAAACCGCGGCGGGCTGCCGCGTCTGCCCCTTTCCGCAGTCCGACGGCCAGCCCCCAGGCCAGCAGGAGTTGTGTTTCCAGGAGGGGAACTCCCATCTCATAAAAATACTCCGAGAGAGGATGCACCCCCCAACCGGTGCGGGCAACGAAGGCCCACGCGCCCAGCAGCACGCCGAAGAGCGCCGCCGTCAGGCGAAAGATGCGCTGCCGCCCCAGATGCCGAACGTCCTCCCGCGAAATGGACAGCATTAGGAGGGCGCCTTCCAGACAGGCCGCGCTTCCGTAAAACAAAAGCGGCGCGGCGCGCAGCAGTACGGCGCGGGCGGCGGCGTCCGTCAGGTCGGGAGGAAGAATCAGCAGGTAAAGCCCGTTGAAGGCCGCCAGCATGAGCCAGAAGGCGCGTCTGCGGCGGCGCAGCGTGTTTCTCAGGTGAGTTTCCCAACGCGGCAGAAGATGCCTTTGGGCGGCGGGGAGCAATCCGGCCAGCGGCAATCCCGTCCCCATCAGCAATAACCCCAACAACACAAGCCGCGCCGCCGAAAGACCGCTCTCCGATGGGATACGCAGCAGCCAGATGAGGGCAATCATCCCGTCCAGCGCGGTCAGCGTCAGCAGCAGGCGCAGCGTGAATTTGGGGGTAAAATGCGGCGTGTTTTTCATGATGTTTGCGCGTGGTATTATACCCTCGCACTCTGCACTTTCGTACTTTCGCACATTCTCGTCATGTGGAACCTCCGCCAATTCCTCCTCCGCTACGCTTCCCGCTGGCCGTGGATGGCCGCCCTGATGCTCTTGGGTGCGGTCATCGGCTGGGGGGGGGCGCGCCTGGCTTCTCCGCAGTATCGCGCCTCCGCCGAACTCTACGTCGGCCTGCACGCCTACCGCGCCCCGCAGGAGCAGAACCGCAATCCATCCTCCTACTATGATTTCCGCAATCTGGATGATTTCAAGAACTGGCAACTGGAGCAATTGAACCAGTTTGTGCGCCACGACGAAATCGTGGCCGAGACGCTGGCACGTTTACAGGCCGAGGATGAATCCTGGCAGCAGGTTACGTCCGCCGATTTGCAGGCCATGCTCACCCCCCAGTGGCGCACGGTAGGTAAGTGGCGCTTGACCGCCACCGCGCCGGCGGCGCGCATGGCGGAAGAAGCCGCCGAAACCTGGCGCGCCGTTGCCCTGGATGCGCTGGATGCCGCCATGCAGTCCGCTGCCGAGGTGATGCGCCTGGATATGGCAATGCAGGCTACTGCCACCGCCCAGGCGGATTTGGCGCGCCGTACTGCCCTGCTGGAGAACGCTCGCGCCGCGCTGGAGAGTTGGCGCGCCGAAGCACAATCGCTGCCACCCGATGCTCCTCTCCCTCCCGAGGAACGTTGGCGCTTGCAGGCCCTGGCGGCGCAGGCCAGCGGTTTCACCCCTGCCTGGGAATCGCTGCTGAGAGATTTCCCACCCCCCGATGCGCCCCGCAGCGCAGTCCTGGCCTGGAGCGGGCGGGCGCTGGCCGCCGTGGAAGCGGAGCAATCCGCCATCCCTTCCCTGCAACAGGAGACACAGGCGCGTCTCGACGACCTGCTGGCGCAGTACGAAGCCGCCAACGCCGCTTCCTACGGCCTTTCGCTCAATCTCTCCCTGGACGGAATTTCCACCGTGCCGGTGCGGGCGCAAGCGGTACGCTCCACGGGGGCGTGGGCTTTGACGGGGGCTATCCTGGGGATGCTGGCGAGTATCCTCTTGTGGCTCGCGGCCCTGGGCGCGGAGGCTCCCGATGCGTGAGCGCCTGGGCGAAATCCTGTGGGCTGCCCTGCTGATTTCCCTGCCGGTGACCAGTTTCCCTTTCTTCCCCGGTGGGGTGGGAGGGGCGACGCTGGTGCGCCCCCTGGCGGTCTATCCCCTGCTTCTCCTTCTTCCCATCGTCATCCTGCCGCGCTTGTGGAAAGCCTCCCTGCCGCGTCCTGCTCAGCCCTTATTGGCTTTCGCGGTAGTTGCCACGGGGAGCACCCTGCTGGCGCTTGTCTCCCTCCAGGCAGGGGTACGCGGTGTGAGCGTCCAGGCCCGCGCCCTCCGCTCTCTGGCGACCCTGGGATTGGGGCTGGCGTTGTACTTCACCGTGGTCCTCTATCTGCGGGATGAGGCCGCTTTGCGCCGCTCCCTGCGCTGGCTGTACCTCGGCATGGCGCTGACGTTGGCCTGGGGGAGTTTGCAGGCCGTCTACATTTTGCATTTCAATCAGGACTATTTTGACCTGCTCGGCAAAATCCAGCGCTTTATTTCCACCCGCCCGCTGTTCGAGCGGCGCGTCTCCGGGATGACTTTTGAGCCGAACTGGTTCGCCGAGCAAATCGTCTTCCTGTGGATGCCGTGGCTGCTTGCTGCTGCCCTCACCCGGCGGAGCGCCTTCCGCTGGCGCTGGGGCGGCCTGATGGTGGAGCATCTTTTGATTGTTTGGGGCGCGGCGGTGACGCTTTTTACCTTTTCCCGCCTGGGATTGGCTGCGCTAGGGGGATTGGCGGTACTTGCCGCGGGGATGGCAATCCCCTGGGGGAAGGCGCGCCGCCTGAAAGGGCGGAGGCTTCTCCTATGGGGAACAGGCGTTTTTTTGAGCGGCGCGCTGGCCCTGGGGCTGGTCTTCACGTTGGGGCAGCGCAATCAGTATTTTTCCCGTTTGTGGCGTTACTGGACGAACCCTGAAGAGCGCGGCGGGCAGTCTTATCTGGAGTTCATCGCTTTCGGCCAGCGCATGACCTACTGGGAGACGGCCTACCGCATGTACGCCGACGCGCCCTGGCTGGGAGTTGGGCTGGGGAATTACGCTTTCCACTTTGGGGAGTACCTGCCTTACCGCTCGTGGCATCGCCAGCCGGAGATTGTGCGCCAATTGACGCCTTTGGAGGGCAATATCCGTCTGATTACCCCCAAGAATCTCTATCTGCGCTTGCTGGCCGAGACCGGCTTGCTGGGGACGACTTTCTTTGCTGTGTTCGTGCTGCTGCTGGCGCGACAGGCCGTACATCTGCGGAGCATCGGCGGAGAGGCGCGCTTCTGGGGCACAGGCGGGTTGTTGGGGCTGGCAGTCTTCGCATTTGCTTCGCTGTCTTACGATTCGCTGGCGCTGCCGAATATGTGGGTGCTCTTCGGGCTGCTGAGCGCGGAAAGTTTGCAAGTGGGGAAAGTGGGCAAGAGGATGGTGCGGCGTGCGACGACGAACGGCCTGACTACCCAATCACCAAACTACCCAACTAACTAACTTGCATTGCGGATAGGCCATTTCAGTCCACCGCGCAGAGCGGAGCGACCCTGAGCCTGTCGAAGGGGAGCGCAGTCGAAGCGCAGATTCCGGCTGTTTCGACTACGATTGCTGAGCAATCTCCGCTCAATGCGGGAGGCCATGCTTTATCCGCAACTGAGATTAGGCAAGTGGGAAAGTTTGAAAGTATCCCCCTCAACTATCGTCTTCGCTGTTCGCAAATACATCGAGTGCAATTGCGTCTGCGGGGAATTCTCGCAGGATTTGTTTGTCCACCGTTACCACGGGAACTCTTAACGCTCGCGCCAGAGCCACAAATTCGCAGTCATAAGCCGAACACGTGCTTTCCTTAACCAACTGCAGCACGTCCATAGACGGCACTTCGTATTCCCTTCCTTCCATCAATCTCGCGGCTTCATCCATGATGCGGACGGCATCTTCAAATGACAGGATGCCTTTCCTGATGTAGTGTGCCAGGACGTTCTGCAATTCGCTTCGCCACAATCTGGGTGCAGCCCATTCAGAATCTTTCAGCAAGGCTTGCTCAGCCTGCCCAGACCGCTCGCTGCTCAGATACAGGTATCCGATGACGTTTGTATCCACGACTATCATGGCCGTCCTGTCGTCTTCGCGAGGTTAAATGCCTCATCAGTGATGGGATGCTGCTTCGTTTTTTCGCGCAGTTGCCGTGCTCTGGGCAGGTAGTCTTCGGGTTGAACCCGACGGCTGCGGATTGCCCGTTCAATGCACAAGATGACTTCGCTGTTGAGGCTGCGCCGATTGATTTCTGCGTAGCGTTTCAGCTGGATGTACAGGTCTTCGGGGATGTTTTTGATAGTCAGGGTTGGCATGTCGCTACCTCTGAGGTGGTTCCGTTTTGCATCCATTATGGATGATGTCCGCTGTCTTGTCAAGGGGAGTGAGAAAAGTTTACAAGTGGGCAAGTTTGAAAGTAGGAAACCTGAATTGCGGATAAGCCATTGCAGCCCACCGCGCAGAGCGGAGCGACCCTGAACCTGTGAAG
Source organism: Anaerolineales bacterium (assembly GCA_024763355.1). GTDB lineage: Bacteria > Chloroflexota > Anaerolineae > Anaerolineales > DRKV01 > DRKV01. The sequence goes on from JANTFR010000004.1 coordinate 25,584, forward strand.
GGGAGCGTAGTCGAAGCGCAGATTTTGGGCGTTTCGACTACGATTGATGGGCAATCTCCGCTCAACGCGGAAGGTCATACTTTATCCGCAACTGAGGTTAGGAAAGTTTGCAAGTTGGGGCTCTCTTCAGATTTGTGGGGGTAAGACTTCCGAGATTTTGACGAGAGCCGCTTCGGGGGCGAACATCGTCCCCCGGAAATCTCGGAAGTCTGTCTCTCCTACCCCACAATTTCGCGTTGACCCCCAAGTTGGAAAGTGGGAAAGTGGGGAAGTTTGCAAGTGGGAAAGTTTGAGAGTGGGAAAGTCGGCGAGACTTCGGAAGTCTGGTAAAGCGGGGAAACACCCCTCTCCCCTCTTTCCTCTCACCTCTCCTCTCTCCCCACCACCGGCAAAAAAACGTGCCAGGGAGCGGCCAGGTACACGCCCAGGAGCGGGTCGTGGTCGCTGGCGCGGTAGTACGAATCGGCCTGCGCCTGAAAAATCTCCGGCATGTCGGCATCCACGTGAACCGCCTGCATCTGGAGCACCGCTCCGTTCCAGAAGGCCGCGTTGCCGCAGGCGTGGTCGAGAGGCTGGGAGATGCCCTCGTGGATGTAGGTGTAGCGTTTCGCGTGGGGAATGGTCTCTACGGCATCGAACAGGCCGTAAATCCGAAGTGCCTCCAGCGGGGCGGAGTTGGGGGTATCGTTCAGGTCGCCGAGCACCAGGACGGGGAAATCGGCGCGGGCTGCCGCCAGCGCGCCCGTGAATTGCGCCTGCTCCAGGCGGCGGGGGAGGGTGTAGGCCGTCTCTGTGGTGTCCTGGGTCTTCGATTTCCAGTGGGAAACGATAACCCACATCTCGCCTTGGGAACCGTCCCCCAGGGTGAGGCGCAGATGAATGGCCAACGGCGGGCGCGAAAACAGGCGGTTGCCGTCGAGGCTGCCGTCGCCGTCCGTATCGCAGGTCAGGGCGTTGGCGGGATGCGCCATGTCCAGGTTTCCGTCCGGGCCGAGACCGTCTTGCAGGGTGGTGCAGCCCTGCTCTTGCGTATAGCCGAGAATCGTGACCAGGTCGGGGCGGTAGAGCAGCCCCACGTCAATCCCGCGGCGGTCAGGGCCTTCCACGAGCAGCCAGTGGTAGACGTGCTCCCATTCGGGACGCGCCGCCAGCCATTCCAGCACCTCGGCGTTTTCCGCCTCTTGCACGGCGATGAAAGCAGGCTCGCCCAGGATGTCGTGCATCAGACGGGCGTGCTTCTCCAGCCGGCGGTGGAATTCGGCGCTGGAGGGGACGGAGTCCTCCGTGGCGGGGTCGTCGTAGGGGTCGAACAGGTTTTCCAGATTGAGGGACGCGAAGGAGAAAGCCGCCGCTCCGGGAGGAGGCCGCAGCCCGGAAGGCGGTGCGCCCCCCGCGGGATACAGCAAAGGAGCGGACGTGGCCTGCAGGTGGTACGCGCCCCCTTCAAAGGTCAGCAGCCCCTCGAAATCCACGCGGTCCCCGACGCGGCCCTCCGGGGAGAGGGCGAAATTCCCGCGGGAATCGAGCACCAATCGGGCGTCGTACCCCTGGGCATCGTCCCAAAACAAGCGCGGCAGGCCGAGCGAGGCGGGCAGCAGCCAGGTTTCGGAGCGGGAGTCGGTGGGGCCAATCACGGGGGCCTGCGCCAGCGAGACCAGCATCCCCTCGCTGGATTCGTAGTATGTCTTGTCGTCATCCAAAGCCGGGGAAAGCGGGACGGGAACGGGCAGCGTGTTGCCCTGCGAGAGAATGGTGGCATCGGAGGGGTCGGCTCTCAGACGCGTCAGGCCATAGTACTCCTCCACCGTGCCGGTGACCCGCACCCGGTCGCCGCGCTGCACCACATCTTGCGATGTGCCCAGGGATACGAAAACCCCGTCCGAGGTGGCGGGGTCGGAATCGCAATCTATCTGTTGGAGGGCAAAGCCTTTGGGCGGACGCTGGTCGAAATCGGCGGTGACGATGCCCTCAATGGTCACACTTTGCCCGACGTAAGGCGAAGTCTGGCCACTGCCCTGCACGGCGCAGATGGGGGTTGACGCGGTTGTGCGGGGGATGTGGAGTATCAGCGGAAGAAGGCAGAGGAACGGCCAGGGTTTCATTATTTGCGCAATTTGGCCAGCGTGGATTGCTGACCAAAGACTTGGATAGCGCGCTGGCGGGAACTGGAACGATTCTTTTGTACAGTATCCCGTGGGCGATGTCAAGCAAGATACCTGCAAAAAGGTCTGGGTTCGAGAAGAATGCGCTTTGCAACGGTATTATTGCAATGCTGCCGGGTATCTCTTCTCGGCTTCGAATTCGCCACAGGTGGGGGAAACAGACGTATACTCCCTCTATACGGGGGCTGCTTTGGGGGAAACCGAAGCAGCCCAGGGAAGTTCTTATCTAAATAATATGTAAATAACGGGCTGAAGATGAGACTATTTTGCATCTTTGCTGTTTAAATAAATACACGCCAGAAGATTTGTCTGAAAGGAGGCCTGCCTATACGTTCATTGTGTTGTCAAGATGTTTGCTTTTTTATGTCTGTTTGTTTCATTCCCAATTGCTTTTTGGGGCAACCTGTTTCGGAGGAGAATATGTCGAAAGTATCGCAAAAGTTCCTGGTTGTATTGTTGCTGATTGGCGCGCTGGTTGTCTTGGCGGGATGTTCCCCCTCTCAGCCTGCCACCGAGAAGCCGGCGGAAGTGCCTGCTGCCACTGAAGCGCCTGCTGCCGCGCCGACATCTATGCCGGCTCCTACCGAGGCCGCTGCGCCTACTGAGCCGCCTGCTCAGCCGGCTGAGCCTAAAACCATTATCTTTGGCCTCTACCAGGAGCCTGATGTCCTTAATCCCTTCATTGCTACCCAATATGCTGCGGATGAAGTCAGCAAGATGGTGGTAGAGGGCTTAGTGGATGTTGACCCAGACGGTAATTTTTATCCCGTTCTGGCGGAGGATGTTCCCAGTATCGCCAATGGTATGGTTTCGGAAGATGGCCTTAATGTCACCTATCATCTCAAAAAAGGAGTCGTCTGGGCTGACGGAGAGCCTTTTACCTGTGACGATGTCAAATATACGTGGGAAATCGTGACAACGCCTGACAGTGGTGCGGTCAATACGGCGGGATACGACAAAATTGAATCTGTGACTTGCCCTGACCCTGAAACTGTCCAGGTGACATTCAAGCAATTCTATGCTCCTTACCTGACGCTTTTCGAGTCGGTACTCCCCAAACATGCGGTGGGAGATTCGACCGACATGACCACCTGGGATTACAACACTACAGGACTTCTGGGAACAGGCCCCTTTGTGTTGAAAGAGTGGGAATCGGGCGACCATATCACTTTGGTCAAGAATGAAAAATACCGGGACTATCCGGACAAGCCTAAAGTTGACCAGATTATCGTACGCATCATTCCCAGTCGCGAAGTGGGCAAGGCCCTCATCACGTCGGGAGAAATTGATGTTTTGTGGGACCTCTCTGAGGCGGATGTCCCGGAATTTGAAGACAATCCTGATATAGTCGTCAACATACGCCCGGGCCCCGGTTCCGAACGCTTACTGCTGAATCTGGCCGACCCCACGCTGGACGCTACCGACGACCCCATCAATCATCCTCATCCCATTTTGGGAGACCTGAAGGTACGCCAGGCGATTCAATACGGCATTGACAAACAGTTGATTGTGGATGAATTGTTGTATGGTGCTACGACGGTAGGAACCAGCGAACTGAGCATTGGGTGGGCCAAATGCGATATTGCCCCCTCGGAATACAATCCCGATAAGGCCAAGGCCTTGCTGGACGAAGCCGGCTTCACCGATGAAGATGGCGATGGCGTGCGTGAATGTCATGGTTGTCTGTATGCTGAAGAAGGAACGCCTTTGCGTTTGAAGATTCAGACTACTTCGGGCAACCAGTTGCGTGAGGAGAGCGAACAGTTGCTGGTGGAGATGATGAAAGACATCGGCATCGAATTTTATATTGAAAATGTTCCTAGTTCCGAACTCTTTGGCTCCTGGGCCAGCGGCGCTTTCCGTAAGCACGGCAATTTTGATATCCTCATGTACACCACCAGCGATAGAATCGACCCCCAAAGCCACATGTATGGCTATTTTCACAAGAACAGCATTCCGACAGAAGCCAACAATGGCAAAGGGTTCAACTATGTGCGCTGGATTAACGAGCGGGCGAGTGATGCTCTGGACAAGGCTGGGGCGACGCCTGACATGGACGAGCGCAAGGCGCAGTATCAAATCGCGTGCGAAGAAATTGCTTCGGACATTCCTCACCTTTACCTGTACGACCGCTCTGAAATCCATCTGACACGCGCTAATATCGTGGGGTTCAAGGTTAATCCCTGGGGCCGCCAGACGTGGAACGTGGAAGAATGGGATAAGAAATAACTCCCGCCATTTCGTTCCGGTAGAGTAAGTCCTACCCCTATCAATCATTGAAACATTCTGTTGACCTCCGAGGGGCAATCCGCCTCTCGGAGGTCAGGTGATGGAGATTGTCTTGATTAACTACATCCTTCGTCGAGTGGTCTACTCTATTCCTCTGCTTGTTCTTATCAGTATCATTGTGTTTGTGCTGATTTCTCTGGCTCCGGGCGGGCCGATGTCTGCCTTTGAAGAAAATCCGAATCTAACCCCGGAAGACATCGTGCGTCTGGAGGAGGAATTTGGCCTCAACCAGCCCATTTACGTGCGCTACTGGAAATGGGCAAGCCGCATCATGGTAGGTGATTGGGGCTACAGCAATGTGACCCACCAGCCAGTCCTGGAAGAGATTGGACATCGTCTGCCTAATACCTTGCAACTGATGTTGGTGTCATTCAGCCTCACCCTGCTGGTGTCTATCCCTATCGGCTTGTACTCGGCGCTGCATCAGTATTCTCTCTTTGACCACTTTGCTACGTTGTTTGCCTTTGTGGGACAAGCCATTCCGATTTTCTGGTTTGGGCTTATCCTGATTATCGTCTTCAACGTTTGGCTCAACAATCCGGTCAGCCCGCGTGATGGTTTTGCCTGGGCGCATTTTACCCACTGTGCCGATTGTCCACCGCTTTTGCCGGGTGGCGGCATGGCTCCATACGGGGTAGACAATCCTACCCTGGCCCAGCGCATCCAGCACATGATATTGCCTGTGGTTATGCTGGCAATGTTTGGCATGGGGACATACACGCGGTACATGCGGGGGCAGACACTGGAAGTCATTTATCAGGATTACATCCGTACGGCGCGTTCCAAAGGTCTGACCGAGCGCATGGTCGTGATACGACATGCGTTCAAAAATGCCCTTGCCCCGGTTGTGACCATCATTGCCCTGAATTTGCCGGGCTTGTTCGGCGGTGCACTCTTTACCGAGACAATTTTTTCTTGGCCGGGGATGGGACGCCTTTTTTATCGCTCAGCCCAGCGCGGTGATTATCCCCTCTTGATGGGAATTGTGATGATAAATGCTGTGCTGATTATTATTTTCAATTTGTTGGCAGACCTCTCTTACGCCTATCTCGACCCGCGGATTCGATACGATTGATATGACAACCACAAGTGCTTCCCTCTCTACATCCGACCTCCGTTCTGCCAAACCGCGCACCTTGCGCGATATAGCCTGGCAACAATTCCGGCACCATCAAATGGCTATGTTCGGCAGCGCGATATTGGGGATTTTGATTCTGGGGACGATTTTTGTCTCTGTACTCAGCCCGTACAGTCCGACTGACAGCAGTCTGCGGGAGCGCCGCGACCCGCCAAGCCTGATTCATCCGATGGGCACGGATACCTTGGGACGCGACCTGATGACGCGCGTCTTCTATGGCGGGCGTATCTCTTTGACCATCGGCCTGGGCGCGACTTTGGTGGGGGTGCTCATCGGCGTATTCATTGGAGCCATGGCCGGCTTTTATGGCGGGAAAACAGACGAAATCCTGATGCGGTTGACGGATTTGTTCCTTTCGCTGCCTCGCATTTTCTTGCTTATCATCATGGCTATTTTGCTGCGAGAGGTGGATGTTCCCATCCTCAAAGCCAATGGAGATATGGGGGGAATCATCCTCATTCTGGGATTGTTGTCCTGGACCAGCGTAGCCCGCTTGGTGCGGGGACAATTTTTGAGCCTGAAGGAAAAGGAATTTGTCGAATCGGCGCGTGCCGTTGGCGATACCAATGCCCGTATCATTTTCCGGCACATCTTGCCCAACACAGCGACGCCTGTCATTGTGGCGGCCACCTTGCTAGTGGCGCGTAACATCATTTCCGAGTCGGGGCTGAGTTTCCTGGGCTTCGGTGTTCAACCGCCTACGCCTACCTGGGGGAACATGCTCAACGCGGCGCAAGATGAGATGCGCAAGGGGAACTGGTGGATGGCCTTTTTCCCCGGCCTGATGATTTTTCTCACCGTCATCAGTATTAATTACATTGGCGATGGTTTACGCGACGCGCTGGACCCCCGCAAGATGAGATAAGAAATCCGAATTACGGGTGAGAAGACCTGCCCTGGAGAAGATACGATGACCGAGCCAAATTTCGTCAAGCAGCGCGTGCAGGAATACATCGAGAGCATTTCGGATGAACTGTCTGCCATCAGCCATGACCTGCATGAGCACCCCGAGTTATCGTTTCAGGAATACCGCTCCATGGCGCTGTTGGCCGATGTAGCCGAGCGGCATGGCTTTCAGGTGCAGCGAGGGGTGGCGGGGCTGGATACGGCTTTCATTGCTCGCAGTATAAAAGATGCTGACCATCCAGCCATTGCTATTCTGGCTGAGTATGATGCCTTGCCTGGGCTGGGACACGCTTGTGGGCACAATGTGATTGCTACTTCGGCTTTGGGAGCAGTTCTGGCGTTGCAATCAGTACGGGATGACATATCGGGGGTTATCGAACTTATCGGCACACCCGCAGAGGAAACCGGAGGAGGCAAGGCTATTATGGTGGAACGGGGCGTGTTCGACCATCTGGACGCAGCCATGATGATTCATCCGGGCAGCAAAAACATGGTTGCCAGAGGGTCCATTGCCTCCAATGCAGTGGTGTGCGAATTCTTTGGCCGAGCCGCCCATGCCGCCGCGGCTCCGGACAAGGGTGTCAACGCTTTGGATGCTTGTATCCAGACCTTCAACAATATCAACGCGTTACGTCAGCACCTGACCCCCGATGTGCGGATTCACGGTATCATCACGGATGGCGGCGAAGCGCCGAATATCGTGCCTGCCTACGCCCGCGCCATCTTTGGCGTGCGCGCTGCTACTTCCGATGCCTCGCTTGATGTTGTGGAGCAAGTGAAACGCTGCGCTGAGGCAGGCGCCTTGGCTGCCGGGGCCAGGGTCAAGGTTAAGCACTTACGACATTATGCCCACCGATTGCCTAATCCCACCTTGGCGCGGCTGTTTGCCCAGAATTTGGAACTGTTAGGGCAACCTGTCTTTGACCCTGCGCCAGACGAGCGGCGCGGCTCCAGCGATATGGGAAATGTCAGCCATCTCATCCCATCTCTGCATCCTTACATTGCCATGGTGCCGGATGATGTCGGCGCGCATACTCCGCAGTTTGCCTTGGCCGCGGCGGGAGAAGCCGGAGACCACACCTGGCGTATCGGTGCAAAAGCGTTGGCGATGACGGCTGTGGACCTTTTCCAGCAGCCTGCCTTATTGCAGCAAGCCAAAGCGGAATTGGCTCAGATGAGCAATCCACAGGCGCGCTGGCGGAAGATGCGCTTCTTTGATGACCTGAAAACGGGGGAGTGACGGAATCCGTACCGCGCATGGGAAACCCTATCCGGCTGCGTGATACAATTTTGGTCGTTCACAAATGTCGGGGCAGCAGAAAATGTTGTTTATGTCTCGCCCCGATACTCTCGCTATTTTGCGCAATTCCGCAATACTTCCATGCCCATCTTTCCTTCCGGCGTGCCCAAATCCAAGCGAATCTTTGATTTGCTGGTGACAGTTATCGGGCTGGTTATACTCTCCCCGGTGATGTTGGTGCTGGCCCTCCTGGTGTGGATTTTCCACGGCTGGCCGGTGCTTTTCCGGCAGGTGCGCCCCGGCTACCGCGGCGTACCCTTTGCCCTCTACAAATTCCGCAGCATGACGAATGCTCGCGATGCGCAGGGCAATTTGCTGCCCGATGAGGCCCGCCTGACGCGTTTCGGGCGTTTCCTGCGCGCTTCCAGTTTGGACGAACTGCCGGAGTTGTTCAACGTCCTGCGAGGGGAGATGAGTCTGGTAGGGCCGCGCCCCCTCCTGATGCAGTATCTGGAGCGCTATTCGCCGGAGCAAATGCGCCGCCATGAGGTGCTGCCGGGCATCACCGGCTGGGCGCAAGTCAACGGACGCAACGCCCTTACCTGGCAAGAGAAATTCCGCCTGGACGTGTGGTATGTGGACCACTGGTCTTTATGGCTGGACCTCAAAATCCTGGCAATAACGGTGTGGAAAGTGCTCAAGCGGGAGGGGATTGACCAGGCCGGGCACGTCTCGGCGGAAGAATTTATGGGGAACGAATGACCTCTATCAGGGGGCGGGGGGCAGGGCGGTGCTGGCCGCCGAAATGCGCTCGATAATTTCCGCCGCCTCGGCTTCATCTGCCAGGTGAACGGTGCCGTCGCCGTCGGCGTACACGGGGGTGAACTCGTAACCCAGGTATTGCGTTCCCTGAAAACGTATCGTCAACAACACGGATTGCTGATTTTTGTGGTCCCAGGTCTGGTCGAAAACGAAATTGCCCAGCCCGTAAAACACGGGTACGCCGGAGATGGTTTGTACGGCCTGCACCACATGGGTGTGATTGCCCACTACCAGGTCGGCCCCGGCTTCGACGGCCATTTGAGCGTACTTGCGCTGGTTCCAGTTTGGGGTGGATGTGTACTCCGGCCCCCAGTGCGGCATGAAAATCACCACATCCCCCATCTGGCGGGCGGCAGCGATTGCTTGACGCAGATTGGTCTCAGTCAACGGAGCAATGCCGGGGGTATCTGCATCGGCAAAGGCCATCGGCTCGATTTCTCCCAGCGAGACGATAGCGAAACGCACCCCCTGAATTTCCACCACCACGGGCTGCAGGGCCTCCTTCACGTTTTTCCCCGCTCCGACAGGCAGGATGCCGACCCTGTGCAGGTTTTCGAGCGTATCCAGAAAGGCGCGGTCCCCGCAAGTGTTGGAATTGCAGTTCTTGATGTGGTTGGTGGCGACGCTCATCACGTTGAAGCCCGCCTTGGCGAGGGCGTCGGCGTTGTTGCTGCTGCCCGTCAGCACGAAAGTCTCGATGCAGCCGGTCATGGGGGCGTGATCGCTGAGAGATGCGTTGAGCGTCCCGATGGTCAGGTCGGCGGATTGCAAGATGTCGCGCACTTCGGCGTAGATGTAATCCGCGTTGCCGCGGGCGTCCACTCCGGCCTGGACGCAGCGCCCCGGCACGATTTGGCCGGTGAAGAGCAAGGTAATCTCCGCCGGCGTGGGGGTGGTCGTGGGAGAAAGCGGCGTTGCCGTGGCGGCAGGTGTGGGAGGGACGATGGTTGAGGCGGGGAGCGGTGTTGCGCTGGGAAGCGGGGTGGGGGTAGATTGTCCCAACACGAAGACCCCTTCCGCGGGTTTGACGGTGGCAATCTCCGGCGGGGTCCCGGTGCGGGCAGATTGGCAGGCGCTCAGGAGCATCAGGGCGAGGGAGATGATGAGTTTGTGTGTTGGGAGGCGGTTCATTGGTCGCGTTGGTTGCATCGGTTGCATTGGTTCATTGGTTACATTGGTTGCATCGGTGGCGTGGTGCATGGTTTACCGCCCGCGGTCTGTTGTCCGTCGTCTGTTGTCCGCCGTCTGTTGTCCATTGTCTCTCGTCCGTCGTCTGTTGTCCGTTGTCCGGCGTCCAGTTGCTGGAGGGCCCAGCGGGCGTGCGTCCGCACCAGGGGTTCGGGGTCGTCGAGAGCGGCGCGCAAGGCGGGGAGGCCCTCGACGGTGCCGGCGTTGCCCAACGCCACGCTCACATTCCGCAGGTAGCCGCGGCGTTTGGCGCGTTTGACGGGGCTGCCTTTGAATTTGCGGTTGAACTCCTGCGGGGAGAGACGCAATTCCTCACCCAAGATGGGAGCGGGAACGTCGGGTCGGGGGGCAAAGGCCGGTTCCGTGGCGGGCTTTGCAAAGCGGATGTTCCACGGACAGACCATCTGGCACACGTCGCAGCCAAAAACCCAGTCGCCCATCAGGGGGCGCAGGTCGGGGGGGATGGCGCCTTTGTTCTCGATGGTCTGGTAGGAGATACAGCGGCGGGCGTCCAGGGTGCGGTCGGGCAGGATGGCCTGGGTAGGGCAGGCCTCGATGCAGCGCGTGCAAGTGCCGCAGTGGTCGGTGGGGAAAGGCGGGTCGGGTCGGAGGGGCAGCCCCAGCAAAATTTCGGCCAGAAAGAAGTATGAACCAATGCCGGGCGCAATCAGGCAGGTGTTTTTCCCCACCCAGCCGAGACCGGCGCGCTGCGCCAGGTCGCGCTCCAGAAGGGGACCGGTGTCGGTGTACTCGCGGTGCGGGAAGGGATGTCCGACTTCCGCCTCCAGAAAGGCGACCAGCGCCCGGAGTTTGGGCGGGATGACTTCATGGTAATCCTCTCCCCAGGCGTAGGATGCAATCCTGCCCCGCTCCCCTGCCCCGGCCCTTTCCCCACCGGGGAGAAGGCCGGGGGGATTGTAGCGCATCCCCAAAACGAGGACACTTTCACATTCGGGCAGGATTTCCTTCGGGTTGGCGCGCTTGCGGAGGGCGTCTTCCCGCTCCAGGTAGCGCATCTCCCCGTGAAGGCCGGCCTGCACCCAGCGGGCGTAGACCTCAAAATGCGGGGGCGGCTCCGGGGTTGTGATTCCCGCCAGGTCAAATCCCAGATGGCGGGCTTCGTCTTTGAGGCGCGCCTCCAGTGTCATCAGCGTTCTACGCGCAGGGAGGACCACACGCCGCGGTCGCCGTGATAATCGCCGTCGGCATCGAAAACGAGGATGAACTGCACTTCCTCGCCGTTCAGGGAGGAAAGATCGACGTTGACTTTGACGAGTTTGCCGTCACAGGAATCGCGCCAGTCTCCCAGGGTATGGACGGTACCGTCACTGGTCAGTTTGTAGCGGATGATGAAGACGGCTTGACCGGGGCCGCAGGAGCCGTCGCTCTCAGCCTGGAAGCCGAGTAATCCTTTGAGATAATCGCCGCTGTACACGGTGTAGGGGGGATAGGTGGCGGTGATGGAACCGTTGTTGTTGTGGGGCGGCATGGTGAACAGGACGGTGCCGGTGGTACGCCCGTCTTCCAGTTTCAGGTCGCGCTTGATTTTTGCGACGCCGTGGGGGTCGTCGTCGGCTCCGTTGTAGGTCAGCGCACCGGTTTCCGTGCCGGTATCGTACTCCCACGTAGCGGAGGATGCCTGCGCCAGGAAGTCGTAGGTGATGCCGCCGGGCAGGGTGACCTTGATGCGTACCCAGAAGGTCTTGTCCGCTTTGTCTCCGATGCCGAAGGTTTTGCCCTTGTCGTCTTTCAGTTGCCAGTTACCCTGGTACGTTCCCAGCGTATCCGGAGCGGTCAGTTCCGCGGAGAGGTCTACCGTTTGACCGGGAGCCACGCTGACCGTGAGAGGCACTGCGTCAGGCGCGCCCATTCTGTCGCCGTCGGCGAAAACCAGGGCGTAGGAGGTCGTCCAGGTGCAGGAGCCGGTGTTCTTCAGCCGCCAGGTTTTTGTGAATTTGTCGCCGGGGCGGAAAGCGGTGTCGTCGGGGACGGTGACATCGGCCACAAAAGATGCCCGGTTACAGGGGGTGCCAGGGGTGTCGGTGGGCCTGGGTGTACTGCTGGGCGCGCCTGGCGCGGCGGTATCCGTAGGCGGCGGCGGGGGAGGGGTGGTTTCCTGGGGAAGAAGCGTCACCGCCGCGGGGGTGATGGTGGGACGCGGCGTGCCGGCCAGGATGGTTTGCTGGGCGGCGATGGTCTTGGCGGCGATGGTCTCTATGTTTTCGGCGGGCGGCAAATCGGTGGCCTGCATACCGGGGAAATTGCAGGCGCTCAACACAAGGGCGCTCAGTGCCAGGACAATCCAAAGTCGTGTACGCATATCTCCTCCTGATAAGTAGACGCGTTATCCAGGACTGCGATTATGCCTGATTGTACCGTGATAGCGCACCTCTTGGCCTTGCAATCTCGTGAAAGAAAACATCTCTTTGCGATTTTGCGTGGAGGGTAGTGTATCTGGGGGTGTTTTGCGGGCAAAGCCCGCAAAACACCCCCAAATTTTCCCATCACCTTGCAAAATACAAAACCGCCCGGCACAAGACGGGCGGATGGATTCAGGCGTTGTGGAACGGGACGGGTATGCCCCCCTGCGGTTTCGCCAGCGGCAGCGCCCCCTGCATAGACCACGGCCCCGTCCAGGTGATGGTGACGGGCAGGATTTGCCCCCGCAGGTCGGCCTCGCTTTCCACGAAGACCAGTTTGTTGGTCGGCGTGCGTCCCCGCCAGCGGCCCTTCACCTTGTCCTCGAAGAGGACTTCCACCTGCTCCCCCTGGTAGCGGGCGTTGATTTCGGCGGCGATGCCCTCCTGCAACTCCTCCAGCAGGCGGAAGCGCCGCCACTTCTCCTCCTCGGTCACGTCGTCGGGCATCCGCCGGGCAGAGACGGTGCCGGGACGGGGCGAGTAGCGCGCCAGGTGGGCGACATCCAGTTCGAGTTCGGCCAGCAAGTCGTAGGTATCCTGAAACTGTGCTGCGCTCTCGCCGGGGAAGCCCACGATGATGTCCGTGGCAATGGAGGCTCCCGGAATGCGGGCCCGGATTTTGCCTATCAGGCGGCGGTAGTCCTCGGCGGTGTACTCGCGGCGCATGTTCTTCAGCACCTCGTCGTTCCCGGCCTGGATGGGCACTTCGATGTGCGGCATCACACGCGGCAGTTCGGCGACGGCGTCCAGCAGTTCGTCCGTCATCCAGTTGGGGTGGGAGGTCAAAAAGCGGATGCGCTCCAGCCCCTCCACTTCCTCGTGCAGACGGTGCAGCAAATCCCACAGTTTGGGGCCGTCGGGGATGTCCTTACCATAGCGGTCCACGATTTGTCCCAGGAGAGTGATTTCCTTCACCCCCTGCCGCACGAGGGCGCGGGCCTCGGTCAGGATTTCCTCCGCCGGGCGGCTGCGCTCGACGCCGCGTTTGTAGGGGATGATGCAGTAGGTGCAGGCGTGGGAGCAGCCGTACACCACCGGGATGAAGGCCGAGACCAGTTTGCCGCGCTCCGCTTCGGGGAGCAGCAGGTCCCCGTCCATCAGGGCGAACCGCCTTTGGGTGGATTCCGTTTCCAGAGAGCGGACTTCCTCCTGGGTGAGGTGGGCAATCAGCGGCCCCGGGTCCGAGGGGGGAGAGAAAACGTCCACAAAGGGAAAGCGCTGCCGCAATTTGTCGTGTCCCTTGACGCCCACCAGGCAGCCCATCAGGTTGATGACCAGGCCGGGATTGCGCTTCTTGAGCGGCTTGAGGCTGAACAGGCGTCCCACGGCCTTGTTTTCGGCGCTCTGACGCACCACGCAGGTGTTGAGGACGATGACATCGGCCTCCTCGGGGCGCGGCGTGCCGCGGTATCCCAGACGCTCCAGCGCCGAAGATACCCGCCGGGAATCGGCCACGTTCATCTGGCAGCCTTCCGTCCAAATGTGATATTTCAACTCCGATTTCATAGCGCGGAGATTATACCATTGGAGGGGATATAATAATCTGAGTTGCGGATAAGGAAACGCCCCTATCCGCAACTCAGATTATTTACAGCAAGATACGCTCCCCGCCCCCCCCCGCAATTACTTTCTGCCTGCCCCATTTCGTTGTAAACTCGCACTTTTTGTCTTGGCCGTTTCTATCAACCATCTTTGGCAGCAACTTGGTTTAAATGGGGAAACGCCTGCAACATTACAGGCGTTTCCTACGAAAAGAGGAATATAGTCACGCAGCATACTTTTTACACAAACTATAGCAACAGCGTACTACTTCACCGTTAAATTGCACAATACGCTGGAATTTTATTTCCTTTCAGGCGTGGCTTTTTCGCTCCACTCCCAAGTATTCAGGTCTGTCAACGCGCGGTAGGCGGTCAGATCAAGGTGCAGGGGCGTAATCGAGACGTAACCATCTGCGAGAGCACCGATATCCGTGCCGCGCTCGGGCACACCGGTTGGGGCTTCTCCACCAATCCAATAGTACGGGCGTCCACGGGGATCTACCCGTTCGTCAAGGCGACTGTGATAGACCCGCAACCCTTGTCGCGTCAAACGAAAGCCGCGTAATTCTTCATCCGTAAGAAAGGGCACATTGACGTTTAATAATATTCCTTCGGGCAATTCCTTTGCCAAAACATGCTCCACAACCTGACGCGCAGCTTTGGCCGCTGGTTTAAAGTCAATTGTACCGACGTGGTCTTCAGGCACTTCCAATGAAACCGCCACGCTGGGAATCCCGGCAATCATGGCTTCCATTGCGGCAGTGACTGTGCCAGAATAAGTGACATCATGTCC
>JANTFR010000005.1 GCA_024763355.1 Anaerolineales bacterium
AGGTGGCCCGCATGACGCATCAAGATTGGGTGAATACCGTCGCCTTCAGCCCGGACGGGCGCTACGTGGTCAGCGGCGGGTGCGATTGGGGAAATAAAAACGGTGTCTGTACGCAGGGCATGGTGCGGGTGTGGGAGGCGCTGACCGGACGTGAGGTGGCCCGCATGACGCATGAGGGGGGTGTGAATGCCGTGGCCTTCAGCCCGGATACCCTTTCGGGCACAGGCGGGCGCTACGTGGTCAGCGGGAGTGATGATGGCACGGCGCGGGTCTGGCTATGGCAACCCGATGACTTACTCGCCGAAGCCTGCCGCCGCCTGCCCCGCAACCTGACCCTGGCAGAGTGGCAGCAGTACATCGGTTCGGATGTGCCGTATCATGCCACCTGCCCGGAGAAGCCCATCCCTGAAGATGCCCGCCAGGCAATGGAAAACAAGCCGTGAGGCCGGGCGGCGGCCTCGTTGTGTCGATGCCCCACGCGAAAAGCCGCCGGAGACCTCTCCGGCGGCTTGTGAGACAGTCGGGGCGGGCGGATTTGAACCGCCGACCTCACGGACCCGAACCGTGCGCTCTATCCGGGCTGAGCCACGCCCCGATTGCAGGCGGCATTATACCTGACACCTGGCGCTTTGGCAAGGTGCTTTCCGGCGCTTCCAGGGCTTTTCAATAATGGGTCGGCGAGGGCAATGCCCTCGCCGGATACCCGCAGTGCAGGCAAATGCAGCGGCAAAAATCAGCGAGAATCGGCGTTCAGACCTCCGAGATTTTGCAGGTGCGATGCTCGCCCGGAGCGGCATGCACAGGCGATTACGCTTCCCAGTGCGGCTCTTGGCGGAAATCTCGGAGGTCTTTACCCCCCGGCAGGATAGCGTGTGCCCTCCAACACGTCTTTAGCGCTCTCTCGGCGCTTCTCCCGCCCCCGCTTGCTCCAGGGGGAGATAGAGCGTGAAGCAACTGCCTTTTCCTTCTTCGCTCTCCGCCTCGATGCGCCCGCCGTGCAGTTGCGCCAGGTCGCGGGCTACCGAAAGCCCTAATCCCATCCCGTTGTGATGCCGCGTCAGATGTCCCTCCACCTGATAGAAGCGCTCGAAGATGCGCTCCAGGGCGCTGGCAGGGATGCCGATGCCCTCGTCCCGGACGCTAATTTGCGCATAGTCACCACTCTGGGCCTGAGCCAGGGAGACCCACACGTTTCCACCGCTATCCGTAAAGGCCAAAGCGTTCTCGATGAGATTCTTCAGGATGATGCGGATTTTCTCCGGGTCGCCCTCCAGCACCAGGGGATGGGAGGGCATTTCCAGGTGGAGGCGAATCCCTTTGGCTTCAGCCTCCCCCCGGAAGGTCTCGCAGAGCGACTCTGCCAGCGTGTTCAGGTTGACGGTGTGAAGCCGCAGGCGCGCCGTGCCCGTCTGGTAGTTATCCGCCTGGGTCGCGGTCTCGATGATTTCCTTGATGCGCATGGCGCTCTGGATGATGACGTCCACGTGTTCTTGCGTGGATGCGTCGGCGGCTGTGGCCTGTAAAAATGTGGCGTGTCCGACCACCAGCCCCAGCGGGGTGCGTAATTCGTGGGAGGTGATGGCGATGAACTCGTCCTTGCGGCGCTGAAGGGCTTCGATTTCCGCTTGCAGGTAGCGTTTTTCGGCGGCGAGATTCTGGATGAAGGCCGGCCATGCCAGCGCTTTCCCCAGGGAGCGGAGGCGGGCGAGGGAGCCGCACGAAAGGGGCGCAGCCATCCGGGGGTAGGCGGCTATCAAAAGGCCGAGGCGGTACTCGCGGTGTTCCACCGGCAGGACGGCGATGCCTTCCAGGGGCGCGTCTTCTTCCAAAAAAATGGGACGTCCTTCCCACGCCTCGCAGGCAGGAGGGGGATAGGCTAGGATTTCCCCGTGATGGAAAGCCCGCTGAAGTCCCTCCACGAGGAGTGGCGCCTGTACCCATTCCCGCACGGCGGGGGGAACGGCGGGGGCGAAATACCATCCCAGCGGCACGGCATCGCCCGCCGAGGGAAAAAGTACCAGTATCCCGAAGGCGTCTTCGAGAAGGGCCAGCAGGCGGCGGATGGTTTCCTCCGGAGGCAGGGTGCTGCCTTCCAGAAGTGCGGCGGAATCGGAGAGGGTATCGGTCATGCGGGCTGGAAAATCGGGGGAGAAGGGAGGAAATGTGTCTGGGATTATAGCACAAGGGCTAATGCGGAGGTAAAATAGACATGCTCTCAACGGGGCATTGTTTTTCTCAAAACCTTCCCATGAAAAGGAGTTTTTCGCAATGAGTGAACGAAAAAAAGTGCGTGTAGCCATTATCGGGGTGGGCAATTGTGCTTCGTCGCTGGTGCAGGGCGTGGAATTTTACAAGAACGCCGCCGATGACGAACAGATTCCCGGCCTGATGCACGTCAACCTGGGCGGTTATCACGTCCGGGATATTGAATTTACCGCTGCTTTCGACGTGGTGGATACCAAGGTGGGGAAAGACCTTTCCGAGGCCATTTTTGCGTACCCCAACAACACCTACAAATTTGCCGATGTGCCGCATCTGGGCGTCAAAGTCTACCGCGGGATGACCCACGACGGTTTGGGCAAATACCTTTCCCAGATTCTTACCAAGGCCCCCGGCCCTACCGATGACATCGTCGGCATCTTGCGGGATACCAAGACCGATGTGGTCATCAACTTCCTGCCGGTCGGCTCCGAGATGGCGACCAAGTGGTACGTGGAGCAGGTGCTGGATGCCGGCTGCGCCTTCGTGAACGGCATCCCGGTTTTCATCGCCAGTTCGGAGTATTGGGGACAGCGCTTCAGGGAACGCGGCCTGCCCATCATCGGCGATGACATCAAAAGCCAGGTAGGGGCCACCATTTTGCACCGCGTCCTTACCAGTCTCTTTGTGGACCGCGGCGTGCGCCTGGACCACACCTACCAACTCAATTTCGGCGGCAACACCGATTTCCTCAACATGCTGGAGCGCGAGCGCCTGGAATCGAAGAAGATTTCCAAAACCGGCGCGGTCACCAGTATGCTGCCCTATGCCCTGCCCCCCGAAGATGTACACGTCGGCCCCAGCGACCACGTGCCGTGGCTGACCGACCGCAAGTGGTGCTACATCCGCATGGAAGGGACGACCTTTGGCAACGTGCCCCTCAACCTGGAGGCCAAACTGGAAGTGTGGGATTCCCCCAACTCCGCCGGCGTGATGATTGACGCCGTCCGTTGCGCCAAACTCGGCCTGGACCGCGGCCTTTCCGGCCCCTTGATTGGCCCCGCCTCCTATTTCATGAAAACTCCCCCCAAACAGTTCCGCGACAGCGTGGCCCGTGAGATGACCGAAGCCTTCATCCGCGGGGAGTAGGGCGCTTGGCCCTCACCCCCGGCCCCTCTCTCACGCGTGGGAGAGGGGTGCCGGAGCGCAGCGAGGACGGGATGAAAGATTGTAGCAACCACCCAACCACCTGACTACCCGAGGTTCCCTATGAAAGCCTGGCGTTTGTACAACCCCGCTCCTGCCGAGAACTATCCCCTGCGACTGGAAGACGTGCCCATCCCGCAGCCTGGCGCGGGACAGGTCTTGTTGCGCGTGCATGTCTGCGGCGTGTGCCACACCGACCTGCACACCGTGGAAGGAGACATCACCCCGCCGCGTTACCCCATCACCCCCGGTCATCAGGTGGTGGCTACCGTAGCCGCGCTGGGGGAAGGCGTGGAGGAGACCTGGCTGGGGAAGCGCGTCGGCGTCCCCTGGTTTTACTCCGCCTGCGGAGAGTGCGAATACTGCCGCCGCGGTGAGGAGAACCTCTGCCCGCAGGCCCGTTTCACGGGCTTCCACGTGGACGGCGGCTACGCCGAATACATGCTGGCCGAGGCCCGCTACCTGCTCCCCATGCCGGAGAGCATTCCCCACGAGCAGGCTGCCCCGCTGTTGTGCGCCGGCATCATCGGCTACCGCTCCCTGCGGAAAGCGGATTTGCAGCCTGGCGAGCGCCTGGGATTGTTCGGCTTCGGGGCCAGCGCGCACCTTGCCATCCAGGTGGCGCGCTACTGGGATTGCGAAGTGTACGTCTTTACGCGTTCTCCCGCCCACCGGCAGCACGCCCTGGCGTTGGGCGCGGCCTGGGCGGGGGGCGCGGAGGATGCCGCCCCGAAACCCCTCGACCGGGCGGTGATTTTCGCCCCGGCGGGCGGCATCGTCCCGCTGGCGCTGGAAAAACTGCGCCCTGGCGGGACGCTGGCAATCAACGCCATCCACATGACGCCCATCCCGGAGATGCCCTACCGTCTCATCTACGGTGAGCGTACCCTGCGCAGCGTCGCCAACGCCACCTACCGCGATGGCGTGGAATTCCTGCAACTGGCCGCCGAAATCCCCGTGCGGGCTACCACCCAACTCTATGCTTTGGAGGACGCCCCCCAGGCCCTCCTGGACGTGAAACACAGCCGTATTAACGGTGAAGCCGTCCTCCTCGTGCGAAGCGGGATGGTATAATTTCCTCAACATTCCCCACTCGCAAACTTTCGGTACTTTCAAACTTTCTCAGGAGTATTTCATGTCTGGACATTCAAAATGGTCCACCATCAAACGCAAAAAGGGCGCCCAGGACGCCAAACGGGGACAGTTGTTTACCCGTCTGGCGCGGGAAATCACCCTGGCGGCCCGCGAGGGCGGCGGCGACCCGGAGAGCAACTTCCGCCTGCGCCTGGCGGTTGACCGCGCCCGCTCCAACAACATGCCCAAGGACAACATTGAACGCGCCATCAAACGCGGCACCGGCGAGGACAAGAGCGGCGGCGAACTGGAAGAAATTACCTACGAAGGCTATGCTCCCCACGGCGTAGCCCTGATGATTGCCGTCGTCACCGACAACCGCAACCGCGCCGTCGCCGAGGTGCGTCACGTCCTCAACCGTTTTGGCGGCAGTCTTGGCGAGAACGGCTCGGTGGCCTGGCAGTTCAACCGCATGGCGTATTTCTCCTTCCCGGCAGAGGGCAAAGACCCGGATGCCATCTTCGAACTGGCCGTGGAAGCCGGTGCCGACGACGTCAACTTCGACGACGAGACCATCGAGATTACCGGCCCGGTGGAGGCTTTCAAGACGATTGCCGATGCTCTCCAGGCGGCCAACATCGAGTCCGAAGAAGCCGGCCTGAAGTACATACCCACCAACGAGATAGAACTGGGGGTGGATGATACCCTCCAGGTAATGCGCGTCATTGATGCCCTGGAAGAACTGGACGACGTACAAGAAGTGTTCTCCAACCTGAGCGTTACCGAAGAAGCCCTGGCGCGCGTCGACGCCTGAGACCGGGCTTGCTTGCGTTGTGTATGGACATTTCACAGGATTGCCAGCCCGCGCGGGCTGGCAATCCTGTGTGTAGGAGACGAAACGATGCTGGTAATTGGCATTGACCCCGGCACGGCCATCACGGGCTACGGGCTGGTAAGCGAAGACGACCGCGGCGATTTGCGCGCCGTGGCCTATGGCGTGGTCACCACCAAAGCGGGATTGCCCATGCCGGAACGCCTGCTGGTCCTCTACCGTGAATTGCAGGACATCCTCGCCCGCTACCGGCCCGAAAGCGGAGCGGTGGAAAAACTGTTCTTCCAGCGCAACGTCACCACGGCTATTTCCGTGGGGCAGGCGCGGGGCGTCTCCATGCTGGCGCTGGCCGAGGCGGGGCTGCCGGTGGACGAATACACCCCAATGGAAATCAAGCAAGCCGTGGCGGGATACGGCGGGGCTGACAAACACCAAGTGCAGTACATGGTGCGCGCTCTCCTGGGGCTGGATGAAATTCCCCGTCCCGATGACGCCGCCGATGCCCTGGCGGTGGCAATCTGTCACCTGCATACGGCCCGCACCCGGCGCATGGCGCAGCAAGGAGGCGGAGCATGATTGCTACTTTGCGCGGCGTAGTGGCACATGGCGGGGAGAACAGCCTCGTGGTAGAAGTCGGCGGGGTGGGGCTGCTCGTCTGGGTTCCCCCCTCCGTGGCGCAGGAAGCCGCGCCGGGCGAGATGATTTTCCTGCACACCTACCTCGTCGTGCGGGAGGATTCCCTGGCGCTTTACGGCTTCGAGAGCGCTGCCGAGCGCGAACTGTTCGCCGTCTTCCTGGGGGTCAACGGGGTCGGCCCGCGGCTGGCGCTGAACATCCTCTCCACCCTCTCGCCGGAGGCCGTGCGCCGCGCCGTCTTCAACGAGCAGGCGGAGGTCTTCCAGCGGGTCTCCGGCATTGGGCGCAAAACGGCCCAGAAGATGCTTCTCCATCTGCAAGACCGCCTGGAACCCTCCCTCGAAGATTTGAGCGGCGTCGGGACGATGGGCGATGTGGATACCGAAGTGCTGGATGCCCTCACCGCGCTGGGCTACTCCGTCGTGGAGGCCCAGACCGCCATCCAGCGCCTTCCCAAAGATGCGCCCCCCGATGTGGAAAGCCGCCTGCGTCTGGTGCTCCAATCCCTGGGGGGCTGATTGCGCATAGCCAAATTGTGAGATGAAAAAATTCCTGCCATTGCTGCTTCTGACCGTCCTCCTGTTGACCGCCTGCGGCGCGGGAGCGCAGCCCCCTTCGGGCGGCGCGGTGACCCCTGGGGTTTCTGCACCCTCCCAAAGGGAGTCCGTTACCCCGCGGCCCTCTCAGGGTGCCCCGACCCCCGCGGGGAGCGCAACCCCCACAAATCCGCCGCCCAGCCCCACGCCGTTTCCCTACCTCGCCCCCGCCTGGTTTCGGGACGCTTCGCTCTACCTCATCTTCGTGCGCTCCTTCGCCGATTCCAACGGGGACGGCGTGGGCGACCTGAACGGCATCCGGGAGCATCTGGATTATCTCCAGGAATTGGGGGTGGATACCCTCTGGCTGATGCCCATTTACCCCTCGCCCTCCTCGCACGGCTACGATGTGACCGATTACACCGCCGTCAATCCCCAATACGGCACGCTGGAAGACCTGCAAGGGCTGGTGGAGGCCGTCCATGCCCGCAACATGCGCCTGATTCTGGATTTCGTGCCTTCGCATCTCTCCAGCGACCACCCCTTCTTTCAGGATGCCTACGCCAACCCCGATTCGCCCTACAGCGATTGGTTCGTGTGGACGAACAAGGCACACACCCAATACGCCGGTTTTGCAGGGAGCGCATCCATGCCGCGCTTCAATCACTACAATCCCGAAGTGGTGCGCTACCTGAGCGAGGCGGCCCTTTTCTGGCTCGACCTGGACGGCGACGGCGATTACACCGACGGGGTGGACGGCTTCCGCGTGGACAACGCCACCTTTCCGCCGGCGGAGTTCTTTTATGCCTTGCGCCATGCCGTCAAGGAGGCTAACCCCGACGCGCTCCTGCTGGGGGAGGCCTGGGTGACCAGCCCCTCCGACCTGGGGCATTTCTTCGAGAACCAGTTCGACGCCCTGTTCGACTTTCCCCTCTACGCCCTGCTGGAGGGCAACCAGAATTTCAACGCCGATGGTCTCCTGGCGGGGAAAAGTTCTCCTGCCCTGTTGAACGTCCTCTTTCAGGATGAGGCCAAATCCTACCCGCCGGAGGGGATTGCGGTGCGCTTCGTCAGCAATCACGACACCAACCGCGTTGCCACCGAGGTGGAGGGCGACCCGGCACGCGAGCGTCTGGCGATTGCTTTTCTTGCAGCCCTGCCCGGCCCCCCGCTGGTCTACTACGGGGAGGAAATCGGGATGTACGGGCAGAAAGGCGGCCCGCCGTATTGGGACAACTACCGCCGCGAGCCGATGGACTGGTACGCCGCCGAAAAAGGCCCCGGGCAAACGACCTGGTTCCGTCCGCCCGATGACTGGAACAAACCGGACGACGGCATCTCGGTGGAGGAGGAGGACGCCAACGCCGCCTCCCTGCTCAATTTTTACCGCCGGGTGCTGAAACTGCGCCGCGAAATGCCCGTCCTGCGCTCCGGAGAGATGCAAATTCTCTCCCTGGAGGTCGGCGGCCCCGGCCCGTGGGGGATGCTGCGCGGCGCAGGCGATGAGGCGGTGCTGGCCCTCTTCAATTTCGGTACGGAGGCCCAGGAGATGACCATCCCGGAATTTCCCTTCGGGACTGACAGTTTGACCGATTTGCTGAGCGGAGAATCCTTCCCCGCTGCGCAGGAGGGAGAACCCTACACCCTCACCCTCCCGCCCGGTGGCGCTGTCTGGCTGGCAATGACCCCCTGAGCGGGAGTACGAAAAGGCTGTTGGAGGAAATCCGCCCGACCTGGACGAAAGAACGCGGATTGCGCAGATTTCACGCAGATACCCGCAGCGCAGGCAAATGAAGCGTCGAAAATCAGCGCGAATCAGCGTGCATCAGCGCCATCAGCGTTCTGCTGCCCGGCAGGACAGCGTGTGCCCTCCAACACATCTTTGGTGCTGCCCCCTGAACGAAGCGCTTGCCGAATACTCCCGGAAAGGTTAGAATCTCCCCATGTCCACCGAGAGAGACGCGGCTTATCAGGCCGCCCTGGATTACATTTACAGTTTCGTTGATTTCAGCCGCAAGCGCAACCTGACCGCCGATGAGGCCCGTTTCGATTTGCGCCGGATGCGCGGCTTTGCCGCCCGTCTGGGCAATCCCCAGCAGGCGTATCCCGTCATCCACATCGCGGGGACGAAAGGCAAGGGGTCGGTGGCCTCCCTGTGCGCCGGCGCGTTGCAAGCCGCGGGCTATCGGGTGGGACTGTACACCTCCCCGCATATGCAGGAGTTCACCGAGCGGATGCGCGTGGACGGCGAAGAAATTCCGCCCGATGTACTGGCCGCCCTGGTGGAGGAAATCAAGCCTCACGTGGCCGCCACCCCTCTGTTGACCACTTTCGAGATTACTACCGCCCTGGCTTTTTTGTATTTCGCCCGTCAGAACGTGGATGTGGCCGTCACCGAAGTGGGGCTGGGTGGCCGGCTGGACGCTACCAACATCGTCGAACCGGCCCTCTCGGTAATCACATCCCTCTCCTACGACCACGCCGCCATCCTGGGGGATACCTTGAGCAAAATTGCCGCCGAAAAAGCGGGCATCATCAAGCCGGGGCGTCCGGTGGTGCTGGCCCCGCAAAAAGAGGAAGCCCGCCGCGTGGTAACGCGCATCGCCGCCGAGCGCAGTGCGCCTCTCGTCCAGGTAGGCACGGACTGGTTTTACGCTTCCCTTTCCCATTCGCTGGAAGGCCAGACCATGCTGGTCTGGTCTGCAGATGAACAACCGTTGGTGGATGCTTATATCAATTCCGGCGGAGAGCACGAGTGGGAGCCGACCCGTTTGCAGTTGCATCTCTTGGGGCATCATCAGGTGGAGAACGCGGCTACCGCGTTTGCCGCTCTGCAAGTTTTTCGAGAAACAACCTTGCCCGTTTCTTTAGAAGATATCCAGCGGGGGTTTGCCAGCACCCGCTGGCCGGGGCGCTTTGAACTCCTGCGCCGCTACCCGCCGGTGGTGATTGACGCCGCCCACAACCGTGATTCGGCCTTGCGTTTGCGCCTGGCCCTGGACGACTACTTCCCCACGTACCCCGTCGTGCTGGTTTTCGGCGCCTCGGAGGACAAAGACGTAGAGGGCATGTTTGCCGAATTGCTGCCCCGAGTCCAGCACGTGATTGCCACCCGTTCCGTGCATCCCCGCGCCCTGGAACCGCAAAAACTTGTGCCCCTGGGAGCGAAATTCGCCCGGCGCGTGCAGGTCATCGAACCGATTGAGGACGCCTTGCAGGAGGCGCTGCGCGTTGCAGGCGATGAGTCCCTGGTGCTGGTTACGGGCAGCATTTTCGTGGCCGCCGCGGCCCGTAATGTGTGGGAAGTGTCGGATATCAGGCATCAGATACCAGGCGTGTAGAGGGACGTGCCCGCCCGACCAGGCGACTACCCGACAACCTGACCGCCCAACCACTTGACTACCCGACTACCCGACTACCCGACTATCTGACTACCCGACTACATCCATGTACAACGACGATTTTGATTGGGACGACCCCTCAGAAGACTGGGATGAGGAAACCTTCTCTCCAGAGGATGAAGATTTCTTCACCCTTTTACAGCAGCGTACCGATGAACTCTACGCCATCCCGGATGCCGAACCGGATGAAGATGGCACCATTACTGCTGCCGTGCTCCCGCTGCGGGATGTAGTGGTTTTCCCGCGGATGGTCTCCCCCGTTTTTGTGGGGCGTTCCGTTTCCCTGCAAGCCATCGAGGCGGCGCAGAGGCGGGGAGAGACGATGATAGCCCTCCTGCAGAAAGACCCGCAGGTGGACGACCCCTCGCCGCAGGATTTCTACTCCATCGGTGTGGAGATGGCCGTGGGGCGGCTGATACGCGTCCCTGATGGGGCCAGGGCCGCGCTCGTGCAGGCGCGCCGCCGCCTGGAACTTGTCCACATCACGCAGGCCGATGGGTACTTCCAGGCTAAAGCCCGGATTGTGAGTGAGTACATCGAGATAGACGAACAGGTGCAGGCCAACATGCGTACCGTGTTGGCCCTTTTTGAGCGCGTCGCCCAACTCAACGATGCTATCCCCGAAGACGCCTACCTGTTTGCCATGAACATTGACGAGCCGGGCGTGCTGGCCGACATGGTAGCGACCTCGTTGAACATTAGTTTGAGTGACCGCCTGGAACTTCTTTTCATGTTCAACCCCCTCAAGCGTTTGGAAAAAGTGCTTTCATTGCTCAACAAGGAATTGCAGGTACTCGAACTGAGCGACGAAATCCAGAACCGCACCCAAACGGAGATGGACCGTTCCCAGCGGGAGTATTACCTGCGCGAGCAGATGAAGGTCATTCAGTCCGAACTGGGGGAGGGCGACCCCTGGACGCGGGAGGTCAACGAACTGCGCGCCAAAGTCGAGGCGGCGGAACTCCCCGATGAAGTGCAGGCCCGCGCCCTGCGGGAGGTGGAACGTCTTTCCCAGATGCCGCCCATGTCCCCGGAGGGGGGCGTCATCCGCTCTTACCTGGAGTGGATTCTGGAACTCCCCTGGGCGAATCTCACCGAGGACAACCTGGATTTGAAGCATGCCACCGAAGTGCTGGAGCGCAACCACTACGGCCTGCCCCGCGCCAAAGAGCGCATTCTGGAGTACATCGCCGTGCGCAGCCTCAAACCGGAGAAAGCCGCCCGGCAGCCCATTTTGTGCTTTGTAGGCCCGCCGGGAACGGGCAAGACCTCCCTGGGACGCTCGATTGCCGAAGCGCTGGGACGCAAATTCGTGCGCGTCTCGTTGGGCGGAGTGCGCGATGAAGCCGAAATCCGCGGCCACCGGCGCACCTACATCGGCGCGCTGCCCGGACGTATCCTCCAAACCATCCGCCGGGCCGGGACGCGCAACCCCCTCTTCATGCTGGACGAGATTGATAAACTGGGCAGCGACTACCGCGGCGATCCCTCCTCTGCCTTGCTGGAAGTCCTCGACCCGGAGCAAAACCACGCTTTCTCTGACCACTATCTGGAAGTACCCTTCGATCTTTCGCAGGTTATGTTCATCACTACGGCCAACACGGAAGCCACCATCCCGCCTGCCTTGCTCGACCGGATGGAAGTCATCGAATTTCCCGGCTACATCGAGGAGGAGAAAGTCGAGATTGCCCGCCGTTTCCTCATCCCCCGCCAAATCGAGGAAAGCGGTCTGGAGCCGAAAGAAATCCACTTCTCCGCGGGAGCCTTGCAGCGTATCATCCGGGAATATACCTACGAGGCCGGAGTGCGTAACCTGGAGCGGGAAATCGGGCGTGTCTGCCGCAAAATCGCCCGCCTGAAGGCTGCCGGCAAGCCCTATCCCTCGCAAATCACCGCCGCCAGCATGGAGAAATTCCTTGGCCCGCCCCAGTTCTTCAATCAGGAAGCGGAGCGCGAGGACGAAGTCGGGGTGGCGACCGCTCTGGCCTGGACGCCCAACGGGGGTGAAATCATGCCCGTGGAGGTGCAACTTGTCCCCGGAAAAGGCAATTTGCAAATTACCGGCCAGATTGGCGACGTGATGCAGGAATCCGCCCAGGCCGGGATGACGTATCTCAAGGCGCACGCGGACGAATTCGGGCTGGACAGCGAGATATTCGACCAACTAGACGTTCACATCCACATCCCCGAAGGCGCTATCCCCAAGGACGGCCCCAGCGCGGGCGTGACCATCGCCACGGCGCTCATCTCGGCCTTCACGGGGCGTCTCGTGCGGCACGATGTAGGCATGACGGGCGAGATTACTTTGCGCGGGCGCGTCCTGCCGGTGGGAGGCGTGCGCGAGAAGGTGCTGGCCGCCCATCGTGCCGGTATCAAGACCATCCTCTTGCCGGAGAAAAACCGCAAAGACCTTGTGGATATTCCCAAGAAGGCGCGCAACGACCTCAACTTGATTTTCACCCGCCGCATGGAAGACGTGTTGAGGGAAGCCCTGCTCCCTGACGTGGTTCAGCCGCCTCGTTTGCCGAAACGCGAGGCCGAGAACGATTGACATGCCTCTTGACCTTACCCCCGGCCCGCAGCGCCATACCTTTCCCGAAAACGTCTCCGTTCTTGCCCTGGCCGAGGCGCTCAGCGCCCTGGCAAATGCGGATGGCGGAGAGGTTCTTCTGGGGGTTAGCCCTGCCGGGAGGGAAGTCATCGGCTTGCACGACCCGCAGGGGGCGGTTGACCGCGTCTTTCAGGCCGTCTTGCGCGTTCAGCCGCCGCTGGTGCTGCCCGTGCCGGAAGTCGTTCTCCACGATGGACGCCCCCTGCTGAGAATTACTGTGCCCCCCGGTCTGCCGCACGTTTACAGTTTGGACGGTCGTTACCTGACCCGCAAGGGTGCTCGCAGCGTGCCGCTGGCGGCGGAGAAACTGCGCCGTCTTCTCGTGGAGCGCGGGGCGGTGCAATTCGAGAGTTTGCTGCCTCCGCAAGCCGATTGGGGCGCGCTGGACGAGGTCCAAATCGAGGCCTACCGCCAGGCCATCGGCCTGCCCGCCGAACTCCCTCCGCAGGAGATTCTGCTGCGCCGCGGCTGCGCCCGCCAGACCCCGGAGGGGAAGGTGGCCCCCACGTATGCAGGCCTGCTGCTCTTCGGAAAACATCCCAGACAGCATCTCCCCAGCGCGGTTATCCTGGCAGCACGTTTTACCGGTGATACTTTCGGAGAAGCCTTTCTCAAACAGGAAATCGAGGGCACACTGCCGCAGCAATTGCGCCGGGCGGAGGCTTTTCTGCGCGACCATCTCCCGAAGGTAGTGCGCATGGATGGGATGGCGCACCGTGAAGCATGGGTGTATCCCTTTGAGGCGGTGCGCGAGTTACTCGTCAATGCCGTAGCGCATCGCGATTACAATCGCCAAGGGGATAGCGTCCACCTCAACCTGTTTGCCGACCACTTGGAAGTCCATTCTCCCGGCGGACTGCCCGGCCCTGTCACGCTTGATAACCTTTTGCAGGCGCGTTATTCGCGCAACCCGGTCATCGTGCAGGTGTTGGCCGACCTGGGTTTTGTGGAGCGTTTGGGGTATGGCCTTGACCGGGTGGTAGCCTCCGTGCGTCAGGCGGGGCTGCCGCAGCCGCGTTTCGAGGAGGTGGCCGGTTCGTTTCGGGTGCATCTGTTTGGCGGGTCATCCCCTTCCCACACGCCTTCGCAGACCGATGTGTACGCGGATATTCCTCTCAACCCGCGTCAGGAGCGTCTCGTGGTATACCTGCTCCAAAACCGGCGCATCACCAACCGGGAGTATCAACAGTTGTGCCCCGACGTGCACCCCGAGACTTTGCGCCGCGACCTGGCCGACCTCTCCCGCCGCGGCCTGGTGCTCAAAATGGGGGCCAAACGCGGCACGTATTACGTCCTCAAGCCCCGCTGATAGAGACGGGACTGGCGTCTCTCGTTACTATCTCCTGCTCGGCTGTATGACTCCCGAACAGGGGTAAAATGCGGAGAGAAAATTGCTATGTCTTTTTTATTTTTTTTTGCAAAGTATTCTGGTATCATTCTTCCTTGAGGTGCATTTATGAGCGCGAAAATTCTGATTTTAGAGGATGACCCCCAACTCCAGGAAATCTTTGGGCGTTTCCTGAAGCGTCAGGGATACGAAACCTTCAGCGCCTCCTCGCTGAAGGCCGGGCGTGAACGCTTGACAGGAGGGCAGTTCGACATTTTCTTGTGTGACATGCGCCTTCCCGATGGCGACGGCCTGACGCTTGTAGAGGAATTCCGTGATACTTTGCGAGATGCCGGAACGCAGGTAGTCGTAGTTTCCGCCGAGCCGCAGTACACTTCCCTGGCGGAGGAACTTGGCATCGAATTCTTCTTGACCAAGCCGGTTTCCCTGCAGATGCTGGGGGTTTTGCTGGAACGTCTGTTGCTCAAGAGGGAGAAACCTCGTGATTAAGTTCTCGCGGAACTGGTTTGCGCGCCTGGACGCTTTCATGTCGCGCTCCACCCTCCCTGAGCGCATGCGTGCCTTGCTGCTGATGTGGGAAATTGGTGTGTTGCTATTGCTGATGGGGATTTACCTGTACACAGCCTTTTCTTTTGTGCGGCAAGTCAAGGAGGAACGACTGGATGGAGAAATAACCCTGGCCCAGAAGCGGTTTGCCGAGTTTGGAGATGGACTCTCCACACAGGCGCGCTTTATAGCCCAATCTGGCGACCTGGCCCAGGCAGTTTCCGGCGGCGACCGCGATGGAGCGCGTGAAGCGGTTGTTCAGCGTATTCGGTTCTTCGATATAGATAATGTGGATGTGCTGGGGCTTGACGGGGATTCCGTTGTGGAAATTCACCGTGCTTTTGGGGTTGGCCATGATGCCTGGATGCCTCTGTTTCAACGCGCCGCGCAAGGCGAGACAGTGCTTTCTTTGATTTCGGTTCCCGCTGCGGAGGGAACCCCCCCCCGTCATCTGCTCGTGGCCGCCGCCCCGCTGCGGGATAATGATAGCGCTATTATGGGAGTGGTGGCCGTTGGGCAATCGCTGGATGATGAGCGTCTGGGAAATCTGTTGTTTGCCCGGCCGGATGTTCATGCCGCCCTGTATGGAGACGGCGTTTATTGGGCGGGGGATGCGCACTCCGGTGAAGAGGAACGCTTGAGCCGCATCCTCGCGGATACAGCCTACGTGCGTCAGGCTGTGGAAACGGGCATACCAGTGATAAGGCCTCTCCCCTTATTGCCCGGCCTGGAGCCGTACATCAGTGCCTATGTTCCTCTTTCCGTGGGAGGAGAGAGCCGCCTGGTGCTGGCTTTGGCCGTGGACATCCAGAATTTGATTGCCACCCGGCGCAATACGATTATCGGGTTTGCGCTTTTGCTGGTGATTGGAATGGCTGTTTTACAATACCTCCTGGTAGGCCTCGTCCGGCATACAGTGGCGCGCCCTTTGCAAGAAATGGCGCGGGTCTCCGAAGCGTTTGTCGGAGGCCAGTACGATTTGACGGTCTCCATTCACTCCAGCGGGGACATGCAGCGGATGGTAGAGAGTTTTAATCGCATGGCCGCTACCGTGAGCGAGCGGGATGCCCGCCTGAAAGAGTTTAACCGTACGCTGGAAATTCAGGTGGCGGAGCGCACGGCGGAATTGCAGCGCATGGAGACTGCGGTGCGGGCTGCGGCCAACGCGGTGGTTATCACAGATACCAGGGGAGTGATTCGCTGGGTCAACCCCGCTTTCGAGCGCTTGACAGGATACAGCGCCGAGGAGGCCATCGGTGAGACCTCAAGGATTCTGCGTTCGGGAATCCAATCCGACGATTTTTATCGGCAAATGTGGGAGACCATAGAAGCCGGCGAAGTGTGGCGAGGCGAACTGGTCAATCGCCGTAAAGACGGTTCGCTGTACGTCGAACACATGACTATCGCCCCGGTACGGAATGAGGACGGCGTTATCACAGATTACATTGCCATCAAGGAAGACATCACCGAATACCGCCGGCTTGTGGATGAATTGCAGCGCGCCCGTCAGGAAGCCGAGGCTGCCAATCAGGCCAAGAGTCAATTCCTGGCGAATATGAGCCACGAATTCCGCACACCTTTGACGGCCATTGTGGGATACAGTGAATTGTTGGAAGAAGATATTCTGGAGAAGGGCTATCTGACTTTCCTGCCGGATGTGCGCAGTATCCGGCAAGCGGGAGAGCACCTGGCTTCCTTGATTGACGCTGTGCTGGACTTGGCAAAAATCGAGGCCGGATACATGCAACTGGATATCCGCTCCTTCCCTGTAGATGAGATTTTGCGCTCTGTCATTGCTACGATGGAGCCGTTATTTGCCAAAAGCGGTAATCGCCTGGAGGTGAGCATGCCGCCCGACCTGGGAGAAATGACCGCCGATTCTACGAAAACGCGCCAGATTTTGATTAATTTGTTGGGCAATGCCAACAAGTTCACCGAACAAGGGATTGTCACCTTGCGTTCCAGACGCTTCACAGACGAGAAAGGGAAAGCCTGGGTGGAATTTCAGGTACAGGATACCGGGATTGGCATGACAGAGGAGCAACTGGAGCGCATTTTCGACGAATTTGTGCAGGCCGACCCCTCCGTGACGCGTGCGTTCGGTGGCACCGGCCTGGGATTGAGCGTCAGTAAACATTTCTGCGAAATGATGGGCGGTACCATTTTCGCGGAAAGCGAGGTCGGCAAGGGCAGCACCTTCACTGTGCGCCTGCCCGCCAATGTGGCTACATCAACGAAAGGCAAACCTGATGAACGCAAGTATTGAGCAATCCGCACATCCATCTTCTCGGCCCGTCGTCCTGCTCATTGAAGATAATTTCATGAATCGGGATATGCTGGCGCGGCGTTTGCAGCGCCGCGGCTTTCGTACGCTGGATGCGGAGGATGGCTTGCGGGGGCTGCAAACCGCCCGTCAAGAGAAGCCCGACCTTATCTTGCTTGACATCAGTCTCCCGGAAATGGATGGCTACGAGGTTGCCCGGCGTCTCAAAAGCGAGCCGGAGACATCTGCTATTCCGATTATTGCTTTGACAGCCCATGCTCTTTCGGAAGACCGGGATAAAGCCTTGAATGCCGGCTGCGATGCGTACGCCATCAAGCCGGTGGATTTTCCCGCTTTGCTGGACACAATGCGGCGGCTGTTGGGGGCCTCCCAAGGAGAGCAAGAGGCATGACGCTGCAGCAACATCGCATCCTGATTGTGGATGACCAGCCTACCAACCGCGACTTGCTGGCCCGGCATATCCGTCGTATGGGACACACCTGGGAAATGGCCGAGAATGGGCGCGTGGCGTTGGAGAAACTCCGTTCCCGGCCCTTTGACCTTATGCTGCTGGACATCATGATGCCGGAAATGAGCGGGTACGAAGTTCTGGAGCACATGCAGCAGGAAGACGACCTTCGTAACGTGCCTGTCATCGTGGTATCAGCGGTCAATGACCAGAGCAGTGTGGTACGCTGCATCGAATTGGGCGCAACAGATTACCTCTTCAAGCCTTTTGACCGGGTGCTGCTGCGTGCCCGGATTACGGCCAGTCTGATGCGCAAATCCTGGCACGACCAGGAATTGGAATACCGCCGCCGCATCGAAGAAGAACAGGCCAAATCGGAGCGCCTGCTGCTCAACGTGCTGCCTGCTCCGATTGCCGACCGCCTCAAGGCCGGTGAGGAACCCATTGCAGACCTGTTCGATGACGCCACCGTCCTGTTTGCCGACCTGGTGGGGTTCACCGCCTATGCCGCGGAACATACCCCCGATGCCGTCGTAGATGCGCTCAACCGTGTGTACACGCGCTTTGATGCCATTGTCTCGCACCATGGTCTGGAGAAAATCAAAACCATCGGCGACGCTTACATGGCCGTAGGAGGCATCCCTCTCCCTTTGGATGGTCATGCCGAGGCGGCTGCCCTGGCCGCCC
Source organism: Anaerolineales bacterium (assembly GCA_024763355.1). Lineage (GTDB taxonomy): Bacteria > Chloroflexota > Anaerolineae > Anaerolineales > DRKV01 > DRKV01. The sequence continues at coordinate 17,809 of JANTFR010000005.1, forward strand.
TGGAGATGCAGGCTGCCTTGCCGGAAATTAATGCCGACCTGGGAACGGATTTGCAAATGCGCATTGGGCTGAACAGCGGGCCGGTCGTCGCCGGCGTCATCGGACGGCACAAATTTTCCTACGACGTATGGGGCGATACGGTCAATACCGCCAGCCGCATGCAGACGCTGGCCGAGGCGGGGCAAATTCGTGTCACTGCAAGTCTCTATTTTCGAGTGCGCCACATGTTTGAGATGGAAGCGTGTCCCCCTCTTGTGGTCAAAGGGAAAGGGCGACTGGAAACATACGTTTTGTTAGGCAGGAAGGAATGAGTATGGCCTGGTCTTTAAACGGATATGTTGTAGCGGTGCTGTTCTCTTTGTTTATCATACTGCCGATAGTCGTTTTCTCCTGGCGGCGGCGGGATGTCCCCGCGGCTTTGGCCCTGGCCTTTCTTGGGGCGGCTCTGGCAGAATGGGCTGTATTCTACGCTTTGGAATTGGGTAGTCTCCAAGAATCGTGGCTGTTATTGTTCGTGCGCCTTGAATATGTGGGCATTTCTTTGGTATCCCCTGCGTTCTTTTTGCTGGCCGCCCACCATAGCGGGCGGCTGGAATGGCTGAAACCTTCCCGAATAGCCGCTCTGCTTGTGCTTCCCGTGGTCAGTATGGTGCTTGTCTGGACGCCGCTTTCTCGCTGGATGTGGTCCAGTGTGGCAGTGGAACAAGCGGGCGGGCAGATGTTCTTTAACCCCGTGCATGGCTGGTGGTTTGGGGTCCATACCGCATATGCTTATGTGCTCCTGCTGGGGGCTGCGTGGATGCTGCTGCGCTCTTATCGGGCCCACCCGGATGTGTATCGCGGTCAGGCGCTCAGTCTGCTGGTCGCTGTTCTGGCTCCTTGGGCGGGGAATTTGCTTTACCTGACAGGTTTGAATCCCTGGCCGCGCCTGGACCTGACACCTTTTCTGTTCAGCGTTACCGCCGTGGCGATGGCGTATGGCATCTTCCGCTTCCGTTTGATTGACCTGACGCCGATTGCAGCCGACATCGTTTTGCGTAACATGGGAGAGGGCGTCGTCGTAATCGATTCTGCCAATCGAGTGGTGGATATCAACCCGGTGGCTGCCGGTTGGCTGGGGAGTACCCCCCGGCTCTTGCGCGGTGGTCTGGTAGGTGATGTTTTTGCGCCCTGGCCTGATGTGCTGGAGCGTTTTCGTGCCTTTGAACAAGGCCGCCTGACGTTCAAGATGCAGATAGGCGGAGAGCAGAAGGTTTTTCAGGCGCATGTTTCTTCGTTACGCACCGAACCCTTTGCCTCCTCTCTGGGACAGGTGCTCATCGTGCGGGATGTCACCTCGGAGCATTTGCTGCGGGAGGAACTGGAGCAGAGCAACCGGGCCCAAAGTGCCTTAAACGCCTTGCTGCAACTGGCGCAGCGCACTACCTCTTTGACGGATTTTCTGGAGCAGGGGTTGGATACCGTCTTGAGTGTTCCCTGGCTGGCGGTGGAGCAGAAGGGCGGTATTTTCCTGATGGAGGGAACACCCCCGCATCTGGCATTAAAAGTCAATCGCAATCTGGCGAAGCCTCTGCTGACGCTCTGCCGGCAGGTCGAAGTAGGTCGTTGTTTGTGCGGGCAGGCGGCTGCTACGGGGGAAATCCAGTTCGTCTCCGATGTGGATGAGCAGCATGAAATTTACTTCGACGGGATGCAGCCTCATGGGCACTACAACATTCCCATCAAACGGGAGGAGGACGTCCTGGGGGTGATGGTTTTGTACCTGCCGGCGGGACATGTCAGCCGTCCGGAGGAGTTGGGTTTTCTGCAATTGGTGGCCGACGCTTTTGCCAACACGATTGAGCAGAAACGCGCCCAAGAAGTTATCCGTCGCCACGCCCTCACCTTTGCGAGTTTGTCTGAGAGCGTCATTATCACCGACCTGGAGGGGCGTATTCTCGATGCCAACCCGGCGACAGAACACATCTTTGGCTATTCTCGGGATGAATTACTTGGCCAGCGTTCCGACGTATGGCATCATCCGGACGAGCATGGACGGCTGAGCAGTGAAATCCTGGCTGGCCTGGTGCGCGATGGACATTGGGAGGGGGAAATCCGTTTCGTGCGTAAGGACGGGACAATGGGCTGGGCGGGCATCACCGTGGTGCCGCTTCTGGATGATGAGGGGCGGCGGATTGCCTCGATTGGCGTGAGCCGAGACATCACTGAGCGCAAGAAGGCGCAAATGGCGCTCGAAGCGCAAAAGCGCCTCTTCGAGAATCTTGTTGCAGTGGCGCGAGCAACTACGGCTTATCCCACCTTGAAGGCCACGCTGCGTAACGCCCTGGACGTAGCGGTCGAGATTACCGGAGCCGAACGGTCCAGCCTTTTCCTGCTGGACCAGAATTTGCGGGTTACGGAGAGTATCCTGGCGCGCGGGCAGGTAGGCCAAAGCGAAGCCGATGCCTTGGTTGGGCAGGTGATGGACAAGGGCTTGGCAGGCTGGGTTTCCAGCCACCGGAAACCCGCACTCATCCCAGATGTGCGTTTCGACGAGCGTTGGGTGACACTGCCCGACCAGCCGTACAAAGCGGCCTCCGTTTTGTCCATTCCCATTCAGGAGCAGAGACGTTTATTGGGCATTCTTACCCTGGTGCACTCCGAGACGGAACACTTCACAGAAGAACATCTAACCCTCATGGAGGCTGCTGCTGACCAGATGGCTTTGGCCTTGCGCAATGCCCAGATGTACGAGGAACAATTCCACCTTGCGGAGAAACTGGCCGAGGCTCGAGACGCCGCCGAAGAGGCCAATCGAACCAAGGGGATGTTTTTGGCGAATATGAGTCACGAGTTGCGTACCCCTCTCAATGCTATTATTGGCTATAGCGAGTTGTTGGCGGAGGAAATTGCCGAGGCCGGCTATCCCTACCTGGTGGAGGATGCCAAGCATATCGAGCAAGCCGGACGGCAGTTGCTGGAACTGATTAACGATGTGTTGGACCTTTCCAAAATCGAAGCGGGCAAAATGTCGCTGTACGTTGAGCCGTTTGAGATTCCTTCTCTCCTTGCCGAGGTAAGCGATATAGTGCAGCCTTTGATGGATAAGAATGCCAACAAATTTGCAACCCGTTTCCCCGATGATTTGCCTACCATGTATGCCGACCAGAGCAAGGTGCGCCAGATTTTGCTCAATCTGCTCAGCAACGCGGCCAAGTTCACCGAAAATGGCCGGGTGACGTTATCTGTGGAATTGGATGATGCACAGCATGTCCGTTTCATTGTCAGCGATACCGGCATAGGCATCTCTCCGGAGCAGGTTCAGCAGTTGTTCCGCCCGTTTTCCCAGGCGGATGCTTCTACTAGCCGGAAATATGGCGGTACCGGCCTGGGACTGGCTATCAGTCGCCATTTCTGTGAGATGATGGGAGGCCGCATTGAGGTGGACAGCACCCCCGAAGAGGGGAGTACTTTCACAGTGTACCTGCCCATCCAGGTGAAGGCCTGACCCAGGGACGTTTTGGTAGCCAGGGTTCCCGAAATCAATTGGGGAGTAATTCAAAAACGGGGAAAGGCTCGCGTATCCCTTTGATGGATACCGGCCCCAAGGGGCGGTATTGCACTTTCCCCTCTGCCAGCGTACGCGTCCGAGGTCCAAAGACGACCTGTCCGGGATGTGCCATACTTTGCAGGCGATGGGCAATATTCGTGGTCGTCCCGATGGCCGTGTACGACAGGCGCTCCATCCCCCCCATATTACCCGCTACCACTGGACCGCTGTTCACCCCTATTCCAAAGCGCAGTTCCTCCCCGGACGGGCTGATGACCGCCAGGCGGCGGGCGCATTCCAGAGCATGGTAGGCGTGTTCAGGCTGTTCTTCGGGGGCATTGAATAAAATCATTACGCCATCTCCCATGAACTGATTGACCGTCCCGCCGAATTTAGCGGTCTCTGCCAGCACCATCGCCCACAGATGGTTGAGCATAGAGACCACCACTTCGGGCGTGCGCTGCTCTGCCCACTGCGTGAAGTTGCGTAAATCGGCAAACACCACGCTGACCTCCCGCCGCTCTCCGCCGGGCTGAGCCTTGCGCTCGTCACGCAGCATCTCATCCACCACGCTGGAGGGGACGAAACGCCGGATGATGGCGTCTAATTGCCGGCTGGTGCGCTGCAACTGGGCGCTCAGAAGACTGAGTTCGTTTCGGGCCTGGGTGAGGCGTTGTTCCAGCCGTCCTTCCTCGGTTACGTCTCTGACCAAAAGTAGAATGCCGTTTTGATGGGGGAGCGCTTCCAGGGTGATGTAGGCGACCGCGCCATTGGCCTCTCGGCGATGAACGCGTTGGATGATAAGAGGCGTTTGGTTTCCTGACAGCAAGGCGCCCAACGCTTCCTCGCTGCCGATAAATTCCGGGAACAAATCGCCGATGGATTGCCCCTCCGGTTTTTCTGCCGCATCCCAGAGCCAACGGTGCAGTCCCGGGGAATGCCAGCCCAAGCCCAGGCTGGCGTCAAACCAGCCGTACTCCACGCCGAGATGGCGCATGATGAGGTCGGGAAGGGAAGTGTTCATGAGTATGTCTCGTTTCTCAAAGTCTTGCGAAAAGTGCAGAAATGCCCTTGGGCGTGTTCCTGCCCGTTCGCAAGGATGCCGGATACCCATTATACTGTGGATGTGACCGTCACCGCTCTGTGCTTTTTGGGGATGGCACTTGAAACGGTTGTTTCTCCCCGTGGATTTGGCGTTTTCCGGTTGTATAATCAACAATTGCACAATGCAAGAAGAGAAACACATCACCATCTGGTCATGGCACATAACGGCAAAAAACCTCTTACCGGCGAACTCTACTCCCACAAACTGGAACAAAGGGCTTTTCGAGCCTTGCGGCAGGGCTATGAAACCAATGCCCTTTACCTGTTTCGGGAAGTGGTGGCGCGTAACCCTGGTAACGTGCGGGCATGGCGCGCTTTGATTGACCTGGAATCCGAAGTGGATGCCAGGGTTGTTGCGGCCGAACATGTCCTGACGTTGGAGCCTTTCGACGATGAAGTGCGCGCTCGCGTGGATACCTTGCGTCACGAGCAAGAACGGGTTTACCGCCAAAAAAAAGGTTGGGCGCAGGAACAAGTGGAGCGGGCACAAGAATATGAGCAAAACGGGCAGATGGAGGAGGCCCGCGCTCTCCTGGAGGGGGTAGTGGCCGTTTTTCAGGATGATGCGCGTGCCTGGCGGATGTTGGCGAAACTGCGCCAGGACGACCTGGACGGCCTCATTGAAGCCCTTGAACAGGTCGTGCGTTGTGACCCGGATGACAGCCGTAGCCGCGCTGCACTGGCCCGCTGGCGTTATTTGCGCGAACATCCCCTGAAGTTGGCTGCCTGGTACGAAGAGCAGGGTAATCTGGAACGGGCTTTGGAGATTTGGCGGCAGCAAACCCTTTACGCCCGTACCCCGCGAGAATGGCGCATGATTTACCACAATGTCCAGCGCCTGGACCGCTTGATGCGTACTGGAAAGAGTCGCCATTTCCCGCTGCTGGCGGTTTCCTGGCTCACTTTTGTCCCCCTGATTTTGTATTTTATGCTCCTCGGGCTGCAAACGCACCTGAATTTTGCCGAGGCAACACCCGCCGCCTGGCTTGCTGGGGCGGGGGTATTTCTTGGCGGGCTGTTGTTGGCTGTTTTGTACGTGGACGATGTAGCGCCCGAGGGCCTGTGGCGCGCCTCCACATTGGCCCGTTGGCTGGTGGGCGCTTTGGGGTGGGGAATATTGCTGATATCTTTTGGATTCTTGTTGTTCTAAGCGGGGCTATGCGGGGAGGGCGAACAAGAACATCAAGTCGTTGACGTTAGTTTGCGTAGGGCCGGGCTTGAGCAAATCTCCCAAAGCATCGAAAAAATGATAGGCGTCATTGCGTCGCAGGAAGTCCTCCGGCGACAAACCGGCCTGCCGGGCGCGGGCCAGCGTTTCTCCCGTTACCACGGCTCCGGCAGCATCGGTGGGGCCGTCCCCCCCGTCGGTCGCCAGACTGACCAGGACGAGACGGGGCAGCCCTGCCAAGTCGCGCACCGCCCCCAGGGCGAGTTCCTGGTTGCGCCCTCCCAGCCCCTCGCCGTGCAGGGTGACGGTGGTCTCCCCGCCGGCGACGATGCAGGCCGGGCGGGGGAGCGGGTTCCCGCTGCGATGTACCTCGCCCAGGACGGCCGCCAGAAAGCGCCCTGCCTCGCGAGCCTCCCCTTGCAGGGCGGTGGTCAGCAGCAGGGTGTGGAATCCCTCCGCCTGGGCCTGCGCCAGCGCGGCGCGGGCCGCCAGGGGATTATCGCCCACTATCCGGTTGTGTACCCGCTCGAAAATTGGGTCCGTTGCTTTCCCCGTTTCGGGGATTTCCCCCGCCGCGCCGCGCTGCAAGTGCTCTAGAATTTCCGGCGGGGTGGTCTCCGTCAGGTTGTATCGGCGGAGAATCTCCAGCGCATCTTGAAAGGTGGTCGAGTCGGGGACGGTGGGGCCGGAGGCAATCACGTCCAGCGGCGAACCGACCACATCGGAGAGAATCAGGGTCAGGACGGTGGCAGGGGCAGCCCAGCGCGCCAGCCCGCCGCCTTTGACCGTATCCAGGTGCTTGCGCAGACAGTTGATTTCCCGGATATCCGCCCCACAGGCCAGCAAGCGGCGGGTGAGGTGCTGCAGGGCTTCCAGGGAGATGCCGGGAGCAGGGGCAGTCATCAGAGCGGAGCCGCCCCCGGAGATGAGGGCGAGTACCAGGTCGTTGGGTCGTGTCTCGGAGAGCAGCGCCCGAATCTGTCGGGTGGCCTGCACGCCGTCTTCCCCCGGCACAGGATGGGAGGCCTCGTAAAGGCGTACTTGCGGAGGGAGCGCTGCAGCGCCCGCCTGCCCCCGTTTGGTAATCGCAATCCCCGCGGATAGCCGCTTCCCCGCGATTTCTGCTGCCGCTTCCGCCATCGGGAGGCTGGCCTTGCCCGTTGCGATGAGGTACACCTGCCCCCCTTCGGCGGGTTTCCAGACAAAATCCCCGGTGCGCAGGGTGTCGCCCTCCCGTTGCAGTACACGGCGGACGGCTTCGGCGGGGTCCACGGCGTTCAGCGCGGCGGCCATAATGCGGCTGACGGCCTTCTCCCAGGAGGATTCGCGCAGGCTGTTGGTGAGCAAGGTTGCGGGGTCGAGATACATGGTGAGCCTCGTTTGCCGATAAAAAACGTGCCCGCCTGGGGGCAGGGGGCACGGGAAGGTTTTCTCGGTTTATTTGTCCAGGTCTTTCAGGTCGTTGGGCAAATAAACGCTGATGCGCCGGATTTTCTCCAAAATGCGCTCTCGTTCTTTGGCATCTTTGGATGTGGCGTACCTGGCTTTGAGTTGATGCAGTTTGGCGCGGCGCTGCCGCTGGCGGCGCAATTCTTTATTTCGTATGCGTGACATGCACACCTCCTTGAAAAATGAAATTTGCAACCGTGCAGCCTGCTGTCCATTCGCTTGTTTGCAATAGGTGACCGTCACCTGACAGACTAAACAGTTGCCGAGATTTTATGCTCTCGCTATTGTACCGCAAAGTAGAATCAGACTTCCGAAATTTCCGGATTTCGGAAGTCTTGAGGCTGGATAGCAGAAAGGGCATGTAATTCCTGTTCGCCGCACCGTGTGGGACAATGCAGGGGCGCAGAAACGCGAAGCAAAGCGGATGGGAAAATGTGTCTTTTACCGGTGAAGGCGGGACAATTTATGGTATAGTTTTTGAAACTGTTTCCCGGAGGATGCACCGTGTCCGTTGAACCCCTTGTTGTGAAAGTTCGTCAACCCAAACAATCTCGGGTAGGCACCAGTCCCTTGACGCCCGCGCCATCCCCTGTGCTGGTTTTGCTCCACGGAGCAGGGGGGGATGAGATGCAATTGTTTTCTCTGGCGGATGAAATTGATGACCGCTGGTTGGTGCTGAGCGTGCGCGCCCCCATTGCCCAGGCAAAAGGCGCTTTTGTATGGTACCGGGTTTCCCCTTTTGACATTACCAAGGTGAACGAGACGGACATCTTGACCGGCGCGGAGCGGCTGGCGCGCACGCTTCAGGATGCCCTCGCGGCCTGGAGGGCTGACCCTTCTCTGGTATTCCTGGTGGGGGTAGACCAGGGGGCTACCGTGGCGCTTAACCTGCTTTTGATGTATCCCGCTTTGGCGAGCGGGGTAGCCGCTTTTGCGGGCACTACCTGGGATAGTATGCGTTACGCGGTCGCCGACCGGGATGCGTTGAAAGGGAAGCCGCTTTTCCTGGCATATGGGGCGCACGATTCGGTGATTCCCTTGCAAGTGGCGCGTCAATCCCGCGAGTTTTTCCTCGAATACGAGATGGACGTCACATATCGAGAATATCGCGGCGTAACCCACAACCTGCAAAGCCGTGTATGGAACGATATGCTGGTCTGGACGGCGGAGCGTATGGAGCGCTTGCAACGCCACAAGCGGCGCGTCCGTTTGCAGGCTCGCCTGGGATACGTCACCCTGCGGGTGCGGAATTTGGAACGCTCGATGTTGTTTTACCAGCGTTTTTTGGGCTTGCGCCTGGTAGAGCGCGTCGGGCGGGCTTACGTCTTTCTCTCTGGCAGTGGAAGACACCACGACCTGGCTTTGCTCCACGTCGGCACCGATGCGCTGGACCAACCCGCCGGCACGATAGGGGTCTTGGAAATAGCCTTTGAAGTGCCGGACCAGGAGGCGTTTGCCCAGGTGTATCGCAAACTTGATGAGGCTCGCCTGCCCGTCAAAGCGATTGACCGCCTGATTGCCTGGGAACTGCGATTTAGCGACCCGGATGGCAACCGCGTTGTGGTGTATTGCGATAACCGGGACTTGCCCGGCGCGTCCGATTTGTGGCAGGGGCGCGATTTGCCCTTGCCGCGGGGGAAGATTTTCTCTGCCTTGGGGGATTGATGGCGCGATGTACGAGACTTCCGAAGTCTTCAAGACTTCGGAAGTCTGATGAAGCCTCGCCTAGGGAATCAGCAGTCCGGCGGCAAAGAGTAGGGCGTAAAGCAAGGTCAGTTGGCCGGTGCCGGCCAGCGCCTGGTTCAGGATGCGCCCTTTTTGAGTGGCAACCACTTTCCAGATTTTCCAGGCCGCGGGGATGGAAAGCAGGGTCAGCAGCGGCCAGGGGGAAGTTTCTCCGCGGAGCCACAGGATGAAGGGGACGAGATAACTGCCAAGCAGCAGGAGGGCGTATTCGGCTTTCGTGCCGTTTTCTCCCAGGCGTACCGCCACGGTGTGTTTGCCCGTCTTGCGGTCGGTCTCGATGTCCCGCAGGTTGTTGACCACCAAAATGTTTGTGGTCAGGAAGCCCATCGGGAGGGCGGCCCACCACGCCAACGCAGGGACGGCGCGCATCTGCACGAAGACTGTCCCGCAGACTGCTGCCAACCCGAAGAAGAGGAAAACGAACAGGTCGCCCAGGCCGTGATAGCCCAAAGGGTAAGGGCCGCCGGTGTAGGCAATCGCCGAAAGGATGGCGGCTACACCCACCACCAGAATCGGCCAGCCGCCTGCCGAGATGAGGTACACACCCAGCAGGGCCGCCAGCCCAAAGGAAACCCACATGCCGGCGAAGACCTGTTGTAAACTCAGCAGGCCGGTCTGGGTGACGCGCACGGGGCCGAGACGCTCCTCCGTGTCGGCGCCTTTCTGGAAGTCGTAGGCGTCATTGGCGAAGTTCGCCCCGATTTGAATGAGGAGCGCCCCGAAGAAGGCCGCCAGCCAGGGCAGCAGGCGGAAGCCGCCCTGCGCCGCGGCGACTGCTCCTCCTACGATGACGGGCGCCGCGGCCGCAGGGAGGGTTTTGGGGCGGGAAGCGAGAATCCAGGGGTTTTGGTTTATTGGTTGCATTGGTTCATTAGTTCATTAGTTCATTGGTTCGTTGGTTCGTTGGCTGGCTGGTCGGTTGATTCGTTCGTTGGTTCACCGGGGCCTGACGCCGCTGCGCATTGTGCGGGACAACCTCGCCTTCCCCGTACCACAACGCTCTGTGTTGTGCTGTGCGGGACACACTCGCCACTCCGCACCTCCTGACCCGCAACCCCCTAACTTCGCAACTCCCTACCCCGCAACCCCTATGATGCGAAAAATCATCTCCGGAGCCGGGAACTCCCTCGCGTGCTGCCGCGTCAGGTGGACGGTTTCGCCGCGGCGTTGGAGGATGAAGGTTTCCAGGCGGGAGGGGCCGTAGCCGTCGCCCGCGTCAAGGTAGAGATGCGAGGTATGCGGGCGCTCGTCGCCGGGCAGGGGGGCGTAGAGACGTACTTCCAAGAGGCCGTTCTCGGAGCGCAGGGGCAGGGCGCTGCCGGCGCGCACGAAAAGCGGGATGCGCTCCAGGGGGGCGGCGATTCTCTCCGGGCCGGGGGCGGGGTAAACGCGCTCCTCCCAAAAGTCGTACCAGCCTCCCGGGGGCAGGAGCACATCGCGGGCACGTCCGCCTTCTTCCAAAATCGGAGCAACCAGCAGGGAATCGCCCAGCAGGAAGGCGTCATCCACATCCCAAGAGTCGGGATTGTCGGGCCAATCCCAGAAAAGGGGGCGCAGCAGGGGAAGGCCATCTTCGGCGGCCTGCCAGGCCAGCGTGTACCAGTAGGGCAGCAGGCGGTCGCGCAGGCGGATGGCGGCGCGCACCCGCTCCCGCGTGCGGTGGTCGAAACGCCAGGGTTCGCGGGGCGGCAGGCCGGTGGCGGAATGCAGGCGGAAGAAGGGCGTGAAGGCAGCCATTTGGAACCAGCGCAGGTACAATTCGGGGTCGGGGTGGCCGCTGAAGCCGCCGATGTCGGAGCCACTGTAGTAGATGCCGGAGAGGCTGAGGTTGAGCAGGATGGCAACCGTGCGCCGCAGGGCGGGCCAGGAACTCTCCACGTCGCCCGTCCAATGCCAGGCGTATCGCTGCACGCCCGCCCAGCCGGAGCGGGTCAGGTTCCAGGGACGCTTTTCGGGGCGGTAGAGACGCTGAGCCTCGAAGCCGGCGCGGTTCATCAGCAGGGCGTACAGGTTGTGCCCTTCGCGGTGCGTGCCGCCGCGCCCCTCGAAATCGTGGCGCAGGGTGCGCGGCAGGGTCGCTTCTCCCCAGGCGGCGAAGGCCGCCGGTTCGTTCATGTCGTGCCAGAAGCCGCTGATGCCCTGGTCGAGCAGGCGGGGGTAGAAACTGCCCCACCAGCGCCGCGTTTTGGGAGCGGTGAAATCGGGAAAGTAGCACCATCCCGGCCAGACCAGCCCTTTGTGAGGCCGTCCGTCCGGCTGGGCACAGAAGACGCCCTCCTCCAGCCCGCTGCGCGCCACGGTGTATTGGGAATCGGCCTTGACGCCGGGGTCCAGGATAGTCACCAGACGGATGCCCTGCGCCTGCATCTCCTCGGCCAGGGCGGGCAAGTCGGGGAAGCGCTGCGGATGGACGGTGAAGACGCGATAACCGTCCATGTAGTCGATGTCCAGGTGGATGGCGCTGAGGGGGATGTCGTACTCGGCGAAGCCTGCCGCCACCTCGCGGATGTCGGCCTCGTCCTTGTAGCCCCAGCGGGACTGATGATACCCCAACGCCCAGCGGGGCGGGAGGGGAGGGCGTCCGGTCAGTTCGGTGTAGCGCGCCAAAAGACGCCGTGGTTCCCCTGCAATCAGGTAGTAGCGCAACGCCCCGCCCGTGAAGGCGGTTTCCACCCTGCCCTCCGTGAAGGTCACTTCACCCTCGAAGGCGTTTTCGTAGAAGACCAGATAACTGCCCCCGCGGTGCAGCCCCAGGTAGAGCGGGATGTTGAGGTAGATTGCGGGACTATCCGGGCCGTAACTGCCGCCGGGGTCCAGGTTCCACAGGCGGATGCGCCTGCCCGGTGCGTTGCGCGCCAGCGGGGCGGCGCTTTCTCCCAGGCCGTAGATGCGTTCTTCGGGGCGCAGGCGCGCCGCGTGGCGGATGTGTTCCTGGGCGAAACGGGGCGGTTCCTCGCGGCGCAGGAGCGTTCCTTGCGGGGTGTGGAGGCTCAGCGCGCCCTTGCGGGAGATGCGGACTTCCAGCGCGGCGGTGCGGAGTTGCCATCCCTCGGCGGTCTCCTCCATCTCGACCTCCACCGGCGGCCACTTCTCCCCGGCGATGGCGTAAGGGAGGGGCATCCGCCCCGGCTGCCAGGTGAGGCGCGCCATCTCCGGGGCGAGGAAAGCGATTCCCAGGCGGCGCGCGCCGAAGGCAATCTCGTACTCCCCTGTCTCCCGGCGGCGGATGCTCTGGGCGCTTTCGGGCGGGCGGAAATCTGCCTCCGGCGGGGAGGCGGGCGCGCCCTCGAGAGCATCCCGCAGGAGGGCATAGCGCACGGTGCGCAGGGTGGGGAGCAGCCCGATGAACCGAACGGCGTCGATGAATTTTCTCAAAGGGGGCATGGGGCTGATTTTATCACAGGCTTTTAAGCCGCAACAAGTGCCGGACTGGTACAATGGGGGGCACAAAATCCGTACAATTTTCAGGAGAAATGTGATAATGACCGACCCGGATTCTCTACAGCCCGATGAAATGACCGCCGCCCCGGAGGAGACGGACTCCCCCGCAGAGGCTCCCGTTATGGAAGAAGCCTCCTCCCCCAAAGGCAGGCCTGCGCCGAGCATCAGCCCCCACTCGTGGACGACCATCGCCGGAGTGCTGATTGCGCTCCTGATTGGCTTTGCCGGCGGCTACCTGGCGCGCCCCTACTTGAATGGGCGAGGCGGCGAAAACGCCGCACCTGCCGCGGATGCTCCGGTTGCTACCGCCGAGCCGGTGGACGCCGCCGCGTCCCTCCCCGAAACGCCCCCCGCGGATGCCGAAGCCCGCCGCAAGGTGCTCATGGACGCTCTGATTTCCCAGACCAAGCACTTCAAAGGCGACCCCAATGCCCCCGTCACCATTCTGGAGTTTAGCGATTTTCAATGCCCCTACTGCGGGCGCTTCTTCGCCCAGGTGGAGCCGGAAATCAACCGCCAGTCCGTCGAAAGCGGGCAGGCGCGCGTGGGATACATCCATTTCGCTTTTTTGGGGCCGGAATCGCTGTGGGCTGCCGAAGCCAGCGAGTGCGCTGCCGACCAGGATGCCTTTTGGGAATACCACGACAAACTCTTCAGCAGTCAGAACGGCGAAAACAAGGGCGCTTTCAGCAAGGATAACCTGAAAGGTTTTGCCGCCGATTTGGGGCTGGATACGGATGCCTTCAATCAGTGTTTGGATGGCGGCAAATATACCCGGTATGTGCAGTCGCAGGTAGATTTCGGGCGGCAAATCGGGGTGCAAAGCACGCCCACCTTCCTGGTGAACGGCATCCCCGTCGTGGGGGCGCAGCCTTTCGAGGCTTTCCAGCAGGCCATCGAAGCCAGTTCGGGAAATTGATTGCGTATAGCCACTAACGTGACGCAAGGCTTTGTCTTGCGTGAAAATCAAGGGTGAGGTGAGGTGACAGTCACTTGCGAAGTGACTGTCACCTCACCTCACTTTTCAAAGAAAAAGTCCGAGATACAGTATCTCGGACTTTTTTGTGTTGTGCTGGAGAAAACTTACGCCTCTTCCTGTTCGGCCTCATCCCCTTTGGGGGGCGCTTTGTCTTCGGGAGGGGTGAGGACTTTATCTACCAGGCCGTATTCGGCGGCCTGTTCGGCGCTCATGTAGAAATCCCGCTCGGTATCGCGCTCTATGACCTCGATGCTCTGCCCGGTATGGAAGGAGAGAATCTCGTTCAGGCGCGCTTTGAGGCGCAGGATTTCGCGGGCCTGGATTTCGATATCCGAGGCCTGCCCCTGCGCGCCGCCGAGGGGCTGGTGCATGTGGATGGTAGCGTGGGGGAGGGCAAAGCGGCGTCCCTTGCTGCCTGCGGTCAACAGGACGGTGCCGAAGGAGGCGGTCACGCCCACGGCCACGGTGCTGATGGGGTTGCTAATCATCTGCATCGTGTCGTAGATTGCCATTCCGGCGTAGACCTGTCCACCGGGGGAGTTGATGTACATCTGGATTTCGCGCTCCGGGTCTTCCTGGTTGAGGTAGAGCAATTGGGCCACAATCAGGTTGGCTACCTGGTCGTTGATGGGGGTTCCCAGAAAGATGATGCGGTTACGCAGCAACAGCGAGTAGATATCGAAGGCGCGTTCCCCGCGCCCGGTGCTCTCAATGACCATAGGGACGAGGGCTTGCGGTAGGGTATTCATAGGGTTTCCTTCTCCTTGCCTGGGTTGATGGCTTTCTGACAGAGTTTATTGTACCCGTTTTTCCGTTGGATTTTTGTTAGATATGGCGGGACGCGAGCGGGCGGCCTCGGTAGAGGCCGCCCGTTTGTCTTGTGTTCCATCGCAATGGAACCTATGCTTCTTCCGGGGTATCGCCTTCGGGGGTCTCTTCCGCTTCGGGAGCGGCGGCCTCTTCGGGGGTGTCCGTTTCGCTACTTCCTTCGGCTTTGGGGGCTTCGAGAGATTCTTCCGATGAATCTTCTGCGTCAGGGGCGCTTGTTTCTTCCTCCCCCGCTCCCGCTTCTGCCTCCTCGGCCTCCTCCGGTTCGTCGCCTTTGCCCTGAGCAATCTTGCTCAAAGCCTGGAGGGCTTTCTCGTTGATGAGGTCCGCCATGACGGAGCCAATCAGACCTTGAAGGGCTTGGGGGTCTTGAATCATTTTGCGGAATTCCTTCTCCGGCATTTGCTGGGAGAGATGCGTCAGGAATTCCATCGTGCTCTGCTGGACTTCATCCTCTCCGGCTTCCACTTCTTCTTCCTGTGAGAACTGGAAGAGTGCCAGGGTGCGCCGCACTCTGGCCTCTGCGGCCTTGCGGAGTTCCTCTTCCAGTTCTTCTTCGCTTTGCTGACTGAATTGCAGGTAGGTTTGCAGGTCCAGCCCCTGTTCTTGGAGACTGTGCTCAAACTCCTCCTGTAAATTGTTCAGTTCTCGTTGCAGGGTGGCGGGAGCAAATTTGATTTCGGACTGTTCTACGAGGGCGTCGAGAACGCGGTTGCTGTAATCTTTGTCGTATTCGGAGCGGCTCTGGGATTCTAGTAACTCGTGGACGGTTGTGCGCAAATTGGCGATGGTCTCGAAATCGCCCAGGGACTGGGCAAATTCGTCATCCGCTTCGGGTACTTCGCGCTCGGTCACTTTTTCCACTTTGATGTGGAAGTGCACTTTTTTACCCTGGAAGGTCTCCGATGGGGCCTCCTCGTCGTACTCGTATTCCACTTCTTTCTCATCTTCGGCGGAAAGCCCCAATACCTGCCGCGAGAATCCGGGGAACGGCCATTCGTCCGTGGTGTCGGTTTCTTCAGATTCAATCAATACCGGTACGTGGCGGTCTTTGAGGATGGCGGTTTCCTCCCCCTCGGGGGCATCCAGCCATTCGGCATTGAGCACAATGTGGACGATGTCGCCTTCCTGGGCGGGACGCTCCACGGTGGTGACCACGGCTTGCTGCTGCCGGAGCATGTCGAGGTACTCGTCCACGTCTTTCTCGGAGGGTGCCTCATACTCGTAGGGCAGACGCAGGTCTTTGTAGTCCCCCAGGGTTACTTCCGGTTCCAGAGGAACGGTGAAGACCAGGGTGAGAGGGTCCATCTCGGTAATTTCCTCGAGAATGCCAGCCGCTCCGGGGGTAATGTCGGCTTCCTCAAGCGCTTTGGGGTAGAGTTCATCGGCCAACTGGTCAATGGCCTCTTCGATGACCGCTGCTTCACCAACATGCCGAACAACGACGTTGTAAGGGGCTTTACCGGGGCGAAAGCCGGGAATTTTGATGCCGCGCGCTAATTTACGGGCTGCGCGCCGCTTGGCGCGCTCGAATTCTTCGTTCTCTACCTGGATGGTGAGAGTGATTTCATGATTCTCAGTGGGGGTAGTCTCGATTTTCAAGGCTGCACTTCCTTACGAACAGAGTAATGTGAGATGTCGGCTCAGGATGCCACGGTGGGACGGAAAAAAGCCCCCGTGCGGGGGCGCAGTAAGCCTGGTGAGGAAGGAGGGACTCGAACCCTCACGCCTTGCGGCACGTGATTCTAAGTCACGCCTGTCTGCCAGTTCCAGCACTTCCCCACGGCTCAGGGATTATACGCCAGGATGTTTTTTTCGTCAAAGGATTTCAGGGGGGCGTCAGGAATTTCAAATTTGACAAGGTACGGTGACTAAAGTCGCAGCGACGCCTGCGAAGCCGCCGCAAGGCGGCTTGACATGAACGCAACTGTTGCAGCGATTTCAATCGCCGGGTGGCTTCATACTTGGAATTGCTGAGGGGGCGCGCTAAAAAACGGAACCCGCCTCATTCCCGCTCGCCGCAATGGGCAAGGCCGCCCCAATGGATAGAAGGAAAAGGATTCCGTAAATGGAAAAGAGTAGCATGTAGCCGATGGCGGGATTGGCCGGGTAGTGGGCCGCAAAATAATCGGCGATAGGCCCCCCGATGTAGGCTCCTACGGCTCCCGCCCCCGCTCCGGCCAGGTTGGAGATACCCAGATAGCGCCCTTCCTCTCCGGGCGGCACCAGGCGTGTCCCCAGCGCCCAGTTGGATGTGTAGAAAATCCCGCTGGCGATTCCCAGCAGGATGGCTCCGACGTACACAACACCCAGGTGGGGAACAGAGAGCAGCGTCACGGTTCCCAGGGCGGCAATGCCGCCCGCCGCCACCAACAGGGTTTTATCGCCCCAGCGGTCGCTTAGATAGCCGGCGGGCAGTACGCTGAGCAGGATGAAGACCCCTACCAGCAAGAGCATCCGGCTGGCCGGGATGGCCGCCCCCTCCCCGGCGTATCCCAGGCGCCCCTGAAAAAAGTAGAGGGTGAACCCCGCCAGGTTGGTGGTGGCGGTGAGAAAAGCCAGCCGGTTGACCACCCACCAGGTAAAAGCGCCGGTGGAGCGCTGACCCTTTTTCAGCCCGATGCGGAGGCTGAACCACACGCCCAGCCCAATGGCGGTGCTCATCGCCAGCAGCCCGATGAGGCCCAGTCCCCACAGGGCGGCGCGCAAACTGACGGCCTCCAGCAGGCGGGCGGCGCGGGCCGTCAGCGCGCCGCTCCCCAGGATGACGAGCGTAAAAACCGCGGTCATCCCGCCCAGGCGCAGCAAAGTCTCCCAGGGAAAGGGCGGTGGGGACGCGGAAGGCGTCTCCTCAGGAACCAGCATGGTCACGCCCATCGTGAGCAGGAGTACCGCCCCCAAAACCAGCAAGGCGTCTTCCAGATGTCCGTTCCCCACGAGGGGGCCGATGGTGAAGGCTACCAGCATCAAGGGGAGGGGAACTTCCATCAAGGCCTTGACTCCCGAAAAACGGCCGCGCTTCTCCGCGGGAACCAGGTCGGGTATCAAGCCCTGTTGCGGGCCGTGGGCGATGTTGGTGGAGACCATCAACAAAACCAGGCCGGCAAACAGTAGATGGTAGCCATCCATACCCTCCAGGGTGGCGGTGTATCCGATGAGGGCCAGGCAGGCCAGGTCGAGCAGCGTGCCGGTGAAGATGAAGGGGCGGCGGCGTCCCCAGGGCGAGCGGGAGCGGTCGGAAAGCGTCCCCGCTGCGGCCTGCACCAGGACGGCGGTCATTAACCCCCAAAGACGCAAACTTCCATAAAATTGCCCCTGCGCGGCTTCGCCGACAAAGCGCTGCACGAGCAGGGGCAATACCAGAGGCGTCATCGTTTGCGAGAGCGTCGTCAGGCCGGTGAAGTAGATGTTGAGCGTGATGAGGTCGTACCAGCGGAGGGCGCGTCGCATGCGATGAGGAATCAGGAACTTTTGACGGGCATGTAGCGGGCCAGTTTGGCGGCCAGGTTGGAAAGGGGCATACTCTGTAAATAGATTTTGCCGGGACCTTTGAGAGTCGCCAGGAACAGTCCCTCGCCGGAGAAGAAAACGTTCTTCAGCCCTTTGACCCTGGCGATGTCGTAAGAGACGGTCGGCTCGAAGGCCGCGATGTGACCGGGGTCCACTTTCATCACCTCTCCGGCGGCCAAGGTATATTCGCGCACTTCGCCCGGAATCTCCAGGAAAACCACGCCCGGTCCGGTCACCTTTTGCAAGATGAAGCCCTCTCCGCCGAAGAACCCGGCTCCCAGTTTCTTGCGAAAATGCATCTCCAGTTTGACGCTGTTCTCGGCGCACATGAAAGCATCCTTCTGGCAAATCAGACTTTCCCCGGCGGCCAGGTGCTGCGCCAGGATGTGTCCGGGGGCTTCGGGGGCAAAGGTGACAATCGCCTCGCCGTCAAGGCAGGTGTAGGTGGTCATAAAGAGTGATTCCCCCGCCAGGGCGCGCCCCAAACCGGCCATTAGCCCGCCTTTGGTGTTGGTTTCCATTTTGACCTTGCCCTTCATCCAGGCCATGCCGCCCGACTCGGTGTAAACCGCCTCTCCCTGGGAGAGATGGACGTCCACGGTGGGCATCGTTGTGCCGAAAATCTCGTATTTCATGGTGCTGCCTCCTTTTGTTGAAATGAAATTGTTGATAAACCGTTAGATGTCAACCTTCGCGCCGAAATCGCGTTCCTCCCCAATGGTGACGAAATAGGATGTGCAAGCCGCGTCAATCAAATCGGGGGAAAACGAGACGCTCTCCATGTTGTAGCGGGCGATGCTGACCATCTGGTTGAGAATATCGCGCGGGTGCGTCATCCGCAGGGGGCGCTGGAAGGGTTTGTACCACTTGGCGAGCATGTAATCCAA
>JANTFR010000006.1 GCA_024763355.1 Anaerolineales bacterium
GACACCGCCATGATGCGCGGCGCCATTCGGGGGATGCTCGAATCCCTGGGGGACCAGCACACCTCCTACATGGACCCCGACCAGTACCAGCAGGCCAACATCCCGCTGAACGGCGAGTACGAGGGCATCGGCGCCTGGGTGGACCCCAACGCCGAATACCTGACGATTGTCAGCCCGATGCCCGATTCTCCCGCGGAGAAAGCCGGGCTGGAACCGGGAGATGAAATCATCGCCGTGGACGGCGAAGACATGACCGGCATAGACGGCAACCTGGTCATCCGCCGCGTCCTCGGCCCGGCGGGAACCCAGGTCACCCTCACCATCCGGCGCGACGGCGTCCCCAAGCCTTTCGACGTGACCATCACCCGCGCCAAAATCACCGTCCCCAGCGTGGACTACCGCATGATTGAGGGCGAGAACATCGCCTACGTTCAGTTGTTCGATTTCGGGCAGAGCACCTCCGAAGACCTGCACAAGGCCCTCAAGGAACTCCTGGCACAGAACCCCGACGGCCTGATTCTCGACCTGCGCAACAACGGCGGCGGCTACCTGCAAACTGCCATCGAAGTGGCCTCCGAATTCATCGACAGCGGCGTCGTCATGTACGAACAGTACGGCGACGGCTCCCGCCAGACTTACGAGGCCACCGGCCACGGGCTGGCTACCGACATCCCCATGGTGGTACTGGTCAACGAAGGCTCCGCCTCGGCCTCCGAAATCGTGGCTGGAGCGCTGCAAGACCATAAACGCGCCCCCCTGGTGGGAACCATCACCTTCGGGAAAGGCTCCGTCCAGAATTGGATACCGCTTTCCAACGACCAGGGTGCGGTGCGCGTCACCATTGCCCGCTGGCTGACCCCCGACGAACGTACCATCCACGAAATCGGTCTGACCCCCGATGTGCCCATCGCCGTTTTCTCCCAGGAGCAGTGGGATATGGGCGTAGACCTGGAACAATTCGGCGTCACCGAAGACCAGGTGGTCATCCTGAGCGAAGAAGACATCAAAAACAAGGTTGACCCCCAACTGGACAAGGCCATCGAAGTGCTCAAAGGGCAGCAGTAACCCATCCAGCCCCACACACCCTAAAGCGGAGTCGATTCCCCCGGCTCCGCTTGTTTTTTTGGGGGGGAGCCAGACTTCCGAGATTTCTGGAGCGCGATGTCCGTCCAGAGCGGTTCTCGTCGCAAATCTCGGAAGTCTTTACCCCGCAGGGTAGAGCGTAACCGACCAACATATTTTTGGCGCTTCCTTCGTGCACCTTCGTGTATATTCGTGTCCATTCGTGGATATTTGTGGATTCTTACGAAAAATTGACCTGTTCTTAACTCTCCCCTAACCATTTCGTGCTACAACACAATCACGACAGGCTCTCCTCACCTCACCGATGAGGCAGAACCCGACTTCTCACAGAACAGGAGGACGAGCATGAACCTGAACTGGAAACGCGTTTTGTACGTCGTCTTTGTTGTCGCGGTAGCCGCCATCAGCGGGTTGAGCGGCGTAGCAGTGGGAGGCGCCGTCGTTTATTCGGCCACACACGGCCGGCAGGCCGCCGCTCAAGCCCCGGAAGTCGCCCTCACCGAGAGCAACACCACCCATTTGCAGGTTGAGACCACGGACATCGAAACCGCCATCACTCAGACAGTGGAAAAAGTCAGCCCGGCGGTCGTCACCGTAGTGGGCGTTATTCCCGGTCAGGAGACCTTCTTCGGACGCACCCCCGACCAACAAGTCAGCGGGAGCGGCGTGATTATCTCCAAAGAAGGATAC
The DNA here is from genome assembly GCA_024763355.1 of Anaerolineales bacterium. Classification (GTDB taxonomy): domain Bacteria; phylum Chloroflexota; class Anaerolineae; order Anaerolineales; family DRKV01; genus DRKV01. Next base: position 1,774 of record JANTFR010000006.1, read on the forward strand.
ATTGTCACCAACAACCACGTCGTCGAAAACACGACCAAAGTCTCCATCGTGCTGGCAAACGGGAAGAGCCTCTCCGCCAGGGTGGTCAACACCGACCCTTACGCAGACCTGGCCGTCCTGAAAGCCGATGGGGAGATGCCCGCCGTGGCCGTCTTCGGCAACTCAGATGCCCTCAAGCCCGGCGAAACCGTGATTGCCATCGGTTCGCCCCTCGGCGAATTTAAGAACACCGTCACCGTCGGGGTGGTGAGCGCTACCGGGCGCACCCTGGATACCGGCAAGGGCTACCAGATGGAAGATTTGATTCAAACCGACGCGGCCATCAACCAGGGGAACTCCGGCGGGCCGCTGGTCAACCTCAACGGAGAGGTCATCGGCATCAACACGATGATTGTGCGCGGCAGCGGCTTTAGCGGCGTAGTCGCCGAGGGATTAGGCTTTGCCATCCCCTCCAACACGGTGCGCCTGATTAGCGAGCAAATCATCGAGAAGGGTTACTTCGCCCGCCCCTATCTGGGCATCCGCTGGCAGGCGGTTTACCCGGCCCTGGCAAAACGCTACGACCTGGATGCCGAATGGGGCGCTTACGTCTCCGAGGTGCTGCCCGGAACCCCGGCGGACAAGGGCGGCTTGCAGCGCGGCGACATCATCGTGCGGGTCGGCGACTATCCCATCAACGAGGAACATTCTTTCGTCAACGCCCTCTTCTCTTACCACCCCAACGACGAAGTAGAAATCGAAGTGGTACGGGACGGTAAACACATTACGCTGGATGTCACCCTGGGTGAGACGCACATGAAATGAGATGAGAGGCGGGCAGGCGACGGGTGACGACAGGTGGTAGTCACTTGCGAAGTGACTGCCACCTGTGCGCGCGGGGCGCTGCGGTATAATCGCCCCGTGAAGAAACTCCTGGTTGCCATTGTCCTGCTCCTGGCCATCTATTTCGTCATCGGCCAGTTTTCCGAGGTTCAGGCCGTCGTCGAAACGTTGAAGCGAGGCGACTGGCGGTTCTTGCTGTTAGCATTGGGGATACAAATTTTGTGGCTGGTCAACGTGGCCGCCTCCTACCAATCCATTTACCGCGCCCTGGGAATCCACGAAGACTTGAAAGAAATGTTCATGCTGGCAGCCACGGCCAACTTCGTCAACGTGGTCGCGCCCAGCGTGGGGATGGGCGGCATGGCCGTCTTCATCACCCAGGCCCGCCATCGGGAATACTCCCCGGCGCGGGCCGCCATTGCGGGGGCCTTGTACGTCTTCTTCGATTACTCCGGTTTTCTGGCCCTCCTGGCGCTAGGCATCATCGTCCTCGTCCGCCGCAACAACCTGACCGCCGCAGAAGTGGGGGCTTCGTTGATTTTGCTGGCGATTGCCTCCCTGATGGGCTTTTTGCTTTACCTGGGAACCCATTCGGAGCGGGCTTTCGGCAACGCCCTCGCCTTCCTCGCCCACCTGGTCAACCAGGTCGTGCGCCCTTTTCTGCACCACGATTACCTTTCCGAAGAACGCGCCCGTCACTTCGCCCACGATGCGGTGGCGGGGCTGCGACAAATCCGCTCCAACCCTGAAAATTTGCTGCGCCCGGTGCTGCTGGCTTTGAGCAACAAAATCTTGATGACCCTCGTGCTGTGGATGGTCTTTCTGGCCTTCAAAGTACCCGTTTCCATCGGCACGCTGGTTGCCGGCAGCGCTATCGCCTACCTGTTCTTCATCGTCTCCCCGACTCCTTCTGGCGTGGGCATCGTAGAAGGCGCCCTCACCCTGGGACTGCGTTCCATGTACGTGCCGCTGGAAGCCGCCGCAGTGATTGCCCTGGCCTATCGCGGCTTCACCTTCTGGCTACCTCTGCTGATTGGGATGGTCACCTTCCGCCGCCTGGGGGCTGCTCCGCCCCCGGCCTTGCCCGCTTCGTCGCTTGAATGATGCCGCCCGCCCCTGTCCGAACACACTCCTGCCGGAGACGAGCGGCCTTCTGGCTGAGTCTCATCGCCGCGGGAAGCCTGCTCTTCTCCCTCCTGCCCTACACCGCCGTCAAACCCCTGGGGGATGCCCTTGTCCCTGACGGTTCGCTTGACCTGCTTACCCCACAGATTTTTTCCCGTCTCCGAATTTTGCTCCGCTGGGGAGCGTTTCTCCCCGCAGCAGGCGTTCTTTTCCTCCTCGCCGGAGGAGAACGCCTGGAAACCGCTTTGTGCAGCCTCCGCCACTCCTGGGTGGGGCTCCCCACCCGTTTGCGGACTGATGCCCGCGCCATCCTGCGCCTGCTACGCCGCCGTCCCCTCCCTTCCACGCTCTGGCTGCTCTCTTTTCTCACCCTCACGGGGGCTTACCTGCGTTTCCTGTGGCTGGACGCCCCCATGCAGTACGACGAGGCGTACACTTACGTGGCTTTCGCTTCCCGCCCTCTGCGTTACGTGGTCGGCGACTACCACCTGCCCAACAACCACGTCTTTCACAGCCTCCTGGTGCACTACGCCACCGCCGCCTTTGGGGTGCATCCCTGGAGCGTGCGCCTCCCCGTTTTCCTGACCGGCATCCTGCTCGTGCCGCTGGGATACCTGACCGCCCGCCTGCTTTTCGACCGTCCCACGGCGTTGTTAACCGCCGGCCTGATTGCCGTCTCTCATCCGCTCATTCTTTACGCCACCAACGCCCGCGGCTACACCCTGGTGGCTGCTTTTACACTCCTCTCGCTCTCCCTGGCAACGCTTCTCCTGCGCGATGACAATCTCCTGCTTTGGATGGGATTATCTCTCGTCGGCATGTTGGGGGCCTGGACGCTGCCCATCATGCTGTATCCCTTCGGAATGACACTCGCCTGGCTGGGGCTGGGCTGGCTGCTGGGAGATGCCGGGCGTCCCCGTCCCCGCGCTTTCCCGCTGGAACTATTTGCCTGCGGGGCAGGAGCCGCCCTGGGCGCGCTGGTGCTCTACACGCCCATCCTGCTCACCAGCGGCTGGGGGGCATTGGCGGGCAACCGCTGGGTCTCTCCCCTCTCCTGGCCTGACTTTTGGGAGAACCTGCCCCTGCGCCTGGGCAACACCTGGCAGGAATGGCACGCTTTCTGGCCTCCGCTCCTAGCATGGGCGGGCAGTATCGCCGTCCTTGCCGCCTGGATTTTCGGGAGCCGCGCCCGGCGTTTTCGCGCTCCCTTGTGGGGTGCGGCCCTGGCAGGCATCTTTCCCTTCCTGCTGCTCCAGCGCGTCGCGCCCATCTCCAAAGTATGGCTCTTTTTGCTGCCTGTCTGGTTGATGTGGATGGCGGCCGGGACGCGGCTGCTTCTGGAAGGCGCTTTGCGCTTTTTGGGGGTGCAGCACCCTCGAAGGCGGGTCGTCTCCGCCCTTTGGGCGGGCGCGGTCATCCTGGGGGTAGTCGCCATCCCCTGGGAGACGGGCATCCGCCGCATCACCACGCGCAGTCCCCTGGATGAAATTCCCCAGGCCGTGGCCTATATCCAGGCACACCGACAGCCGGGGGAGGGCATCCTGGCACCCAATCCGCTCAGCGCCCCGGTGTGGTTTGCCTTCGCCGAGCAGGGCGTGGGGAAAGCGGCGTTCCCCGACCGCAACCCTGCGGGGAACTTTACTGCCCTGTGGGTCATCTTGAATCCCAAAAAGCACCGGCCGGAGGCGATTCTCCCCCAGGCGGAGTGGCCGCAGCCCGTTTTGCATCTTCCCCATCTGGAAGTCTACCATCTGAAAACCCCCTGACCCCCAAAAAACATCTTCCCGCGCCCTTTTAGAAACGCCTTCTTTGGGGTATAATCGGGCGGCGTTAATTTCGCGGGGTATTTACCCCGCGCTTTGTTTGCCCCATGCAGCGCGCCCTCCGGGGCGCGTCTGACACTCTCAACACAGACAAGGGAAAGTACCATGCCGAAACGAACTTACCAACCCAAAGTCCGCCGCCGCTTGCGCGTGCACGGCTTTCGCTCTCGCATGAAGACCCGTGGTGGTCGTCAGGTGCTGAAGCGCCGCCGCCTGAAGGGGCGCGTTCGCCTGGCTCCTAAAATGAACAACCACACCAAGCGCGTCAACTGGAACAGTTAGACCAACTACAGCGGGCAGGTTGCTCCGGCAGTGTCCCCGCTTCCCCTGTGCGCTGCGATATCCCCCGGTTAGCGGCGTGAAGCGCAGATTTCGCCTACGACAATCCACAGACTTCAAGCGGGTGCGGCAATCCGGAAAATCTTATGCCCACCCGCTTGTTGTGTTGATTGTCCTGCCCAACCCGGAAGGGAAACTGCGCTTCGGGGTCTCGGCGGGACGCTCGGTAGGCAATGCCGTCCAACGCAATCGCGCCAAACGGCGCATTCGGGCGGTGCTCAACGCCTTGCAGCCCCGCATCGCCCCCGGCTGGGACGTGGTAGTGCTGGCCCGCCGCGGCATCCACGCTGCCGATTACGCCGCCCTGCAGGCCGCCCTGGAAATGCTCTTCCGGCGGGCAGGGTTACTCGTTCCACCGGCGGACAACGCCACCGGGCTTTGAAGTTTTGTATGACCGCCCAACACGAACATTCCCACGACGAAGAACTTTCCGTCTTCTACTTGCCGCACGACTATTCGGATGAGCCGCGCCTGGCAGATTTGCCGCGCACGCCGCAATACTGGCCGCGGCTGGCCTTGCTGGCCCTCATCCGCCTGTACCAGCAGACCTTTTCCAAAGCCCTGCCGGTCAACACCTGCCGCTTCTACCCCACCTGTTCGCATTACGGCTATCAGGCCATTTACAAGTACGGGGCCGTGAAGGGCGGGCTGATGGCTGTCTGGCGCGTCCTGCGCTGCAACCCCTTCAACCCCGGCGGCTACGACCCCGTTCCATAGCCCGCTTGCAAACTTACACACTTTCTCCCTTTCTCCTTTCATGAAACGTTTTCCCCTGATTGCAGTCTTTCTCCTCCTCGCCCTCAGTTTGAGCGCCTGCTCCGGCAGTTTCGCACCCACCAGTTGGCCCGGCCTGGGCATAGACCCCGCCGGTGAGACCGCCTTCCTGGCTTACCAAAACCAGGTCTATGCTGTGGACACCGCCACCGGGGCGCTCCAATGGACGTACCCCGCCGAAGCCGACCGCAAACGCACCTTCTTCGCCCCCCCGGTCTACACACCCAACGGAGAAGTGCTGGTCGGCGGCTACGATAACATCCTCGTCAGCCTGGACCCCGCCCTCGGCACGGAAAACTGGATTTTCGACGCCGGCAGCCGCATCGTCGGCTCTCCATTGGCAACCGAAGACGCCATCTACCTGCCCACCGCGGGGGGCAACCTCTACGCCCTCGATTTGGAGGGGAACCCCATCTGGGATGCTCCCTTCCACAGCGAGAAGGATTTGTGGGCTCCTCCTGTCCTGGATAACGGCGTCCTCTACGTGGGCGGCATGGACCACAATCTCTACGCCCTGAACGCCTCCGACGGCAGCATCCGCTGGCAAACGCCCCTCGGAGGCGCTATCAACAGCGCCCCGCTGCTCCACGAGGGCGTGCTCTACCTGGGCACTTTCGCGCAGCAGGTGGTAGCCGTAGACGCCGAAATCGGCACCATTTTGTGGGACGTTCCTACCGACGGCTGGGTGTGGGCCACCCCGCAAACCGCCAGCGGCCTGTTATACGTCGGCGATGTCAGCGGCGCTTTCTACGCCCTCAAGATGGAGGACGGCAGTTTGGCATGGCAGAGCATCCCCGACGGTCCCATCGTCTCCCAGGGGCTTGTGGTGGGCGATACGGTATACTTCACCACGGAATCCGGCACCCTCTACGCCGTGGATGCCGCCAAAGGCGGGCCTGTGTGGGAATACTCCGTCGAAAAGGGCGAACTCTACACCGCCCCGCAGCCCATCAACGGCGACATTCTGATTGCCCCTACCGGCGGCGACGCCCTCCTGATTGCCGTCAACGCCGAAACCGGCGCCAAACGCTGGCAATTCACCCCCGAAAAGAAATAGGTCGGACGACAGACGACAGACCACCGACCACCGACCGCAGCCCGCAAACAAAGCAACCACCTAACCTCCTAACCCCTAACCTCCTAAACTCCCTAACCCCTACCCCCCAAATCCGCTATGTGGGAAACTTACATCATTGAACCCATGCTTAACACCCTGCTCTGGATTTACACAATCCTGGGGCAGAATTTTGGCCTTGCCATTATCGTCTTCACCATTCTAGTGCGTCTGATTCTCTATCCCATCACCGCCAAGCAGCAGGAAAGCGGCAAAGCCATGCAGGAATTGCAGCAATCCAAAGAGTGGAAAGAAATTCAGAAGAAGCACAAAGACGATAAAGAAAAATTAGCCGCCGCACAGATGAAACTGTACCAGGAAAAAGGGGTCAGTCCTTTCGGCTCCTGCCTGCCCTCCCTGATACAGTTCCCCATCATCATCGGGCTGTATCAAGCCGTTATCCGCGCCCTGGCCGATACCCCCCTGCCGCTGCTGACCCTCTCCAAATCGCTGTACCCCATCATCAACGCCTCCAAACTCATCCCTCTCAACAGCAAATTCCTGTGGATGGACCTGGGACAGCCGGAACGTCTGCAAGTCCTCGGCATCGGCATCCCCGTGCTGGCGATTCTGGTGGTCGTCACCACCTACCTGCAAACCAAGTTGATGGCTATCCCCACCGGAGGCGACAACGCCCAGGCCGCCCAGATGACCGGAATGATGAATCTATACATGCCCCTCATGCTGGGCTATTTCGCCTACGCTTACGCCGCCGGCCTGGCTCTCTACTTCGTCACCAGTAACCTGATGACCATCATCCAGTATGCCGCCATGGGCAAATTGGAGTGGAGCAACCTGCTCCCTGGCAGCAAGTAAAACTTTGCATCGTAGGCGCGGCACCCCCCACCGGGTGCGGCTGCGCTTTCCGTTATCATTCCAAGCAGCGAGGTACATATGAACGAGCAAACAGCCCCCCTGGAAATTCAGGCTCCCACCGTCGAGGAAGCCGTGCAACAGGGACTTCGGCAACTCAATCTCCCCCGCGAGGCCGTAGAGGTCGAAATTCTGGAGGAAGGCAGCCGCGGCTTTCTGGGACTGGGCGCCCGCCCGGCACACATCCGCCTGCGCCCCAAGACGGAAGAAACGGAGGCCCCCGCGGCGGCTCCCGTTCCCGCAGAGGAGAGCACCCCCGAGGCGGCTCCCGTTACCCCTCCCGCCGAGAAAGAGGGCATCTCCCCCCAAGCAGCCGAAGAGACCGGAGAAGACGAGCGCGCTCTGCAAATCGTGGTAGAAACCGTGCAGGACCTGCTGGAGAAAATGCACGTCGAGGCCGAGGTCGAGGCGCACTACAACCCCCCGGAAGGACGCCACCGCCGCCCCACCGCCTGGGTGGACATCCACGGACAGGATTTGAGCATCCTGATTGGCCGCCGGGCTGAAACCCTGCAAGCCCTGCAGTACATCACATCCCTCATTGTGAACAAAGAACTGGGGCGTTCCGTCCCCCTGGTGATAGATGTGGAGGGCTACCGGGAACGCCGCACGGTGCAATTGCAGCGTCTGGCGCAACGCCTCGCCGAGCAGGTCGTCAAGACCGGGAGGCGGCAGGCGCTGGAACCCATGCCCGCCAGCGAGCGGCGCATTGTTCACCTGGCCCTGCGAGACCACCCCGAGGTCACTACCGAAAGCGTGGGCGAAGAACCCCGCCGCAAGGTGACAATCCTCCCCAAAGACCAGTAAAACACACGGCGAGCGGGCTTCCGGGCAACATCGGAAGCCCGTTTTGCGTTTGGTGGCCTCTTTTTCGGTATAATTCAACCATGCTCAAACGCCAACATCTCGCCCCGATAGACTACCTGCTCATCGGACATCTCACCCGCGACCTCACCCCTCAGGGCTACCGGGTCGGTGGCACGGTGGCTTATGCCGCTCTGACCGCCCGCCGCCTGGGGCAGCGCGTTGGCATCGTCACCTCGTATGCCGATGATTTCTACGCCCCCGTTTTGGAGGACATCCCGGTCGTCACCCTACCCGCGGAACACAGCACCACCTTTGAGAACACGGAAACGCCGCAGGGCCGCCGGCAGTACGTTCTGGCCCGCGCCCAGCCCCTTGATTACCCCCACATCCCCGAAACGTGGATGTCCACCCCCCTCGTGCATCTCGCGCCCGTCGCCCAGGAGGTCTCGCCCAACCTGGTGCGCTACTTCCCCGACTCTTTCATAGGTATCACACCCCAGGGCTGGCTGCGGGAGTGGCGCGCCGACGGGCTGGTGCGCGCCGGGGAGTGGCCGGAAGCCCGCTTCGTGTTGGGCAACGCCTCGGCAGCCGTCTTCAGCGTGGAGGACATTGACGGGGACGAGAGCCGCATCGAGGAATTGGTTCACGCCTGCCCCGTCATCGTCGTCACCGAAGGGGCTGAGGGGGCGCGAGTCTACTGGCACGGCGACGTGCGTCGCTTCCGCCCTCCCGCTGTAGAGGTGGTGGATACCACCGGGGCAGGCGACATCTTCGCGGCGGCCTTCTTCATCCGCCTGCAGCACACCCAGGACCCCTGGGAGGCCGCCCGTTTCGCCACCCGCCTGGCTGCCTTCTCCGTCACCCGCCGCGGGCTGGCAAGCATCCCTACCCCGCAGGAAATCGAGCACACCGCGGTTGAGGTCTTCTGAACCTATGGCACGCATCTACACCATCGTGAACCAGAAAGGCGGGGTGGGCAAGACCACGACCGCTATCAACCTGGGCGCGTATCTGGCCTACTACGGGCAGCGCGTCCTCCTGGTGGACCTGGACCCCCAGGCCAACGCCACATCCTGCCTGGGGGTGGAGAAACGCGAAGTGCGCGGCGGCACTTACGAAAGCCTCCTGGACGGCAATTCTCCCCGCGACTTCATCCTGCACAACCCGCGATTGAAACTCTCCCTGCTGCCCTCTTCACCCTCCCTGGCCGGGGCGGAGGTGGAACTGGTCAACGAACTGGCCCGTGAAACGCGCCTCCAAAAAGCGCTGGAAACCGTCCGGGAGCGGTATGACTACATTTTGGTGGATTGTCCCCCTTCTTTGGGGTTGCTGACCCTCAACGGGCTGGTTGCCGCTCGCGAGGGCCTCATCATCCCCGTGCAGTGCGAGTACCTCGCCCTGGAGGGCCTGGGACAACTGCTCCAAACCATCGAACGCGTCCGGGATGCGGTCTTCCCGGAACTGGAGATTCGCGGCGTGCTGTTGACCATGTTCGACAAACGCACCAATCTCGCCAACGACGTAGTAAATGAAGTGCGCCGCTACTTCCCCGGCAAGGTCTTCGAGAGCCTCATCCCCCGCAGCATCCGCCTAGCGGAGGCTCCCTCCTACGGCGTGCCCATCTCCGCCTACGCTCCCGAGAGCAGCGGCGCCCTGGCCTACAAAGCCCTGGCCCGCGAAGTGCTCGCCGGGGATGGGGTGGGCAGTCCAACAGTCGGGTAGTTGGTTGCATTGGTTGCATTGGTTGCATTGGTTGCATTGGTTCATTAGTTCGTTGGTTCATCGGTTCATCACCCGCACCCTCCACATTCCCACCTCATCATTTCACCCTCCCCTCTCATGCCCCAAAAACGAACCGGACTTGGCAAAGGACTGGACGCACTCATTCCCGGCAGCGGCGGAAGCGCCTCCCGCGGCGTACGCCAACTCCCCGTGGAAGCCATCCAGCCCAACCCGCGGCAGCCGCGCACTCGCTTCCATCCTAAAGACCTGGAAGAACTGACTGCATCCATTCAAGAGCACGGCGTCATCCAGCCGCTTATCGTCACCCGCGGCTCCACGCCCGGGCAGTACACCCTCATCGCCGGGGAACGCCGCCTGCAGGCCGCCCGTCAGGCCGGGCTGAAGACCGTCCCGGCCATTCTGCGCGAGGCCAGCGAACAGGAACTCCTCGAACTGGCCCTCATCGAGAACGTGCAGCGCGCCGACCTCAACCCCCTGGAAACCGCCGAAGCCTACCGCCAGTTGAGCGAGGATTTCGGCCTCTCCCACGAAGAGATTTCGCAGCGCGTCGGCAAGAGCCGCTCGGCGGTCACCAACACCCTGCGCCTGCTGGAGGCGCCTCCCAGCGTGCAGCAAGCCGTGCTGGAGGGCGTCATCAGCGAGGGACATGCCCGCGCTCTGCTGGGCCTGCCCACCCCCCAGGCCCAGGCCGCTGCCCTGCAAACCGTGCTCGCCAAGGGCCTCACCGTCCGTCAAACCGAAGACCTGGTGCGGAAACTGAAAGGAGAGCGCCCGGCCTCTCCCCGTAAAGCGGAGCCTTCCCCCGCCCTGCGGGACATCGAAGAACGCCTGCGCGCTCGCCTGGGCACCAAAGTGCGCCTCAAACACGGCAAGAAAGGCGGCACGATTACCCTGCACTACTATTCGGAAGAAGAACTGGAAGCCATCCTGGCGCGCTTGCTGGATTGAAATAGGGTACAGACCACAGACCACAGACGACCGTCCGTTTATGCTCCTCCTCACCGCCTCCCGCATCCACACCCTGGACCCCCGCCAGCCTCTCACCGAGGCGCTCCTTATCTCGGAGGGCAAAATCCTGGATTGGGGCGACCCGCAGCGCCTCCGCGAGGACTATCCCCGCGCCCGTCGCGAGCATTTGGAAAACGTCACCATCCTGCCCGGCCTGACGGACGCCCATCTCCACCTGCGGCATTACGCTCTCAGCCTCCACAAAGTGCCCTGTGAGACCCCCACCCTGGCGGCCTGCCTGGAGCGCATCCGCAAGCGCGCCGCCCAAACCCCGCCGGGAACCTGGATTTTGGGGCACGGCTGGAATCAAAATGCGTGGCCCGACCTCTCCGCCGGGCGCTGGCCGGACGCCGATATGCTGGAGGCCGCCGCTCCAGGCCGCCCCACCTACCTGACGGCCAAATCGCTCCATGCCGGCTGGGCCAACCGCGCCGCCTTGCGCGCCGCGGGCATTACCGCATCCACCCCCGACCCGCAGGGCGGGCGCATTGGCAGGGATGCCCGCGGAGAACCGGACGGCATCCTCTTCGAGGCCGCCATGAGCCTCCTCGAAAATGCCCTCCCCGCCCCAACCCCCGCAGACATTCTCCGCGCCATCCGGGAGGCGCAGCCTCGCCTGTGGGCGCTCGGACTGACCGGCCTGCACGATTTCGACCGACGGGAGAGTTTCATCGCTCTGCAAACCCTCCACCGGCGCGGCGACCTGCGCCTGCGCGTCCTCAAGAATCTCCCCGTCGAAATGCTGGATGAAATCCTGACTGTCGGGCTGCGTTCCGGCTTTGGGGATGACCAGTTGCGGCTCGGCGGCATCAAGGCTTTCGCCGACGGGGCGCTCGGCCCGCGCACCGCCGCTATGTTCGCACCCTACGAGGGAGAAGAGGCCAACCGCGGCCTGGCCCTGTTGGATGCCGAGGAAATCTACGCATTCGGGCGCAAGGCCGTTGAGGGAGGGCTGTCCCTCACCATCCACGCCATCGGCGACCGCGCCAACCACGAGGTGCTGGAAGCCTATCAACGCCTGCGCGCTCTCGAAAAGGAGCGCGCTTTGCCCCCCCTGCGCCACCGCATCGAGCACGTCCAGGTGCTGCACCCCGCCGACGCCTCTCGGCTGGGGGAACTGGGGATAATCGCCTCCATGCAGCCCATCCACGCTCTTTCGGACATGGAGACCGCTGACCGCTACTGGGGGGAACGCGCCCGCCTGAGTTACGCCTGGCGCACCCAGGTTGAATCGGGGGCGCGCCTGGTCTTCGGCTCGGATGCCCCCGTGGAATCGCCCAATCCCTTCTGGGGATTGCACGCCGCCCTGACGCGCCGCCGCCCCGACGGTTCCCCCGAGGGGGGCTGGTATCCCGCCGAACGCCTGACCCTGTGGGAGGCCCTGCACGCCTACACCACCGGCCCCGCCTGGGCTGCCGGCATGGAAGACCGCCTGGGGCAACTCCGTCCCGGCTTTCTGGCCGACCTGATTGCCCTCCCGCAAGACCCCTTCGCCCTGCCCCCTGAAGATATCCGTAACCTGCGCCCGCAGCGGGTGATGGTCGGCGGCGTATGGGTATGGGAAGCATCTGACTGACCATCCACCACAAATCTACCCCCCCGAAAGTATGCCCAATTTATTGACCTGGTTGAAGCCGCAATTGATAAAGCAATGGGCCTATCCGCAGGATTACCAACGCGGGAACTCGCTGTTCACTAAAGGGAAAGTGTCCATTCTCGAGGCCTCGCTTGAGCGTGCTGTCTGCACGGTGAACGACGGCTGGCGGGGAACATTCACCGTGGAACTGGCAACCTACCAACAACACCTCGGCTTCCAGTGCTCCTGCGTGCGGGCGCGTAAGGGCTATTTTTGTGCCCATGCCGTGGCTGTTTCTCTCGCGGTGGAGAAGTATCTCCAAAAGGAAGTGCTTTCTTCCTGGCGCTGGCAACTGGGATACCTGAAAAACGAAGATGTTCTGAAGAGGAAGAAGAAACTCGCTACTTCGCGGCTCGGAAAACCATACTGGCTCTTTGTGCTTCTCTCCCAGGACAATTGGGGAAACTACTATCTCCAGCCACGCCGCCTGTGGCTGGACAAATTGCCGCCCGACATCCTGGAAAGCATTCCTTCCCTCTCTCCAGAAGAGTTCGCAGACCTGGTGCGTCACAATCCCTGGATAACGGATTACATCAAGTCTGTCACGTCCGCTTTCTCTATCGAGGGGTGCATCAACGCGCCAAAAGAAGCCGCCCCCCTGGTGCGGATGCTGCGGCAACATGCATCCTCGCGCTCCCGGTCTTACGGTTACTACTATTCGTCATCCTCCGAAGACGCCCTGGGCGACCTGCTGGACCTGGTAACAGACCACAAAATTCCCTTGATGGAAACAGGCAAAAGCGCACCACTAAAAGCGCTCACTCCGCTGCTACGGGTACGTCCGGTGCTGAGCCTGAAACGCAAGCGAGAGGACCTTGAATTTGCGCTGACCTGGATGGGAGAAACCATCAGTGGGAGAACAACCCCGATAAAATTGAAATCCACTTATGTTCCACTGACCACCCGTGCTCCCATGTGGGTACGGAACGGCGCACAACTTCTGCGGATAGAGGATGCCTACGCGCGGGATGAGACCATCGCCTCCTTGCAGGAACTCCAGAGTGCGGCCACAGTTCCTCAGGAGGAACTGGAAGAGTTCGCCGCTGAAATCTCCGACTTGCTCTCTTCCGGGTTAGAAGTCCGCTCCAGGGGACTGACCCACGAGCGCGTGGAGGTGGAACAGCCCGTATCGCGTTTGTATCTCTCCGAAGAGGAGGGGGTGCTGCTGGCGAAATTGCATTTCGCTTACGGAAACTACGCCTTCCCCTACGAGGCTTCCCTTCCACCTCAGAGTACGACATTCGACCCCGACAACTGGCAAATCGTGGAGGTAGCGCGCCAGCCGGAATGGGAAGAGGAGACCTACAAAAAGGTACGCAGCGCACGTTACGGTCTCAAACGCTCCGGCAAGGAATACGACGACAACGTCCTCCTGCTGCGCACCCGCGTGGACGTGGTGGATTTCCTCATCAAGAAAGTACCCATCCTGCTGCAAGATGGCTTTGAGATTTACGGGGAGGAGAATCTCAAATCGGTACGGGTCAACCGCCACCGCCCCTCGCTTTCGCTCAACGTCTCCTCGGGGATTGACTGGTTCGACCTCCAGGCGGCAGTCAAATTCGGGGAAACGGAAGCAGATTGGAGGGAGGTGCGCCGCGCCATCCGTAAAAAGCAGCACTACATCAAACTGGCGGACGGCACTATCGGCGAGATTCCCGAAGAATGGGTCAAGCGCTACCGTCATCTCTTCGGCATGACCGAGGAAACCGAAGAAGGGATGCGAATGAGCAAGGAGCAGGTCGTCCTGCTCGACCAGGTGTTGCAGGAGATAGACGATTTCCAGACGGACGAGGAGTTCGAACGCCGTCGGGAGCGGCTGCGGAATTTCTCCAGCATCAAGGAGGTGCCGCTTCCCAAAGGCTTCGTCGGCGAATTGCGCCCTTACCAGAAGGCGGGCTACAACTGGCTGCACTTTTTGCACGAGTACGAGTTCGGCGGCTGTCTGGCGGACGATATGGGACTGGGCAAGACCGTTCAGGTGCTCGCTTTCCTGCTCTCCCTGCGCGAGAACAGCCACGCCCAGGCCGCTGACCTGATTGTGGTGCCGCGCTCCCTGCTGGTCAACTGGCAGCGCGAGGCGGAACGCTTTACCCCTTCGTTGAAGGTCACCCTCCACTTCGGGCCGACCCGCGCCAAAGAGCAGCCTGCCTTCGACGACTACGACCTGGTGATTACCACCTACGGAACCATGCTGCGCGATATCGAGATGCTGAAAAAGTATCGCTTCCACTACGTCGTGCTGGACGAATCCCAGGCCATCAAGAACCCGCTGGCAAAGACCAGCCGCGCCGCCCGCAAATTGAACAGCGAACACCGTCTGGTGATGACCGGTACCCCGGTGGAGAACACCACTTTTGAATTGTGGTCGCAGTTCACCTTTCTCAACCCCGGTTTGCTGGGCGGGCTGGAATACTTCAAGACGGAATTCGGCACCCCTATCGAGAAGAAGCAGGACGAAGAGGCCTCCGCCTTCCTGCGGCGGCTGGTGTACCCCTTCATCCTGCGGCGCACCAAAGACCAGGTCGCTCCCGAACTGCCGCCCCGCACCGAGCGGGTGCTCTATTGCGACATGGAACCGGCGCAGCAGAAGTTCTACCACCGGACGCGGGATTACTACCGCAAACAACTCCTTTCCGTGATGGAGTCGGAGGGCATGCACCGCGCCCGCTTCAAAATCCTGGAGGGTCTCCTGCGCCTGCGGCAGATTTGCAACCACCCCAAACTCGTCAAGGAGAATTTCCGCGGCGATTCGGGCAAGATGGAAGTCATCCTGGAAACGCTGGAAACGCTCCGCTCCGAGGGGCACAAGGCGCTGGTCTTTTCGCAGTTCGTCCAGATGCTCACCCTCCTGCGCCGCGAGCTGGACAAGCAGCGCATCCCCTACGAATATCTGGACGGCAGCACCACCAACCGCCAGAAGCACGTGGACCACTTTCAGGAAGACAAGAGCATCCCCTTCTTCCTCATCAGCCTCAAGGCGGGCGGTGTGGGTCTCAACCTGACGGCTGCCGACTACGTCCTGCACGTTGACCCCTGGTGGAATCCCGCCGTGGAGATGCAGGCCACCGACCGCACCCACCGCATTGGGCAGGAACGTCCTGTGTTCGTGTACAAATTCATCACCCGCGATACGGTGGAAGAGAAAATCCTGCAATTGCAGGAGCGCAAGAAGAACCTCGTCCAGCAGTTGATTAGCACGGAAAGCGCCTTCTTCAAGAACCTGACCCCCGACGACGTGCAGGTGCTTTTCGGGAAGTGAGGTCACTCCGATGATTGCTCCTACTGCTCTCGTGCTGGTTGCCTACCTCCCTGCCCCGCGGGATTTGGAAATCGCCCGGGTTTTAGGCTGGTACCGCATCCCGATGCGCTCGGCTCCCAAAGTGATTGCCGTGGATTACCTGGCCTTCTACCAGCCTGCCAGTTTCGGGGAACGCGGCGGACGCATCGAATACGTCGCCGAGGTGCGCGGCCACGAATTGACCACCCGCGCCCAACTCTTGCAAGACGAACCCGACCACCCCCGCGCCAACGAAACCTACTACAAAATCCAGATTGGGCCTTTGGAGCCGCTGCCGCGTCCCATCCTGGCCGGCAAGTGGCGGCGGCTGACCTTTCTCTACACCACGGGCGCATACCTGCACAACGCCGCATCCCTGCGCGACCTGACCGTGCGCGACGAAGAACGCGCCCGCCTGTGGAGCGCCCTGCGCGAGCGCGCCGAAAACGCCGCCCAATACCGCGCCGCCCCCTCCACGCCGGAGATACCTCCCGAAATTCTGGTCTTTCTCGTTGGCTGGGAGGACAAAGACGGTAAAATTGGGTAGATGGGAGGCAGGCGCGCTGCCTCCGCACTTTGCCCCCATCCCATTGCTCACATCCTCACATCTACCCCATCTCCTCATCTATGAACGCCATCCTCATCAAACACGGAACCATCGTCACCGCCTCGGAAACCTTCCAGGGCGACCTGCTCATCGAGGGAGAACGCATCGCCCTCATCGGGCAAAATCTCTCCCATCCCAGCGCCGAGGTGATTGACGCCCGCGGCAAGCTCATCATGCCGGGCGGCATTGACCCTCACACCCATTTCGACCTGGAGATGTTCGATACCGTCTCCTCGGACGACCACTACACCGGACACAAGGCGGCGGCCTTTGGCGGCACCACCACGGTCATGGATTTTGTCGTCCAAAACCCCGGCAGCACTTTTCAACGGGATGTAGACATCTGGCGGCGCAAGGCGGAGAAGGCAGCCATCGACTACTCCTTCCACATGAACCTGACCCGTTTCGACCCTCAGGTGGCCGCCGACATCCCCTCCCTGGTGGAAATGGGCATCACCACCCTCAAGGTCTTCACCGCCTACAACGGGCGGCTGCGCCTGGACGACGCCTCCATCTTCCGCGCCCTGCGAATCGCCAAAGAACACGGGATGCTCGTCATGCTCCACGCCGAAAACGGCGACGTCATCGAAGTCCTCGTGGAGGAAGCCCTGGCCGCCGGGCACACCGAACCCGTCTGGCACGCCCTGACGCGGCCTCCTCAGGGGGCGGCGGAGGCCATCCTGCGGGTGGCCGGCATGGCTGCGGTGGCCGAAGCGCCTCTCTACGTCGTCCACATGAACACCGCAGGAGGCGTGGATATGCTTCAGTACGCCCGTCAGCACGGCTACCCGGTGATGGGCGAGACCTGTCCTCAGTACCTGTTTTTCACCATCGAACATTTGCGCCGCCCGGACGGAGCCAAGTGGATTTGCTCTCCCCCCATGCGCACCGCCGCCGACAATGCCCGCCTGTGGGAAGCCCTGGAACAAAACATCATCCAGACCGTAGGCACCGACCATTGCCCCTTCTTCTACGACGGCACCACGCCCATTCTCTACGAAGGCCAACCGGTCGCCATCCCCGGCAAGGAATTGGGGGCGCACGATTTCACCAAAATTCCCAACGGCCTGCCGGGCGTGCAGGACCGCATGCCCGTCCTGTGGACGGAAGGGGTCGTCAAGGGACGCATCACCCCCAACCAGTTCGTGGCCTACACCTCCACCAACGCGGCCAAAATCTTCGGTCTCTACCCCCGCAAGGGGGCCTTGCTGCCCGGCTCCGACGCCGACATCGTGATTTGGGACCCGGAGAAGCAGGTGGAATACGGCGTCAAGCACTCCCAGCAGCGCACCGATTACAACCTCTACGAAAACTGGCGCCTGACCGGCTACCCGGAAAAAGTCTTCCTGCGCGGCCGCCTGATTGTGGAGAACGAGCGCTGGCTGGGACATCGCGGCATGGGACAATTCATCAAACGGCACGCGGGGGAAGTGCTGTAACAACCCAACCAGGAGATGGTCACTTTGGAACGTGACCATCTCCTTCCCCCTGCCATGCCCTCCCTTCGGCGCTCCCCCTGGATGTTTTTCGCCCTCCTGGCGATGGGGCTATACGCCGCGGTGCTCGCCGCCGGCTTCCTCCAGCCGCGCCCGGCCGTGGAGATTCCCTGGTGGCCGCAGGGAAGTTTATCGCTGGGGGTACAGACTTTCTCCTGGCCCTTCGCGCTTAGTTTGACGGCTCTCACCTTGACCGTCCTCCTGACCGCCCCGGCGCGGGGCGCACGCCAGCCGCTGGCCTGGGGAAGCGGCCTTTTCGTCCTCCTGGCGGGGATGGCCGCCCTCTTCTCCGCCAATTTCCTGACCCTCACCCTGGCGTGGGCTTTGCTGGACGCCTTCGAATTAGGCGTGCTTCTCTTCCAGGCCCCCACCAACACGGAGCGCGGCCGGGTAGTTGCGCTCTTTGCCGCCCGTTTCGGAGGCATGATGCTGGTCGCCTGGCTGGCAGCGGTTCAGGGAGCCAGAGGGCGCATCCTCCGTCCGGCGGCCTATGAGATTGTCCTGCTCCTGGCGGTCGCCATGCGCCTGGGAGTTT
This sequence comes from Anaerolineales bacterium, assembly GCA_024763355.1. GTDB lineage: Bacteria > Chloroflexota > Anaerolineae > Anaerolineales > DRKV01 > DRKV01. Next base: position 19,753 of record JANTFR010000006.1, read on the forward strand.
TTCCGCCCCACGCCCCTTTTTTGCGCGAATCGCAACCCTTGCGCCAGGGGCTGGGAACCACCCTGCGGCTGGTCTCGCCCGCCGCCAGTCTGTGGCTCCTGACGGAAATCGTCCGCGGCGGGCTGTTGCCGTGGTTGATGGCCGCGGCGCTGGCAGCCGGGCTGACGGGGGCGCTTAACTGGCTAATGGCCCCCAACGCCCTGGATGGACGCCCCTTTTGGGTGCTGGGCATCTCCTCCCTGGCGGTCGGCGCCGCGCTGAACGGGAATCCCTACGCCGCCCTTTCGTGGGGGATTGTGATGATAGTCTGCGGCGGGACGCTTTTTCTGACCTCCTTGCGGGAACCCGCCCTGGCCTGGATTCCCCTCCTGGCAACGGCCCTCCTGGTCGGGCTGCCCTACACGCCGGGATGGAGCGCCGCCCAGGGCTACCTGCCGCTTGGGGGCGGCGTTTCCTGGCTCTGGATGACCGTCCACTTCCTGATGACCGTCGGCTACGTGCGCTTTCTGTGGCCGGGAAGTCCCTCTCCGCCTTTGACACGCGGGGAGCGCGCCGCTTATGTCTTCGGGATAGCCATCCTCTTGGGAAGCGGGATTTTTCTGGGGGCGCGGCTGACGATAGAGGCGCCCCCAGGAAAATGGGAGCATCTGGCCGGGCTGGCAGGGGGTGCGCTGCTCCTTTGGGGGATGTATCGCTTTGGGGACCGCCTGCCCCGCCCCAAAGGGAGTCTGCTCCCCTCTCTCCGGCGGCTGCTCTCGTTTGATTGGCTCTACCGTCGTCTGTGGGAGGCCTTCCGCTTCCTGACCGTCATCTCCCAAAAATTCGCCGCCACGCTGGAGGGGGAAAGCGGCCTGGTGTGGATGCTCGTCTTGCTGCTGGTGCTGATAGCGGCTTTATTCTCCGGAGGCCCGCAGTGACGAACGTCTGGACGAGTGTGAGCGCTGCCCTTCTGGCAGCCTGCGGACTGTGGCTCCTCGCCGGAAGGGGATGGCGCAGTACGCTGACCGCCCTGGGATTGCAATACGCCGCGGCAGCCTTTCTCGTCGCCCAGATGTGGCCGCCGCGCATGGCATTGGTCAAGGCCCTGGCCGGCTGGGGCGCAGTCCTGATTGTGTTCAGCACGGTTGCCGCCCACCCGCAAGAGGAAACGGGGACGGCCGGATGGAGCGAGACGATTTTCCGCCTGACGGCCGGGGGGCTGGTGCTCCTGGCCGTGGTTTCCCTGCTCCCGGATTTGCTCCAGGCCGTTCCCGGCATCCAGCCTGCTACGCTCCTGGCCGCCGCCTGGCTGATGGGCAGCGGATTACTGCAACTGGGGTTTACCCTGCACCCCCCGCGGGTCGTCGTGGGCTGGCTCACCGTTTTGACCGGCTTCGAAATCGCCTACGCCGCCGTGGAGCGCTCCCTGCTCATCGCCGCTCTCCTGGCCGGGCTGCACATCGCGCTGGCGCTGGTCGGGGTTTCCCTGCCGTCCGCGGAGGCAACGGAATGAACGCCGTAGCCGTGTGGATTTTTCTCCCCCTGGCCGTGGGGGGCGTTTTCCTGCTCACCGCGGGGTGGAGACCGAAACTGACCGCCCCGCTTGCCGCCGGCCTCGCCGCGCTGCTGGCGCTGGCGGCCTCCGTGACGCCCATAGACCAGCCGATTGTCCTTTTCGGGCGGACGTTTTTGCTGGCCGGAGGGTGGAATTTCTTCGGGCGAAACATCCTCCTGACGAATGCCGCCCGCCCCTGGCTGGTGTGGTTCTACGGGGGCGTCTTCCTGTGGACGGCGGGCGCGGCCTGGGTGGAGGCTTCTCCTCTCCTGGCAAGCGCAGCCTTGCTCAGCGTTCCTCTGGGGATTGCGGCGCTTGCTGTCCAGCCTTTTGTCTATGCGCCCGTTTTCCTCTTCTTCGCCGCTCTGGCCTGGGTTCCGGCGCTCGTCTGGCGGAAGGGGGAGGCCGGGAAAACCGTCTTGCGCTTCCTCACGCTACAATTGCTGGCGCTGCTTTTTCTGCTCTTCGTCGGATGGATGCTGGCAAGCGTGGAGGCTCTCTCCGGGCAGGAGGCGCTTGCGCTGCGGGCAAGTGTGTTGACGGCCATCGGCATCACGTTTTTGCTGGGCGTTTTCCCCTTCCACGTGTGGTATCCCTCCCTGCAAGGCAGCGGGCGGGTATACGCGGCCGGGATGCTGCTCACCTTCCTGCCGTGGGCTGGGATGCTCCTGGGGCTGCGTCTGCTGGATACCTACGCCTGGCTGCGGGAAGCGCCTTTTACCCTCGTGTACCTGCGTTCTGCGGGGATGGCTACCCTGCTGGCTGGCGGTATCCTGGCCCTGCTGGAGACGCACCTGGGGCGCATCTGGGGGTACGTCCTGATGGCCGAAAGCGGAGCGGCGCTGCTGGCCGTCGCGCTGTATCCATCGCAAGGATTGCTCCTTTTCAGCGCGGCGGCATGGCCGCATCTCATCGCCGGAGCATGGGGGGCCTTCGCGCTGACACGTCTCCGCACGCTGCGAGGGAAACTGGATTTCGCCGCCCTGGAGGGCGCGGCCCGCTCCCATCCCCTGGAAGCGGCGGGGATACTGGTTGCGCTGTTCACGCTGGCCGGATACCCTCTGCTGGCCGCGTTTCCCGTCCGCATGGCGCTGTGGCGGGCCTATGGGATGCTCTCTCCGCTATGGGGAGCGGCATACCTGGCCGGCCTGGCGGGTATGATGGGCGCCGGATTGCGCGCCCTCGCTGTCCTGGCAATGGGAGAATCCGCAAGGTGGCAAATACCTTCGCGGAGCATGCGCATCATCCTGTTTCTGGGAATCACGTTGCTCTTCGCCAGCGGGATGCTCTCCCGCCTGATTTTCCCTTTCCTGGAGGTCCTGGGAGGCCTCTTCCCGCACTTGTAGAGGGACGTGCTATAATCGCGGGCGTATGAAAGTATAAAAGTTTGCAAATGGCAAGCGGGCAATTCAGGCTGCACTGCCCACTACATACAATTCGTGCAAATTCGTGTACATTCGTGGATATTCGTGAACACTCGTAAATTATGGACATAGACCAACTCGCAAGAAAACTGGAATGGCTTGACGAAGAACGTCGACGGGACAAGGCAACGATTGCTTCTCTGCAAGAACGCCTGAGCGCTTACGACGGCCTGCTTTCCGCCGCCCAGCAGGAAATCAAAGATTTGGGAGCGGAAGTAGCGCGCCTGAAAACGCTTACCAATCGTCTCGACCAGATGGACGAGAGTTTGCTGCAAACTCGCCTGGATGCCCGCCAGCGCGTCGAAGTCCTGGAAAAACAACTCCGCAAGGCCATGGAAGACAACGAAAAACTGCGCCGGGTGGAAATGCGCAACCTGGAAAACGACCTGGAATCCTTGCGGCAAACGCTCAAATCCATTCCTGACTTACAAAAAGCGCTGGAAACCCGCGGCACGGAGACCGTCAACTTGCGGCGTGAAATGGGCGAAATGCGCCAGCGCGTCGAAGACCTGCGCCATTCCGTGGAAGATTTTGGCCGCACCTACCGCCTGCTTGACGAAGGCCGCCGCCAGGATACCAAGCGGCTGCTGGACGTGCAGGGAGAGGTCAACGCCCTGCGGAAACGCTTCGACGAATATCGCGCCCAGGTAGACTTGCTGCAGAACCAGTCTCGCAAAGCAGAGAACCGGGTCGCCGAACTGGACGCCGCCGAACAGGAACGCCGCCAGGCACAGGAGGCCTTCATCGAGCGGCTTTCCATGTGGCAGGTAGAGCGTGACCGCGCCTGGAAGGAGTGGCAGGAGCGTTTCGAGGCCATCGAGCGCAACGCGGAAACCGTGCAGACCCAACTCCGTCTGGTGGACGAAATGAATCAGACCGTCAAGCGCAGCCAGCAAGACCTGGAAGCCCTGGCCGAGCGCGTCGAGCGCCGCATCGGGGAAATCTCCGAAATGCAGCGGCTCTCCGAGGAGCGTTTCCGCCAGGAGTGGACGACTTTCAAGGCCGATGACCAGAAGCGTTGGACCAACTACACCATCAGCCAGGACGAACAGCGTTCCGAAATCCTGCGCCAGACGGAGCGTCTGGGCACCCAGTTGCAAGAACTGGATGACCAAATCAAAGCGCACCAGGAGGCCATCCAGCAAACCACCGACCTGACTTCGCGGCGGCTGCAATCCATGCTGACGCTGGTGCACGAGTGGGTCGCTACCTTCGAACGGGAATCGGGAGACATTTCCTGACCATGCGCGTCATTGGCACTGCAGGACACGTTGACCACGGCAAATCCACCCTGGTAGAGGCCCTTACCGGCCTGCATCCCGACCGTCTGCGCGAGGAGCGCGAACGCGAAATGAGCATCGTGCTCGGCTTCGCCTGGTTCACCCTTCCCAACGGCGAAGAAGTCGGCATCGTGGACGTGCCCGGTCACCGCGATTTCATCGAAAACATGCTGGCCGGGGTGGGCGGGATTGACGCCGCCCTCTTCGTGGTGGCCGCCGACGAGGGCGTCATGCCTCAGACGCGCGAACACCTTGCCATTCTCGACCTGCTGGGCGTCTCCGCAGGCGTCGTGGCCCTCACCAAAATCGACCTGGTCCCCGACCCGGAATGGCTGGACCTGGTAGAGGCCGACCTGCGCGACACGCTGGCCGGGACGGTGCTCGCCGAAGCCCCCATCGTGCGCGTCTCGGCGCGCACTCGCGAAGGCATCCCCGCCCTGACCCAGGCCCTGCAATCCGCTCTCGACGATTGCCCCCCCAGAGTGGATGCGGGACGCCCCCGCCTGCCCGTGGACCGCGTTTTCACCATCGCCGGCTTCGGCACGGTGGTCACCGGGACGTTGAGTGACGGCAGTTTGCGGGTCGGCGATGAGGTCGTACTCCTCCCGGAGGGTGTGCGCGGGCGGGTGCGCGGTCTGCAAACCCACAAGCGCAGCGAAGAAGTTGCCCTGCCCGGCAGCCGCACCGCCGTCAACCTGGCCGGCGTGCGCCGCGAACAGGTACGCCGCGGCGATGTACTCTGCCGCCCCGACACCTACCAGGCCACCCGCCGCTTCGACGTGCACGTGCGCATCCTGCCGCAGGCTTCACACCCCCTCAAGCACAACACCTTCGTCAAACTCTTCCTGGGCGCGGCGGAAGTGCTCACCCGCGTGCGCGTCATCGGGCAGGAGGCCATCCCGCCCGGCGGGGAAGGCTGGCTGCAACTCGAACCCCAGGCTCCCCTGGTGGCGGCTCGCGGCGACCGTTTCATCCTGCGCATCCCCTCTCCGCCGGAGACCATCGGCGGGGGCACGGTGCTGGACCCCTTCCCCGGACGCCGCCACAAACGTTTCAAGGCCGCCGTGCTGGAACGTCTCCGGGCGCTGACCGCCGGTTCTCCCGTGGATTTGCTCTCCCAGGCGCTGGATGCCCTGGGGATTGCGGATGTGGAGGCGCTGGCGCGCCGCAGCGGACTCCCTTTGGAGGGGGTGCGCGAAAACATCCGGATTTTGCAATCCCGCGGGGCAGCGCGCCCCCTTCCGGGGACGGAGGCATCTCCTTTCTGGATAGCGGAATCCCGCTGGGAACAAATCACATCCCAGGCGCGGCGCCTTCTGGAAGAGTATCACCGCGCCTTCCCGCTGCGGGTCGGCATGCCCCGCGAGGAGTTCAAGAGCCGTTTGCGGCTCCCCGAAGACTGGTTTCTCCCCCTCGTGACCGCCTGGACTGCGGAGGGCTGGCTGGCGGAGGAGGGCGCGTTCGTGCGTTTGGCGGAACACGCTGTCCGTCTCTCGCCGGAGGAACAGGCCCAGGCGGAGGCGCTGCTGGCATCCTTTGCCCGTTCCCCCGTCGCGCCGCCGCTGATAAAGGAGTGCCAGGCCCAGGCAGGGAACGATTTGTACGGCGCGCTGGTGTACCTGGGCTTTCTGGTTCCCGTCTCAGCGGAGGTGGTCTTTCGGGCGGAGGATTACCGCCGCCTGCGGGAAGACCTGGTGAATTATTTGCGGCAGCACGGCACGATTACCGTGGCGCAGGCGCGCGACCGCTGGGGCACTTCGCGGCGCTACGTGCTGGCGTTGCTGGAGCATTTCGATAGCATTGGCCTGACGCGCCGGACAGGCAACGAGCGCACACTGGCCTGAAGTCCTGTGGAGGCAATGATGAAAAGAACTTTGCGTATTTTAGAACGTACCCGCCGTTGGCCGTTGGTAGGACGCTTTTCGGTCGGGTTAATGATGGGGACAGCGCTGGTGTACGTGCTGTGGCGGCAGCGTTATGAGGCCGCCCCACCGGCGAAGCCTGCGCCTGCTCCCCGCAAAAAACGCCCCATCATCTCCCCGGAAATTGACATCACCGAAGCGCCCCTGGCAGAAATCCGCGCCGAGGCGGAGGAGGCAAGCGCCGCGCCGGCAGCGCCCCCTGCCGAGCGGCTGGAGGTCATCCGCGGCATCGGCCCCAAGTTTGCGGAACGCCTCCACGCGGCAGGCATCCATACTTTTGCAGCCCTGGCCGCCGAGACGCCGGAACGTCTGCGGGAAATCGTCCGGGCGCAATCCTGGCAGAAAATCGAGCCGGAGGCCTGGATTGCCGAGGCGCGGCGTCTGGCGGAAGAGTAAGCGCGTTCCACGGAGGGAACTCATGCCCATTTCTATTTTGTTGGCCCTGTTGATTGCGCTGGTGGCCGTAGTCTTCGCCCTGCAAAATGCCACCACGGTGACGATTGCATTCCTGGCCTGGCATTTCGACGGTTCGCTGGCCCTGCTTTTGCTCCTCACCCTGGCTGTCGGTTTCCTCATCGGCTGGCTGGCGGCCACGCCCTCCCTCTTCCGGCATCGCCTGGAGAAAAAGTCTCTCCGCAAGCAAATTGCCAAACTGGAGGAACACCTGGAAGAGGAACGCGCCCGCCTGGCCGTGCTGCAAGAGCAACTGGAAAAAGAAAATCCGGAATCCGGGTAGAGAACGCCGATTTGCCGCGCAAAAGCGGGGCAAAGTCCAAAAAATCAAAGCAACCCTTTTTTCCCCTCGCGTGTGGCAACGCAAGGACGCAAATTTGAACGCCGTCCAACAGCGGCATCCATTGCATCACAAAAACGGTGCCGATTTTGGGAGTATAATGCGTTCCGTTGTTTCACGTTTCTATTCGCGTTTGTGAAAATCACAAAGGAGATAACCGCTATGAAAATTCAAGAAATCGAAGGTATCGGTCCCGTGTACGCCGGGAAATTGGCGCAGGCGGGCATTACCACCACCGAGGGCCTGCTAAAGGCCGCCGGTCACAAGGGAGGCCGGAAAGCCCTGGCCGCCGAAACCGGGATTGACGAATCCATGCTGCTGGATTGGGTCAACCGCGCCGACCTGATGCGCGTCAAAGGCATCGGCAGCGAGTACAGCGATTTGCTGGAAGCCGCCGGGGTGGATACCGTCAAGGAACTGGCCCAGCGCAACCCGGAGAACTTGCATAAGACCCTGGCCGCGGCCAACGCCGAGAAGAACCTTGTCCGCCGCTTACCGCCCCTTTCGGCAGTCCAAAGTTGGGTAAAGGCCGCCAAGACGATGGAGGCAGGCGTTACGCACTAATTGAGGAGGTGGATGCTATGGACGAACTGGTCAAACAAATCGCCGCCCAGACGGGAATTTCCGAGGATATGGCCCGCAAGGCCGTCAACGTGGTCACGGATTACCTGAAAGACAAATTGCCCGACTCCATCGCCGGGCAACTGGATGCGCTCCTAAACGGCGCAGACCTTTCCCAGACAGATGATTTGCTCGATGCGGGCAAAGACCTGCTGGGCGGTCTGCTGGGCAAGTAATTTTCACGGGGGGCTGGCGGAATCGCCAGCCCCCCGTCGGATTCAGGCTCTATGTCGTTGCAGGTAGTATTTGACACTTTCAGAGGCCAGTGAAGGTATCAACAGGAGGGGAATAATCACTTCCCATTGTTGCCAACCGAGAGAGGCGGTGTCGAAAATCCTTTGCAAGAAGGGAACGTATACAACCGCCAGCACCAACACCATCGAAAAGACAAAAGCGAGGTTCATGTTGCGGTTGCCGAAGACCCCCATCTTCAAGAGCGGGTATCGCTCGGAGCGGGCGGTGTAGGCCCGCGCCAGTTCCGAGATAGAGAGGGTCACGAAAGCCATCGTTTCGGCAAATTGGGGCATTTCGGGGTGCAGGGAGCGCCCCAGAACGTAAGCCGCCATCGTGATAGCGGTAATTGCCACCGTCTGGACGCCTATCCCGAACTGCATGAAGCGGTTGATGACAGGCTCATCCGGTGGACGAGGGGGCCGCTCCATGATGCCGGGTTCGGCCTTTTCGGTGCCCAGCGCCAATGCCGGCGCGCCGTCCGTCACCAGATTGAGCCACAATAACTGAATGGCGGTCAGCGGGGAGGTGCGGTAGAACAGGGTGGAGAGAAAAATAATCGCAATTTCGGCCAGGTTGCAGGAAAGCAGGTAATAAACGAACTTGCGGATATTGCTGTAGATGACGCGCCCCTGCTCCACGGCGGCCACGATGCTGGCGTAATTGTCGTCGGTGAGCACCATGTCGGCGCTTTCCTTGGTCACATCCGTGCCAGTGATGCCCATGGCGATGCCGATGTCGGCCAGTTTGATGGAGGGGGCGTCGTTGACCCCGTCGCCGGTCATAGCGACCACTTCGCCGCGTTTCCGCAGGGCATCCACAATCCGCATTTTGTGTTGCGGAGAGACGCGGGCGAAAACGTCCACCTGTTCCACCTGGGCTTGTAAGGTTTCGTCGCTCATCGCTTCCAGTTCCGCACCGGTCAGCACACCGTGTCCGGGGCGCAGGAGGCCGATTTCACGGGCAATAGCCTGTGCCGTCTTGGGATAATCGCCGGTAATCATGATGGTGCGGATGCCCGCCTTGCGGGCCGTCTCCAAAGCCGGAACGACCTCAGGGCGGGGAGGGTCCATCATCCCGACCAATCCGACGAAGACCAGTTCCTTTTCCACGTCTTCGAGGATGCCCTCTTCTTCGGAGGCCTGCTCCGGCAGCAGGCGGTACGCCAGCGCCAGGACGCGCAGCGCATCGTCGCTCATCGCATCAATCGCCCGGCGGATGCGTTCGCGCGTGCCCTCATCCAGTGGCGCGATGCTATCGTCCATGCGCTGATAGTGCGTACACAGGTCCAGAATAATATCGGGGGCGCCTTTGACGAGCGCAACATCCCAACGGCGGGCGTTCTCATCGGTGAAAGGGGAGAGGTCTTCGGGACGGGGGCGCTCCACGTTATGGAGGGTCACCATCCGTTTACGGGTGGAATCAAAGGGGATTTCCTGCTCGCGGGTATAGGCATGCTGCAAATCCTGCAAGTTGGCGCCCGTCTTGGCCGCCGCCACAATCAAGGCGCCTTCGGTAGGGTCGCCCACCATGCGGTAACGGGGTTTCTCCCCCTCCCCGGCGTGCAGTTCCAGAACGGCATCGTTGTTGAGCGCCCCTACCCACAAGGCAGTGGTCAGTGCGGGGTAGTCGGCCAAAGAGATGGGCTTGCCTTTCAGCAGGAAATGGCCTTCGGGCGTATATCCGCTGCCCTCCACTTCAAAGGTGGTATCGGCCACCCAAATGCGGGTGACGGTCATCTGGTTCTGGGTCAGCGTGCCGGTCTTGTCGGAGCAAATCACGGTGGCGGAGCCGAGCGTCTCCACGGAGGCCAGGCGGCGGATGAGGGCATGCCGCTTGACCATCTCGCGCATCCCCAGGGCCAGACTGATGGTGACCACGGCGGGCAGGCCCTCCGGCACGGCAGCAATCGCCAGACTGACGGCAATGAGGAACATGTAGAGGGGGTCGTTACCCTGCACCCAGCCCACCACAAAAACCAGGCCGCACACCGCCAACGCGGCCCACCCCAGCGTGCGTCCCAGGTCGTCCAGGCGCCGCTGAAGGGGTGTTTGCTCATTCTCCACAGATTGGAGCATTTCGGCAATCTGCCCGATTTGGGTCTGCATGCCGGTGGCGGCCACCACACCCATGCCGCGCCCGTAGGTCACGACCGTCCCCATGAAGGCCATGTTATGCCGGTCTCCCAGGGCAACATCGGCGGGCAGGGTCAGGTCGGCATCCTTTTCCACGGGGACGGACTCACCCGTCAGGGCGGCCTCCTCGACGCGCAGGTTGACGGTCTCCAGCAGGCGCACATCAGCAGGAATGTAATTACCCGCCTCCAACAATACGATGTCGCCAGGGACAACTTCTTCGGCAGGGACAGTCAATCGCATGCCGCCGCGCAGGACATGGGCTTCGGGTGCGGCCATTTTCTGCAAGGCGGCCAGGGCTTCCTCGGCGTTGCGCTCCTGAACCACGCCCAAAACGGCGTTGAGTACCACAATCGCCATGATAGCCGCAGCCTCAACATAATCCCCAAGAAGGGCGGAGATGAGGGCGGCGGCTATCAGCAAGATGACGACAAAATTGTTGAACTGCTCCCAGAGCATCTGCCAAAAGGTGGTACGGGGTGCTTCACGCAGGCGGTTGGGGCCGTAACGCCGCAGACGCTCTTGCACTTCGGAGGGGGAAAGACCCTCCAGGCTGGTTTGCAGGCGCTCCAGGCTTTTTTCGGGGGACAAAGCATGCCAGGGAGTTTCAGTCTGCAAATCGTTGTGGGGAGGTGACGTACTCATGAAGTCTCCAGGAATGTGGAAAGTGGGGAAGTTTGAAAGTATGCAAGTAGGAAAGTCTGAAAGTGGGCAAAGGAAGGAGGAGCAGACGCAAAAAAAGCGAGCCGCCCAGAGGGTGACGGTCTCGCTAACGCTTGGTGGCGTGCGGATTGCCGGGAGATTTCTCCGTCTTGACGACAATCCGCCCCGCTTGCGCGGGTGCTACTCCCCGTTTACCGGTGTATTCCAGCGTATGGATTTGGGTAGCACAACCTTCGTGTGCGGCACTGGTAGTATAACAACACCTGAGAGGAGGGTCAATAGTTTCAGGTATTACGCCAACAGACCTCACAGGTCTCAAGACCTGTGAGGTCTCGGCGGGTCTCGGCGCTAGGGGGAGGTTACTTCTCGTCGCCGCTGTCTTTCGGCTGCGCCTGGGCAACTTTCTGTGTGCCTTCCAGGGCTTTGCGCGCCACGGCATCCGAAGAGCGCGCCGTCTCGACCGCGCCTTCCAGCATGGCACGGGCGATTTTGCCCTGCTGTTTCACCATCTCGCCCATCATCCCCATCGTTCCGAAACCCGCCTCGGCCATGCCGCGCGCTCCCGCCAGAGATATGCGGCACCCGCCTTTGGCAGTCCGCGCCGCCATCTTGGCCGCCTTCCCTGCCATGCGGGGGGGAGCCAGCAGGGCCTTGAAAGGGCTTTGCATGGCCTCGCCGATTACTTCAGCGACCTCCTCCGTGGCGATACGTCCCACGTCGGTGACAGTGCGGGCAGCTTCGATGCCCATTTTGCGGGCACGCCGCGCCCCTTTGCCCGCCGTACGCGCCGCTCTCCCGCCTACAGCCTTCATGCCGCGTCCGGCGGCCCCTGCGACAGCCATCCCCTTGCTCCCCATGCGTTTGGCCGAACGCGCTCCCGTGCGAGCCATATCTCCGGCAGCATCTCCCGCGGCCTGGGTTTTGGCGCGCACCCGCGCCAGCAATTCATCGGGGATGCGGAGCAATTTTTCCCCGCGCCGCGCCCGCTCGGCGTTGAGACGCTCATACAAGCGCAGCCGGCCCTCCGGGGAAAGCCGCGCCCCATCAGGGGCAGTCAGATTCCCCTGAATCTTGCGGGCGTTCTCCACCACCTTGCGGCAGCGGCGACATTCCTTCAGGTGGGCCTCGAAACGGGCAACGTCTTCCTCTCCCAAAAGGCCGCCAAGATAGTCGGGAATCAGGTTTTCCCATCGTTCGTGATTTTTCATGCCTCCACCTCAGACAAACACTGTGTCAATTCTTTTTGCAGCAACAGCCGCGCCCGATGGACGCGCACTTTGGCCGCCGAGAGCGAAATACCCAACGCATCGGCGGTTTCTTGCATCGAGAGGCCTTGAATCTCGTACAAAACGAAGGCTTCACTCAGTTTCGGGGACATACCGGCCAGAATGCTGTGGATGTGTGCCAGAGTCTCGCGCGTCGTGAGCGCATCTTCGGGCAGGGGCGCAACCTCGTCCACAAGAAGACTCTCGGCCTCGTCGTCCTCGACGGCAAGCGGTTCCTGGGCGTCCTGCTTGCGATTGCGCATCCGCAACAAGTCCAGGGCAGTATTGGCTGCAATGCGGTACAGCCAACTGGAAAATTTCGCCTCGCCCCGAAACTGGCCGATACGCCGATAAACCGTCAGGAAAGTTTCTTGCATGGCATCTTCAGCATCCTGTTCGTTTCGCAGCACCCTGTACGCCACCCGAAACACCATGTCGGCATAGTCTTCAATCAATTCCTCATAAGCCGCAGGGTCGCTGGCCTGCAAACGGGATACCAAATCTTGCTCCGTGGCGGACATGCGCTCATCTCCAGGAAATAGAAGAGGCAGCAGCCCTCCGAAGAGCGGCTGCTGCGGGGAAGATACGGATTGCATTACGCTTCAAGTGTAGCACGTTATCCCAGTTCTGCAAGAATTTGGCTTACCAGGGAAAGGATGTCATTCGCCAGAAGCGTACCGTTTTGGGAGAGGGTGACGATGTCCTGCGCCAGGGTCAGACTGCTGTCGCTAATCAGATTTTCGCTGGTCACGATGCGGTCGGCCATGACCCCGATTTGCCCTTCCGTCCAGAGGATGCGGTCAGCCATCTCTCCGATACGGTCGGCCATCACCCCGATATCGGCAGAGAGTTGCAGCGTCGTGCCTTCGGAGTTGTCGATGCGCTGGTTGATGTCATCGGCGGTGACGGCGATTTCGGCGGCGTCGCTCTCGATTTGGGATGCCAGGGTGATGATTTGGGCGGCGGCGTCCAGCACCTCAGGGTCGGTCTCCACGGCCTGGATGGATTCGGCTGCGGCCTGCATTTGGGCGGCTTGCGCCTGGAGAAGCGCGGCATCCGCCCCGATTTGGGTCGCCGCTGCCTGGATAGCGTCCCAATCCGGCCCGAAAGAGGCCGCACTGGCGGAGGCGTTGGGGGCAAGCAACATACCAAAGGCAAGGGCAAAGACGGTGAGGGTCAGGATAAATTTCTGCATGGCTGGTAATCTCCTTTGTGTCTGAAATATCTGAAATAATTGGCCCAAGATGAAATTGTGGAGCATAATGAGCAGGCCGTTCACCCCATAAGACGAAAGCCAAAACAATTCGGTTACATTTCGGGATGGTAAAATCACGCTATTCCTGTTTTACGGAGAACCCGATGCCCAAACGACCTTACCCTCTCGTACTCCTTATTTTCCTGCTGACCGGTTTCGCGCTGGCGCTCACCGGCATCCTGCCCGCCCTGCCGGCGTTCGCCGCCTCCACCGGACAGACCACCTGCGAGCAAGCCGTTATCCACTACCACCGCCGCAACGCCGACTACGACGGCTGGGGACTGCACGTGTGGGGCGCCACGCCCCTGGAGGGCAAGGTCACCTGGCAGGAGCCGCTCGAACCCGCCGGGCAAGACGATTTCGGCATCTATTGGGTCATCCCCCTCGCCGAGAACGCCGAGAGCGTCAACTACATCGTCCACAAGGGCGATACCAAAGACCCCGGCCCCGACCAGACGTTGACCTTTGCCGAGGCAGGCTGCGAAATCTACCTCACCCAGGGACGCGCCGACCAGTATCCCAGCGCCGAGGCCGCCCTGGAAGCGATTGCCGTCTCCCTCCAGCCCGCCCCGCCCCCCGACGATACCCACGTGGTCATCCACTACCGCCGCACCGCCGAAGACTACGACGGCTTCGGACTGCACGTCTGGGGGCCGACGCCCCTGGAGGGCGTGGTCACCTGGGGCAGTCCGCTGCCTCCCGCCGGGCAGGATGCGTACGGCATCTACTGGGTGGTGGAGGTCAACGCGGAGGCCGACCACCTGAACTACATCGTCCACCGGGGGGACGAAAAAGACCCCGGCCCCGACCAAACCATGAACTTCGCCGAAACGGGACGCCAAATCTACCTCATCCAGGGCAGCGGGGAGCAATTCCCCGACCCCGAAAGCGCCAAACAGGCGTTGCTCGTCGCCGGCGTGGGCGACATCAAAAACAAGGCCCAGGCCCACTGGCTGACGCGCCAGTACATCGCCTGGCCGGTTCCCTACGGCAAGAAGGCCCTCTTCACCCTGTTCCACGCCCCCGAAGGCGGCATCGAAGTCACCCAACAAGGCCTGCGGGGTGGGGAGCAAATCCAACTGGAATTCGTGAGCGACAACCTGCCCAAAGACCTGGCCGCAAAGTGGCCCTACCTGGCGACTGCCGTGCTGCTCAAAGTGCCCGATAGCGCCCTCCCGCAGGTGCCCGAAATCCTGAAAGGGCAAATTGCCGTCCAGGTGGTAGCCCCCGACGGGCAGGTGCTGGGCGCGACGGGGTTGCAAATCCCCGGCGTGCTGGATGACCTGTACGCCAACGACGAACCTTTGGGCCTCGTCTGGAATGGCGACACGCCCACCCTGCGGGTGTGGGCACCCACCGCAAAGCGCGTGCGGCTAATTCTCACCCTCACCCCCGGCCCCTCTCCCTTAGGGAGAGGGGAGACAGGGGTGAGGGAATGGGCAATGACCCCCGACCCTGCCACCGGCATCTGGAGCATCACCGGCGACCCGTCCTGGAAAGGCAGGTACTACCGCTATGAAGTCTCCGTCTTCGTGCGGCAAGAGGGAGAAGTGGTCACTTCACAGGTCACCGACCCCTATGCCGTCGGGCTGAGCATGAACTCCACCTGGAGCCAGATTGTGAACCTGGACGACCCGGCCCTCATGCCCCCCGACTGGCAGGCCGACGCCCTGCCGCCCTTGCCCCCGGAAGACATCGTGCTCTACGAACTGCACATCCGCGATTTCAGCGCCCGTGACCCCAGCGTGCCCCCCGAACTACGCGGCACCTACCTGGCCTTCACCCTGCCCGACAGTTACGGCGTGCGCCACCTCAAGCGCCTGGCCGCCGCGGGCGTGACCCACATCCACCTGCTGCCGGCCTTCGACATCGCCACCATCAACGAAGACCGCAGCACCTGGCCTGAAACGGATTTCACCGCCCTGGCCGCCCTGCCGCCCGATAGCGAGCAGCAGCAGGCCTTCGTCGCCCAAACGCGCGGCGCAGACGGCTACAACTGGGGCTACGACCCCTACCACTACAACGCCCCCGAAGGCAGTTACAGCACCAACCCCGAAGGCACAACCCGCATCCTGGAATTCCGCCAGATGATAGCCGCCCTGCACCAGATGGGCTTGCGCGTCGTCATGGACGTGGTCTACAACCACACCAACGCCAGCGGCCTGAGCGAAAAATCCGTCCTGGATAAAATCGTCCCCGGCTACTACCACCGCCTGGATGCCAACGGCAACGTCGCCAGCAGCACCTGCTGCGCCAACACCGCCACCGAACACGCCATGATGGGCAAATTGATGCGCGATTCCGTCCTGCTGTGGAGCCGCGCCTACCACGTGGACGGCTTCCGCTTCGACCTGATGGGACACCACATGAAAGCCGACATGCTGGCCGTCCAGGCCGCGCTGTCCTCCCCCCCTCTCCCTTTGGGAGAGGGGCCGGGGGTGGGGGTCCCCTACCTCTACGGCGAAGGCTGGGATTTCGGCGAGGTCGCCCACAACGCCCGCGGCGTGAACGCCACCCAGGCCAACATGGCCGGGACGGGCATCGGCACCTTCAACGACCGTCTGCGCGACGCGGCGCGGGGCGGCAACCCCTTCCAGCCGCCGCAAGTCCAGGGCTTCGTCACCGGCCTGTACACCACCCCCAACGAAGCCAGCGACTTGCCCGAAAACAGCCAGAAAGCCGTGCTGCTCGACCTGCAAGACCAGATTCGCGTCTCCCTGGCGGGCAACCTGGCTGATTACCCCCTCATCAATGCCGAGGGCAATCCGGTGACCGGCGCGCAAATCAACTACAACGGCCAGCCCGCAGGCTATACGCAAGACCCGCAGGAAAACGTCGTCTACGTCTCCGCCCACGACAACGAGACCCTCTTCGACGCCATCCAGTACAAGGCC
>JANTFR010000007.1 GCA_024763355.1 Anaerolineales bacterium
GCGGGCTGGCAACCGCCCTCAACGAACTGGCGCAGACTTCGGGACAGGGCTTCGTCTTCGACGAGACCGCCGTCCCCGTGGATGAGGCCGCCCGCTCCGCCTGCGGCCTGCTCGGCCTGGACCCCCTCTACGTAGCCAACGAGGGCACCTTCGTCGCCATTGTCCCGCCGGAGGAGGCCGAAGCCGCCCTGGAAACCATGCGCGCCCATCCTGCAGGGAGCGGGGCGCGGCGCATCGGCGAGGTGGTCGCGGCCCATCCGGGCAAAGTCATCATGCGCACTGCTTTGGGGGCGAAGCGCATCGTCACCCCGCTCAGCGGCGATTTGCTGCCGCGCATCTGTTGAAATTTTTTGCGCTTTTTTTGCACTTTTTTCGTTGCATTCTGTTTGAAAATCACCTACAATTACCTGAATTACAGATAAGGATATTTGCCTTGCCCTGCTGAACGAAAGCGATGAAGCCGCTGTAGCCGAGAGGCGTCTTTCCCATCTATATCGCGTTTCGCCTGCAACCGTTTCGCTGTTTCCGTTCAACGTGCTGCCACTTTGTTGTGTCAGAACGCGGGTACCTTTATCTGTATTCGTTCTCGACCTTTCCTTTGCTCTTGTTTTCACCCATCCCAGAAAGGCAGCCGCATGACCGAATCTGCTCCCCCTATCAACGACAAGCGCGAGATTTTTGGCTGGGCGATGTACGACTGGGCCAATTCGGCCTTCAGCACCACCGTCGGGACGGTTTTTTTGGGGCCGTACCTGGCTTCGCTGGCCGCCAATGCCGCCAAAGCCTACCCCGACGGGATGGCGCGTTTCTTCGGCATCCCCGTAGCCCCCGATTCCTTCCTCCCGTATGCGGTTTCCTTCTCGGTGGGGATGCAGGTGCTCTTCCTGCCCATCCTGGGGGCGATTGCGGATTATTCGCACCGCCGCAAGCAGTTGATGCAATTGTTCGCCACCATCGGCGCCCTTTCCACCATCGCCTTTTTCTTCGTCACTCAGCCCCTGTGGTGGCTGGGCGGGATTCTCTTCGTGGTCGCCAACCTGGCTTTTGGGGCTGCGGTGGTCTTCTACAATTCCTACCTGCCAGACATCGCCAGTGAAGACCAGCGTGACCGGGTTTCCTCCTACGGTTGGGCGCTGGGATACCTGGGCGGCGGCCTGCTTCTCTTCCTGAACCTGATTTTCTACCAGATGCATGAAAAACTGGGCGTTCCGACGGGGCTGGCGGTGCGTATCAACCTGGCCTCGGCGGGCGTGTGGTGGATAGGATTCTCCCTGGTCACCTGGAGCCGCCTGCGTTCCCGCCATGCGGCGCGCGTCCTGCCTCCGGGGGAAAGTTACATAAGCATCGGTTTCAAGCAACTGTGGGGCACGCTGAAGGAAGTCGAACGTTTTCCGGAGACGCTCAAATTCCTGCTGGCCTATTTCCTCTACAACGACGGCATCCAGACGGTGATTGCGGTTTCGGCCACCTTTGCGGCAGCCCCTCTGGTACGCGGCGGGCTGGAGATTGAGCAGGGAACCTTGACGATGGTGATTTTGATGATTCAGTTCGTGGCCTTCGGGGGGGCGCTCTTTTGGGGCAAGTTGGCCGGCTGGGTTGGGGCCAAGCGTTCTATCATCATCAGTCTGGTGATTTGGGCTGGAGTGGTTACTTTTGCCTACGGCGGGTTGAAGGGCGAGACCCGCATCCTGCAATTCTGGATTTTAGGAGCGCTCATCGCCGTGGTGATGGGTGGCAGCCAAGCCATCAGCCGCAGTCTTTTTGCACAGATGATTCCCGACGGGCGGGAAGCGGAATTCTACTCGTTTTACGAAGTTAGCGAACGCGGCACGTCCTGGATTGGGCCGCTGCTCTTCGGGATAATGAATCAGGCCTTTGGCAGTCTGCGCCCTGCCCTGCTTTCCCTGATTTTCTTCTTCTTCGCCGGGCTGTTGATTTTGCCTCTCGTGAATGTCAAGAAAGCCATTGCCGACGTGAAAGCATATGAGATGGAGATGGGCGCTGGTTCTTGAAGACACTTCAGGGGGAAGATTCGGCTATTCCATTTCCGGATGGGAACGGGAGAAGATATAGGTCTGCTCCCGTTCTCTGTTTAATCGGCACATACGAGGCCATTCATCCCTCATTACGCTGCGTGCCACTATTACAAAAGTCACAATTTGCGCATGACAATCAGTACTTACATCCCCTATCTGGCTGATTTACAATCATATTGTTGACTGCTTAGGTAAGGGTTTCTTTGAGGATTGTATGTTGCGTATCAAGCGGCAAACGGACTATGCTGTGCGGGTCATCCTCGCTTTGGCACAGATGCCAGAAGGCAGCCGCCTGACGACAGCCGCCATTCAGGAGAGCATGCAGATTCCGCGGGCTTTTTTACAGCGCATTGTGGCGCAACTGGCGCAAAGCCATTTGCTCCAAACCTTCCCCGGGCGGGATGGCGGCGTGCAGTTGCTGCGCAAAGCGGAGGATATTACTCTTCGGGATGTGGTCGAGAGCATAGAAGGCCCTTTGATGATTTCCGAGTGTCTTCCGGGGGATGCTTTTTGTCCTTTTGAAGAGCATTGCCCCGTGCGTCGGCGCTGGGCGCGTTTGCAAAGCGTGATTCTCAAGGAACTCTCGCAGACGACTTTCGCGGACCTGGCAAAGGAGGTGGTGGGTTGATAGATACTTGATGTGTATGGCCGATGTCTTCTCTCTCACAATCATCCAACCCCATTTCGCAAGGAGGAGTTTTCTTATGAACCTGATTCTTGCACGGTGGCAATTCGCCATTGTCACTATCTACCACTTCTTCAATGTCCCCCTGACCCTGGGTCTCTCTATTTTTCTGGCGATTCTGGAGACGCAGTACGTGCGCACTGGCGATGAAAAGTTCAAGCGCATGGTCAAATTTTGGGGCAAAATTTTTCTCATTAATTTTGCCATGGGCGTCGTCACCGGTATCGTCCAGGAATTTCAATTTGGGATGAACTGGGCGGAGTACTCCCGCTTTATGGGCGATATTTTTGGTGTGCCGCTGGCTATCGAAGCCTTGTTGGCTTTTTATCTGGAATCCACTTTTGTGGGGCTTTGGCTTTTCGGTTGGGATAAACTCTCTCCGAAACTTCATGCCGTCACGATTTGGCTGGTTGCGATTGGTTCTAATCTCTCCGCGATTTGGATTCTGGCAGCCAACTCCTTCATGCAGCATCCTGTCGGCTATGGCATCAACCCGGAGACCGGGCGTGTGGTAATGAAGGACTTCTTCGCTGTGGTGGGCAATCCGAACCTGTGGTATCAGTTCCCGCACGTCTTCACGGCAGGTATGACCACCGCCGGTTTCGTGGTGCTGGCCTTTAGTTCCTGGCACTTGCTCAGGGGCACGAAATCCAAAGATTTCTTCCAGACTTCCTTCCGCTGGGCAGCGGTCTATGCCCTGGTCGGTATCCTCTCCGTCATCGTTATCGGGCACTTTCAAGGACAATTCCTGGTGCGCCACCAACCCCTGAAAATGGCCGCCTCCGAAATGCTGTGGGAGACCGAGAAGCCGGCGTCTTTCTCTGTGGTTCCCGGCATCAATATCCCCGGTGTGCTGAGTTTCCTCTCCTACAACAATTTCACCCAGGAAGTCAAGGGCATTCACGATTTGCAGGCGGAGATGGTTGCGCAATACGGAGAGGGACAATACATTCCCCCTGTCGCGCTGAACTACTGGGCTTTCCGCACGATGGTGTACCTCGGGTCCTTGCTGGCTCTCCTGGCTATCGTGGCTGTGTACTTCTTGAAAGGCAATGCTTTTGAAAAGTATCCCTGGCTTCTCAAGAGCATGGTTGTTGCCGGGTATGTCCCGTTCATCATCAATAGCATGGGCTGGATTATGGCCGAGACCGGACGCTGGCCGTGGATTGTGTATGGCCTGCTGAAAGTTGACAAGGCTGTATCGCCTAATGTGCCGGCTGGCAGTGTGGCCTTCTCCATGATTGCGCTGACGATTCTCTACACTGCAGTGACGGGCGTCACCCTGCATCTGATTCTCAAATACGGCAAGAGCGAGCCGGATGTCGTTTTGGCGAAAGGCCACTAAGGAGGCTGATGATGTCATTAGAAACCCTTTGGTTTATCCTGGTCACTGTCCTGTTCATCGGATTCTTCTTCCTGGAAGGATTTGATTATGGCGTTGGTATTTTGCTTCCTTTCCTCGGAAAGGACGATACCGAGAAGCGGGCTGTCATCAACACCATTGGCCCCCATTGGGACGGCAATGAAGTTTGGATGATTACCGCCGGCGGAGCGGCCTTTGCCGCTTTCCCCCAGTTTTACGCCACCTTGTTCAGCGGCTTTTACATCGCTCTGGTGCTGATGCTGATAGCCCTGATTGTGCGCGGTATCGGTTTTGAATTTCGCTCCACTAAGGACGACCCCAAATGGCGCAACTTCTGGGACCAGATGATTTTCTGGGGCAGTTTGCTGCCCGCCCTCCTGTGGGGCGTTGCTGTCGGCAACCTGATGCGCGGTATCCCCGTTGACGCCGAGATGTACTACTGGGGCGGTCTCTTTCCCCTCCTCAACCCTTACGCCCTCATGGCCGGGCTGGTCTTCGTCGCTCTCTTCACCCTGCACGGGGCCAACTTCCTGGCTATCAAAACCAGTGGCGTCATCGAGGAGCGCGTCAAAGGCATGATTGGTAAAATCTGGCTGGTCGCTACCGTCCTGACCGTGCTCTTTGTCATCTGGACTTTCCCGGCCACCGACATCCTCACCAAGCCGGGTGTCAATGGGCTGATTGGTGCTGTCCTGGCAGCGATTGCTCTCCTGGCGAGCGGCTGGTTCTCGAAAGCCGGGCAATACGGAAAGGCTTTCGTATCCGGCGGTCTGACGATTATCTTTGCCACCATCATGGTCTTCATGGGGTTGTATCCCCGCTTGATTATCTCCACCCTTAACCCGGACTGGAGTCTGACGATTACCAACGCTTCGGCCAGCCCTTATACCCTCAAGGCTATGACCATCGTGGCGGGTATCCTCGTGCCCATCGTCCTGATTTACGTCGGGTGGTCCTACTACGTCTTCCGCGGACGCATCAGCGCCAAGAAGGAAGATTTGGTGTACTGAGTGCCCGTCCGAAAAACTGGAGGACAGTCTTTTCAGGCTGTCCGGACGCAAATGCAGAATGCAGTCGCCCCAATGCTGCATTCTGCATTTTGTATTCCGCATTCACCATTTCCCCTCCTCCATGCGTCGTCTCATCGCTCTGGCTCGTGATAGCCGCACATCTTTCGCCATTACTGTTCTGCTCGGCCTGACGACAGGTTTCCTGACCATTGCTCAGGCCTGGTTGTTCAGTAAGGCTGTGGATGCTGCTTTTCTGGGGGGCGCATCGCTGTCCGTCCTGCGCCCGATTTTGGAGGGCATGTTGGGGTTGATGACGGCGCGGGGTATCCTCGCCTGGGGCACGGAACTGAGCGCCAGGGCGATTGCGGCGCGGGTCAAGAGCGCTTTGCGTGCCCGCCTGCTGGCACATATCGAGGCCCTCGGCCCGGCCTTTACCGCCTCCGGGCGTACCGGCGCTCTCGAAGCCGCCTTGGTGGATGGCATCGAGGCCCTGGATGCCTACTACAGCCAATATCTGCCGCAACTACTGATTGCGGCTCTCGTTCCCCTCAGCATTCTGGCCTTCGTCTTCCCGAAAGACTGGCTCTCCGGGCTGATTTTACTGCTGACCGCGCCTCTCATTCCTCTCTTCATGTACCTGATTGGCAAGGGAGCGGAGGCCCTCACCCGCCGTCAGTACGACACCCTCACCCGTCTCTCGGCGCACTTCCTGGACAGTTTACAAGGACTGACCACCCTCAAACTGTTTGGCCGCAGCCGCGCGCATGCCCGCAAAGTCGAGCAGGCCAGCAACGAATTCCGCGACGTGACCCTCTCCGTTCTGCGCGTCACCTTCCTTTCTGCGCTGGCGCTGGAACTGCTTGCCACCCTCAGTACGGCGGTCGTAGCGGTGGAAATCGGCGTGCGGTTGCTCTACGCCAAAATCCAGTTTCAGGAGGCCCTCTTCTTGCTGGTGATTGCGCCGGAATTTTACATTCCCCTGCGCATGTTGGGGCTGCGTTTTCACGCCGGGATGGCCGGCAGCAGCGCGGCGCGGCGCATCTTCGAGATTCTCGATACCCCCGTGCCGGCTGCCGTTTCCCCCCTTGCCGAGAAAACTTTTCCTCTCGGAGATATCACCTTCGAGAACGTGACCTATACCTATCCGGAGAGCGACCGTCCGGCGCTGGATGACGTCTCTTTTACCATCCCTCGTGGGACGCACGTGGCACTCGTGGGACGCAGCGGAGCGGGGAAATCCACCCTTTTTCAGATTTTGCTGGGATTTCTGCGTCCCCAAAGCGGTACAATCCGCGTGGATGGGTGTTCCTGTCCCCATCTGGATAGCGCATTGTGGCGGGCGAGGCTGGCCTGGGTCTCCCAATCCCCATACCTCTTCGATGCCACGATTGCCGACAACATTCGTCTGGCTCGCCCGGAGGCTTCCGATGAGGAAGTCGTCGCCGCGGCGCAGGCCGCCCGCCTGGATGATTTCATCCGCTCCCTGCCGCAGGGCTATCAGACCGTTGTTGGGGAGCGCGGGACACGCCTCAGTGGGGGGGAGCGTCAGCGGCTGGCGCTGGCGCGTGCTTTTCTCAAGGATGCCGACCTGCTCCTGCTGGATGAACCGACGGCCAATCTCGACCCGGTCAATGAGGCCCTGCTCTCGGAAGCCACCCGGGATTTGCTGCGCCGCCCAGGGCGTACCATCGTGACCATCGCGCATCGCCTGGAGACCGTCACCCAGGCCGACTACATCCTCGTTCTGGAAGACGGACGCCTGGCAGAGCGCGGCACCCACGCCGAATTGCTGGCCCGCGGCGGTCTCTACGCAGCCCTGCGGGGTGAGAGTTCCCCCCAGGAAGTCGCCGCGCTCCCCTCCCCGCGCCGGGAGATGTCCCCTCCCTCGCCTCATCCCCATCCAGACCGCCCGGCGCGAGTGGATTCGGCTGTTGCCCGCCCCGCGCCTGCCGCTGGCGGGCATGTCTTGGGACGTTTGCTAGGCTTTCTGCGCGGTGCGTGGGGCGATGTGGCGCTTTCCGTCTTGCTGGGGGCGTTGACCATCGGTTCCAGCATTGCCCTGATGGGTACCTCTGCCTGGCTGATTTCCGCGGCGGCCTTGCAGCCATCCATTGCCGATTTGCAGGTGGCTATCGTGGGAGTGCGTTTCTTTGGCATCACCCGCGGCGTCTTCCGCTACCTCGAGCGCCTGGTTTCGCACGGCGTGACCTTCCGGCTACTGGCGCGTCTGCGCGCCTGGTTCTACCGCGCCCTGGAGCCGCTGGCCCCGGCGCGTCTGCAAAGTTTCCACAGTGGAGATTTGCTCAGCCGCATCATGGGGGATGTGGACGTCTTGCAGAATTTCTACGTCCGGGTGGTTTCTCCGCCTCTGGTGGCCGTCGTCGTGACGCTGGCAACGGCGGGCTATTTATTTTTGCTTGCCCCTCGCCTGGGGCTGATTTTGCCCGTCTTCTTGCTTCTGGTCGGAGTGGCTGTCCCTGTGTTCAGCCGGCATTGGGGGCGCGCCGCGGGGCAATCCCTGGTGCAAGAACGCGCCGCTCTGAGCGTCGCTCTGGTAGACCACCTCCAGGGATTGGCGGATTTGCTGGCCTTCAACCGCGCCGCGGCCCATCGCGAGGCGGCTCTTGGGCGCGGGGAGCGCTACGAGACTGCCCAAACGCGTCTGGCGCGCCAGCACGGGGTGCAGGAGGGGTTGAACGTGCTGTTGAGTAATATGGGGATGTGGAGTCTGCTTGTGGCGGCTATCCCGCTGGTGCGCCTGGGCGCGCTGGATGGGCGGATGCTGGCCGCCGTGGCTCTGATTGGCTTTTCCGCTTTCGAGGCGGTGCTGCCCTTGCCGCAAGCGGCTCAGATGCTGGCATCCAGCCTGGAGGCGGCCCGGCGACTCTTTGAAGTGGTGGATTCGCCTCCGATGGTCAGTGACCCCCCACGGGCCGCGCCCGCTCCTGCCGGGGGACGCCTGAGCCTCGCGGGGACGCGCTTTCGCTATCCGGGTGCGGAACATCCTGCCCTGGCGGAGGTCACCTTCTCGCTGGAGACGGGCAAACGCCTGGCGGTGGTCGGGCCGAGCGGGGCGGGGAAGTCCACTTTGGCGACCCTTTTGCTGCGGTTTTGGGAGTACGAAGGCGAGATTCGTTTGGATGGACGTCCGCTACGCGCTTACGCTCAGGATGATGTACGGCGCTGTTTCGCTGTCGTTCCGCAGGACGCTTACCTGTTCAATGATACGGTGCGCGCCAACCTGCTCCTGGCGAATCCCCAGGCCGATGAGGCCGCGCTGCGGCGCGCCGTGGAGCAGGCGCAACTGGAAGATTTCATCCGCACCTTGCCGCAGGGCCTGGATACCTACCTCGGCGAAGGCGGAGCGCGCTTCTCCGGCGGCCAACGCCAGCGTCTTGCCGTGGCGCGTGCCTTGCTCAAAGATGCCCCTATCCTGCTGCTGGACGAACCGACCGCTAATCTCGACCCCTTGACCGAGAAAGCCCTTCTGGAGACCATCTTTAGTCTCATGGAGCGGCGCACCACCTTGTGGATTACACACCGCCTGGTGGAGATGGCGCGTATGGACGAGATTATCGTTTTGGACGGTGGGCGGATAGTTGAGCGCGGTACCCACGCCGATTTACTTGCCCGCGGCGCCCTCTACGCCACCTTGTGGGCCTTGCAGCACCGCCACGCCGCGCTGGCCTGAAGATGCAGTTTTGTCGCGTACGACGGGGGGAAATGCTTGTGCATACCATTTTCACCACTTCTTCACAACTTCTTCACAACCTTCCCCTATTATTGGGGACGTAGCATAGCCACATTGCATAAGCCCGGTTTTGCATAACCGGAATCACAAGGAGCGTATCATGTTCAAGAAAATCGTTATCGCAGTTCTGGCTCTTACGGTTGTCGGCGCTGCAGGCGCGGCCATTGCCTACAACAGCACGCCGGAAGACGCGGCGGCCTCTCCCTCTCCGCTGGCGGTCAACGTCAACAATGCCCAGGGAAAGGGCAATCCTGCCTCCCAATCTCCCAATGCGGGACAGACCTCCAACGGCGTGCCGCAGGCCGGCTTCCCCGCTGCCGACGGCATGGAGGGTGACCCCTGGGAAGCCAGCGGCGAAATCGTCTCTCTGGACGACTTCGGCATGGAACTCAGCACGACCTCCGGCGAGACGGTCTACGTGGAATTGGGACCGCCCACTTACTGGCAGGAACAGGACGTCGCCCTGCAAGTCGGGCAGACGGTCACGGTGAACGGCAGCATCAACGAAGGCATGATTCACGCCGCTCAGGTGCGCCTGGAAAACGGAGAAACCTTGCGCCTGCGCAGTGAGACGGGACAACCTTTGTGGAGCGGCGGGGCCTCCAACGGATATAACGGTTCGGCGGATGGCACGCATCAGCCTGAGCCTCAGGCGCAGGTGGACGAATGGGTTACCTATCAGGGCACACTCATGTCCTACCAGGGCAGCATGATGAGCCTGGGAACGGATGACGGTCAACTGATTGCATTCCAGGTTGGACGCCCCAGTTTCTTCGCCAGCCAGGATGTCACCTTCCAGGTAGGCGATGAAATCATCGTGACTGGTTTCTACGAGAACGACCAGTTCGTAGCGGGAGACATCACCAAAGTTGCCACTGGTGAACGCGTCATGCTGCGCGACCCCAACGGACGCCCCCTGTGGGCCGGCCCCGGCAACGGCAATGGCAACGGCGGCAATGGTGGACAGCACGGCGGCACGCAGCAGCCGTAAAAAAGCGGGCCGTGTTCCCACCTGGAGAAAATTCTCATGGCAGACCTCCCCCAAAAAGACCTTCCTCCCGTCACAGAGCGGCTCCGCCGCTCTGTGGTACGTACCCCCCTGCCCCCCAAAGACGACCGCGGGCGCATGAAACTGGTCATGGACAGCCTCGTGCTGCACCTGCATCCCGCCAAAGTCTCGCGCCCGGCGCTGAAACTGACCTACACCTTCGGGCTGGGCGGGCTGCTTATCCTGCTCTTCCTCGTCCTGGTGAGCACCGGCATTTTGCTCCTCTTTGCCTACACTCCCTCGCCCGACGCCGCTTACCAGAGCATGATTGCTCTCCAAACCCAGGTGGATTTTGGTAACCTGATTCGCAATCTGCATCACTGGTCGGGTAATCTGATGGTGATTGTGGCCGTTCTGCACCTTTTGCGGGTCTTCTACACTTCGGGCTTCACCACGCCCCGCGAGTTCAACTGGGTGATGGGGGTGGGTCTCCTGCTCCTGGTGGTAGGCGCCAATTTCACGGGCTATTTGCTCCCCTGGGACCAATTGGCCTATTGGGCTATCACGGTGGGAACCAGTTTGCTGGAATACGTCCCCCTTGTGGGGGATACGCTCACCCGAATGCTGCTGGGCGGCCCCGAAGTGGGCGCGGCCACCCTGACGAATTTCTACGCCCTGCACATTGCCATCATCCCCCTGACGATTTCCGCCCTGGTGTCCTTCCACATCTGGCGGGTGCGGAAAGACAAAATCACCATCCCCCGCCAACTTGACCGCCCCCCGGATACGAGCAAGGTGACCACCATCCCGCATCTGGTGAGCATCGAACTGGTCTATGCCCTGGTGTGGCTGGTCCTTCTGGTGGGGTGGTCGTCTTTCGTCAATGCCCCGCTGGAGGAGGCTGCCAATCCGGCGCACAGTCCCAATCCGGCCAAAGCGGCCTGGTACTTCATGGGTTTGCAGGAACTCTTGATGCACTTCCACCCTCTCTTCGGAGCCATCATCATCCCTGCCCTGGGGCTGGCGGGACTGCTCTCCCTCCCCTACCTTTCGCAAGACATGGAGAGCGTGGGCGTCTGGTTCCGCTCGCGGCGCGGGCGCTGGATGGCCGGGGCGAGTTTTGCCCTGGGGGTTGTGGCGACCTTCGCCTGGGTGCTGGCCGATGAGTACTGGCTGGACTGGCCGGGCTGGCTGCCTTTCCTGCCCTCCTACCTCAGCAACGGATGGATTCCCTTTGCCTTGCTTCTGCTGGTCTTGATGGGTTATTACGAACTCGTTAAAAGTTTGGGAAGTTCGGATTGCGAAGCCCGGCAGGCGCTCTTTACCTTTCTCCTGGCGGCCTTTCTGACGCTGACTTTTGTCGGTATTTTCCTGCGCGGCGAGGGAATGGCATTGATACTTCCCTGGAGATAACCCTATGAACAACGAAGAAATTACCCGTAGAGATTTTCTCACCCTGGCCTGGAGCGCGGCTGGCGCGCTGGCGCTCTCCGAAGGAGTGTTTGTCGGGCTGCGTTTTCTCACTCCCCGCTCCGTGGAGGGCGAATTCGGCGGCGAATTCAACCTGGGGCCTGCCGACCAGTACCCTTCGGGGACGGTAACTCCCGTCGAAGCAGGACGCTTCTATCTTGTGCGCTTGCAAGACGGCGGCTTCATGGCAATCTACCGCCGTTGCACCCATCTGGGCTGTGCGGTGCCCTTTGACCAGGCCAGCGGGCAGTTCGTCTGCCCCTGTCACGGCTCGGTTTTCACTATGGACGGGGAGGTGCTCAACCCACCAGCCCCGCGTCCCCTGGATTTATTCGCCTTGCACATCAACGAAAATGGCGAAATCATCGTGGATACTGCCTCGCCCATCGAGCGCGAACACACCGACCCCGCCCAGGTGGTGTATCTCGGATAGTCGCAGGCCTCCATCCCCGGAGAAACAAACTATGACCAAAACACTCCAATGGACAGGTTTCCTTTCCACGCTCTTTCTGGCTCTGCTCCTGCCCGCTTACCTGGTTTGGCTGGAACCGGCCCAACAAGAGCAATCTCTGGAAGATTACTACACCAGGGCGGTGATTGCCTCTACCGACATGTACGCTGAAAATTGCGCCGTATGCCACGGAGCGCAGGGCGAAG
Organism: Anaerolineales bacterium; assembly: GCA_024763355.1. Taxonomy (GTDB): domain Bacteria; phylum Chloroflexota; class Anaerolineae; order Anaerolineales; family DRKV01; genus DRKV01. The sequence goes on from JANTFR010000007.1 coordinate 11,961, forward strand.
GCATCGGTACCAACCCCGCTCTGGATAGCGATGCCGTGCGGCAAATGTCTCCCGAAGACCTTGAGAAGACCATCGCCCGCGGACGCTTCGGCACGGCTATGGCGGCCTGGGCTGTGGAAGAGGGCGGCATCTTCACGACTGCCCAAATTCACGACCTGGCGACCTTTTTGCAGCAGGCCAACTGGGAGTACGTGGCGGCGCGGACGGATGAACTAGGCCTCACCCCCCCTCAGGTGATTGCCCTGGATGTTTCCACCGATACCCTGAATGCTCTCTCTGCTCTGCCCAACGGCGACCTGCTCGGCGAGGGGCTGCAACGCTATGCCGAAAACTGCGCCGCCTGTCACGGCGGCAACGCCTCCGGCACGCTCATCGCCCCTGCGCTGGATACCCCTGAAGTGCGCGCCCTCTCGCCCGAAGAAATCGCCGCCCGCATCCGTGACGGCGTCCCCGGCACGCTCATGGCTCCCTGGGGCGATACGCTCTCCGAGGCGCAAATCTCCGCCCTGGTGGAGACCATCATCCGCTGGCCGGAGATTATGCAATCTGGCGTGGAGTTCCCGGAGGCTCCCCTGGCGGATTTTGCCGCCACCCCGGAGATGGTCGCTGCCGGAGAACGGCTCTTCAGTATCGCCTGCAAATCCTGTCATGGCGTGGATGGGTACGGCTCACCGATGGCCCCCGCCCTCAATAACCAGATTTTCCTCTCCCAAACCCCCGATGCGGCGATTTACCAGATTATCGCCGCCGGCGTCCCTGGAACGATGATGCCTGCCTGGGGAATCCGCCTCACGGATGACGAAATCCGTTCGCTGGTGGCCTACCTGCGGAGTTGGGAGGAGACTGCCCCGTCTATCCTCCCCCCTATTCGGGAACCGTGAAGCATTTGCCCAGTGGAAATGACAGCAGGACGGAAATCTTTCCGTCCTGCTGATGTTTCAGATGACTGCGGGAAACGTTGCTGCGAGGCCGATTTACTGGCTCTGGAGGCTCTGCGACGCTACGATGATAGGGGCGTTTTCAACTGCATCGTAATAGCGGGAGAAAGTCTGCGTTTGTTCGGTGTCGTATGCCAACACGTCCTGTGCCCAGCGGTAACTGACCGATTGGTACAGGAGTTCGACCTCGATGGTGAAGGGACCGGAGGCTGAGGCGGCGGGGATTTGATAGGTGACGGTATCCTGCCCACCGATGAAATCATCATCCTCGGCGGCTTTCCCCAGCACGGCGATGTAAGGATTGGCGTTGCTTTTGTCGAAGCCGGCGGGGAGCAGACGGTTGTCTTTGATATATCCCGAAGCCTTCATCTGCAAAGTCGTCACCTGCCCTGAAGGCGTTTGCATGATATCTTCGTAAATTTGCACCTGGTCGGGCGCGGTTATCAAGTCGTAGTGGGGTTCATACGTGCCAGGGGTTTCATCGTTGTCGTTGCCCATAATCTTGCCTTCGGAGGATACCTTCCCCGATTCAAAGATGATGGTTCCGCTGGAGTCTTTGACGGTGACATGCAGCCAGGCGCGCCGGGAAGGGAACGAGGTGGGGAATTTGTGACCGGTCAGCGTTTCGATGGTTACATCGAAGGTCAAAGCGTCCTCTTGTACTATCGGCGGAGAGATGCTCAACCGCGCCGTTTCCTGACCCAATGTGTTTGCGCTGCGCTCAATCAGCGTGGTGAAGTTCTCGTCGGTGGCCTGCACGCCGATTTCATCGCCGAAGGTCTGCAAGATGGAAAGCATGTAAATGTTGCTGCCGTGGAAATTGTGAATCGCGAAATGGGGGTGCTTCTTGTCCGCCGTCAGGTTGGAGATGGGCGTCTTGCCCGGCACCCTGTCCATGTGACAGGACTGACAGGAGGCCTGCTGGGCGTATTCGGAATGTAGCCATTCCGCGTAGGGGGTCTGTTCCGGGAACAGGTTGTCGCTGATTGTGCCGTCTTCGGCAATGTAGTTGATGTACAATTCGTGACAGGTAGCGCACAATTGGGACGAGCGAACGTGTTTGCTTTCCACAGGGACGAAACCGGAGCCGCCTTGCATAATCATCGCACTGACGTCATCCACAGGGTAAGGGCCGTAGATGGTGCGCTCGCCGGCGGCTTTGGTGAAATCTATGTTCAGGTCGCCGTTTTGTTTAATCTCCGCATTTGTCTGGTTGGGAGGAATTTGATGGCAGGCGGTGCAGGAAACCCCGTCCCGGGCCAAATCGTACAAGGGGTGCTGAGGGGATGTGTAACCATTCTCGCCGAAGATGACCGGAAGAACGCCCGCATGGACATCACTGAAGACCGCCAATGGCATGTGGCAGGTGGCGCATTTTTGCTGAATGGCCTCAGAGTGTGCGGGAGAGACGGCCACTTCGATGCTGACGCTGGCCAGGTAGTATGGGTCACGCGCTGCGTTAGCCATCATCGTGGCGCGCCAATTTTCCGCCTGGGAGATGTCTTTTCCGTTGGCGTCTTTCAAGTTCTGGTGGCAGGCATTACAGGTGGCTGCGGTGGCAAACCAGTCATTCTGCGCCGAGACCAGGGTGCGCGCCTGAGGCGCAGATACTGCGCCCGCGGTCGGCGCTTTGGTTTCAACAGTCGGTGAAGGCATCTCCTCTGCCTGTACCGTGGGAGCAGGAGATGCGCTTTCCTGCGATATGGCTGGCGGCTGAGAGGTCGCCGCGGGAGGCTGGCTGCATGCACTCACCATCGATAGCAGGCCGATGGCAACCAACAGGATGAAAAATCGGGGCCGGGTCATGGTCTCTCGTCCTTTCAGGTGAAATGAAATATGGGCAAGCATTTTCCTCTGCTGCGAGATAGCATTTTGCTGCTTACGGACAGTGAAAATTGTAACACTTTTTATGAGGACGAATTTCCGTGAGCGGTGCGTATCCACCCCATGGCGCGGCGCTGCACCCGGACCCGAATGGCCAGCCAGGTGCGCCACAGGATGAAGACCATCCCGCTGAGCATCGCTACGTAGGCCCGCCAGGGGGCGCGCCGGGCAGCCAGCCCCCAGAAAGGATACAGGAACAGGAATGCCCCCAGTCCTGCCCAGGCGAATAACAGGGCAGGGGAGGGAATACCCCACAACCGGTACGTGATGAGTTGCGCTCCCAGCAAGATGAGAGCCATCAGGGTGAGCGTGGAGTAGGAGGGCATGTATGCCTGGATGCCGCCCTCCAGCATGCCCCAGTGTTTTTGGCGGATGCCCTGACGGATGAGTTGAGGGGCGAACTGCCTGCCGGCCTGACGCGCCCCGCTTATCCAGCGGGCGCGTTGCTTTTGGGCTGCTGCCCAGGTAGGAGCCGCTTCTCCGTAGCCGCGGGCGCGCGGGTCGTACAGGATGCGGATGCCCTGTAGCAGCAATCGTTGGCGCAACTGGTAATCTTCCGTCAGACCCTCCCCCCAGCCCATAGCGCGCAAAACATCGGCCCGGAAACAGATGGAATCCCCCATGTGTTTGGCTGAGAATCCCAGGTTAACCCGTCCTCGGTTCTGGTAGTGGTTGTCCACCAGAAACATAGCCCAGGTAAGGCGGGGGAACCAGCCTGCCTGAGGGTTGCGGATGATGTGCTCCCCCTGCACGACGGGGACGCCGCGCCGCATGTGGGCATCCATGATGCGCAAAAAGTCCGCATCCACGCGGGTGTCGGCGTCGAAGACCGCGACTGCCTGTATGGATTGGTCTTGTAAGACGCGCTCCAAAAGCCAGGTCAGGGCGGCGCCCTTGCCGCTGCGCGGCCTTTCGTTCCGCTCGTGGACGATGGCCCCGGCCTGCCGCGCCAAAGCAGCCGTGTCATCGCTGCAATGGTCGGCCACCACAAAGATATGGTACAGGTCTGCCGGATACCGCAGGGCGCGCAGGCGTTCCACCGTTTGCGCGATGACCGCAGCCTCGTCATGGGCAGGCAGCAGAACAGCAAAGCGGGTTGCGGGCGGCCCGGTTGCCTCAGGCAAGTTTTTGAGAGGCTTCAGCGCCGCCAGGGGGAGGGCGTACCAGTACAGAGCGGCCAATCCCAGAAGCCCCAAGATTACAAGGGAACCCACAGAGAACATAACGGTATTCAGGAAAATGGTGGAAATTCCCCCTCACCCGGCGTACAGCGGAGCGGGGGCGTTGTCCTGGGTTGCAGACAGCCACAATAAGGCATCTACAAAAAATTTGGCTGCCCAGTTGGGATATTTGAAACGCTCGTACCCTCCCCAGATGGGGGCGGAACCTGCAATCCCGCCGCGAATTTCAGAGCCGTTCCCTTCCAGAATTTGGGTGTGCGCCACGAAGCCGATGGCTTTGCGGGCGGCCTTCAGGTAGCGCGGAGCCGGCTGGAGACGGTAGAGTTGCAGCCACACGATGCCCATCTGACAGTTGCCCGTCAGGCATGTGTACGTCTGGTTGGGACGCCATCCTTCGGCGTAGGTTCCCGCCAGGCTGCCGTCGGGACGCTGCAAGCGGAGCAATGCTTCCGCGCCGTGTCGGGCGGCCTCCACGTAGCGGTCTTCCTTCAAGTGCAGACCGCAGTGCAAGAGGCCCTCGATAGTGTAAGCCAGCGTGTGGGTAAAGGGCGGTTCCTGGGGTGTGAAAGCACAGTGCCGAAACCACCCGTCCGGTTCTTGCTGCTGGAGCGCCCAGTCCAGATTGCGGCGCGCAAATTGCGTATAGTCGTCTCTTGCGCCAGTTTGAGCGGAAAGTTCCAGCAGCGCCCACGCCACGCGGGTATCTATCGTCTTGGGGGTGTTGAGATGCTGGTGACGCAGCCACGCGCCGCTTTCATCCTGGATGCTTACCAGCCAATCGGCGGCGCGCTGGGCGGCCTCCAGATAGCGGCGCTCTCCACTGAGGCGATAGGCTGCCAGCCATCCAAAGATGACCTGCCCCGTATCAAAGACCACCGGCGGGTCGCCGCGCCGCTCCCAGTGCACCACGCCTCCCTCGGGAGTGCTTTGTTCCAGTAAGTAGTCGGCCATCCGCAGAGCGGTAGTTTGCCAGCCAGGTTGCTGCAGGTAGACCGCGGCGTTCAAAAGCGTGGGGATGGTATAGCCGGTGGTCTCCGGGTAGGAGGGAACCCAGCGGGCGCGCAGCAGGTCATAGCCCTTGGAGATGCCGCCGTCCCCGGCTGCAGCATGGGCGCGCTCAATCCAGCCCAGCGCCGCGGTCAGATGACGGTGGGTTGGGGTGATGGGCGCAGTGCGCCGGGTGGCGGTATGGGCGTACAGAAGATGAGAAAAAGGAGGCATTGTTTCTAGTTTAGCATGATGGTCAGGGGTAATTCCTAACAACTTTGCCATGATTGACGGTATTTGCAATTTCTTGTACACTTGAAGCGCCGATGTACTTGAAACGCGTTACCCTCCACATCATTGCATTGCCGCTGGTGCGCCCGTTTCGCACCGCGCAAGGCGTGCTTCACACCCGCCGTCTTCTGCTGCTGGAAGCCGAAGTGGATGACGTCATCGGCTGGGGAGAGTGCGCCGCCTTCGAGACCCCCTTCTACACTGCCGAGACGATAGAGACGGCCCGCCACGTCTTGCGGGATTTCCTCATCCCTGCGGCGCGACGCGCTCCTCTGGAGCATCCCGCGCAGGTGCAGACGCGCTTTGGGTGGGTGCGCGGTCACCCGATGGCGAAAGCCGCCCTGGAGATGGCTCTCTGGGATGCCTGGGGAAAACTCCGAGGGGTCTCCCTCGCTTCCATGCTGGGAGCAGCCCGCAAGGAAGTCCCGGTGGGGGTGGCCGTTGGGGTACAGGAAGACCTGAACACCCTGCTGGAAACTGTGGGGGCGTACCGCGCCCGCGGCTACCGCCGCGTCAAACTCAAAATCAAGCCGGGCTGGGATGTGCAGCCCGTGGCGGCGGTGCGCCGCGCCTTCCCCCACCTCCCCTTGCAGGTGGACGCCAACGCGGCTTATACGCGGGAGAGCGCCGAGGGACTTCTCTCCCTGGACGAATACGGGTTGTTGCTCATTGAGCAGCCTCTGCCCGAAGACGACCTGCCAGGGCACGCTCGTTTGCAAGCGCGTTTGCAGACGCCTCTTTGCCTGGATGAGAGTATCACGTCTCCGGCGCAGGCGCGGGCGGCGCTGGAACTGGGGGCCTGCCGCGTGCTGAACATCAAGCCGGGACGGGTAGGGGGCTTGAGCCGGGCCGTGGAAATCCATGACCTGTCCCGCTCGCGGGATGTCCCCGTGTGGTGCGGCGGGATGCTGGAGAGCGGTCTGGGGCGCGCCGCAAATCTCGCCCTGGCCGCTTTGCCGGGCTTTACGCTGCCGGGGGACATTTCGGCTACCGAGCGCTATTACCGGGAGGACATTACAGCGGAACGTTTTGTGCTTTCTGCCGATGGCACGCTGCCCGTCCCTGCCGCCCCGGGATTGGGCGTTCATGTGGAGCGGCGCCTTTTGCAACGCTTCTGTATGCAACACGACATGATAGATGGTTGAAATGTGAATATATTTTTGTGGCGTATGCTTGACTTTCCCCTCTTTTGCAAGTATGCTTTTTATGCTGACAAACTGGCGTATGTTTCTGCTTGCTTGCCAGACGGCGCGAGAGTTCTGCATCACAGGAGTGAGGAACCATGACGAAAATCTTGATTGTGGACGATTCCAGTTTTTCCCGCAGCGGGCTGCGGCGTCTCCTCGAGAGCAGTGGGTATGATGTGCTGGAAGCCGAATCGGGGATGCGCGCCCTGGAAATGCTTCAGAAGGAGGCCCCCGACGTGATTACCCTGGATTTGCTGATGCCCGGCTTGAGCGGGCAGGAGACTCTCCAGGCCATCCGCAGGGTGGCTCCTCAGACGCGAATCGTTGTCCTTACCGCAGATATTCAGGAGGCTACCCGGAAAGAATTGTTGGACATGGGCGCGGATGCCTTCCTGGGCAAGCCGGTCGGCCGAGATGCGCTGCTATCCACCCTAGAGCGGATTCTTGCTGAATCCTGACCTGTAACGAGAAAATAGCCATGGCTGTGCTAAGCGAAAGTGAACGGGAAGTTTTACAGGAGTTGATGAATATTGCGGCCGGCAAGGCTGCCGATACGATGGCGCGCTTGTTCGGTAAACGTATCGGCATCAATATTGCCGCTATCCAGGTGCTTTCTCAAGAAAGTCTGCTGAATCTCTTGGGTGAGACCTTGTTTCCCGGCGGCGCTATCGTAGAACAGAATTTCTGGGGGGATATCCAGGGCCTGGCTCTCTTGCTTCTCCCTCACGATGAGACCGTTCGACTGGTGAACCAACTTCTGGATGTCAACGGGAGACCAACGCATCTTTCCGTTGAAGACCGCGGTGTGCTGAGTGAACTGGGAAACGTCATTTTGAGCGCCTGCGTGAGCACCTTTGTGCAGCAATTGCAAAGACGCGCCCGTTTTCAGTTGCCGGAGGTCCTGACTGACTTAAACGCAGAGCAGGTTATTGGCCGCGTGGACCTGCATACCCGGAGGCAGAACGCGCAAGTCATCTTGCTATCCACGCATTTCGAAATTCGGGAGCAGCGTCTGAATGCCTGGATAGCCTTGATTCTGGCGCTGGAAACGCAGCCCTTGCTGAATGCCTTGCACGCCATCCGGGAGCCATCGGATGCGCATTGAGAGGAAGGCTGAGATGCCTCGTGTCCTGGTAGTAGATGATTCCCCAACCATGCGCAAAATGATTATGGCCGCCTTGCGCCCGTTGCAGGCCGAATTTGGCGAGGCTGCCAATGGCCTGGAGGCCATTGAACAATTGGCATTGGGGAAATACGATGCCATGACCTTGGACCTCAATATGCCTGATATGCACGGATTGGAAGTCCTGCGGTACGTGCGTAAACTGTCGTCCTTGGATGAAATGCCGGTGGTGGTCATCAGCACGCGCGGCGATGAGTACAGTTTGCAGCAATCCTTGCAATTGGGTGCCAACCGCTATCTTGTCAAGCCGTTCCAACCTGCGGAGTTGCTGCGTATAATCCAGACTTTGTTGGCGCAGTCCGCTTGAGGCTTGCAAAGGGCGGACAAACCGCTGTAGCCAAAAGATAACGACCTGTCGGCTTTCTATGGATTTCCTGGCTGCTGAATTCCTGCAAGATTTTTTGGACGAAAGCAACGGGCATTTGCAAACCATCAGCACGCATCTGCTCGCCCTGGAGGCCGCGCCGCAGGACGGCCTGTCTGAGGAAGCGGTCAATGCGCTGTTTCGTGCCATGCATACCCTCAAGGGTTTGTGTGGGATGGTCGGCTTGCAGGAGGCTGCGGAACTGGCGCATGCGATGGAAGGTTTGCTGCGCAGCGTGCGCCAGGGGGAACGGACAATTACGTTGGATATGGCGGATGCCCTGCTGGAAGGAACCACGGTCTTGCAGGCGCTTATTGAGAGTGTGCGCACGCCCGAAGCCTCCGTGCCGGATACTTCGGCTGTGATGCAGCGTTTACAGACGATTGGCGGAGAAAGCGAAGCAGACGCGCTCTCCCTGGCGGAATCTGCCGTTCTTCCCCAGACGCCGCCTCGCCCCTCACCCCCTGCGGATGATGCACTCTGGCTGCCAGCGGAGGTGCGGGCGCTCATCCCGGAAGAGCATATAGCCCGCGCTCAGCAGGCATTGCAGGCGGGGAAAGTGCTCCAACTGGCGGTCTTTACGCCCTCGGATGAACGCGCCGCCCGCGGGGTAAACGTGACTGCGGTGCGGACGCAACTCGAGCAGGCGGCTCAGGTCATTAGTGGGGTGCCCCTCATTGAGGGACAGAAAGTGCGCTTTGCCTTTCTCCTGGCGAGCGAGACGCCCCTGCCGGAAGAGCAATTCCCTGATGTCGTCTGGCTGCCGCTGGAAGAACCGGCCGCGCAGCGGGGAAAGGTTTCTGCTTCTCCAATGGAAGTTGCTGCTCCCCGCCGCCCGGAGCGCCAGGGACTGGTTCCCTCCATGCGGGTGGAAATCGCCCGTCTGGATGAAATTTTACGCCTGGTGGGCGACTTGGTGGTCACACGGTCTCGTTTGCACGAGGCCTTGCAGCATCTCGGTTCGGAGAGGCTCGACGAGTTGGAGGGTGTCCTGGAATGGCAGATGCGCCAGTTGCGGGAGGCTGTCATGCGGGTCCGCCTGGTGCCGCTGGATGAAGTCTTCGCCCGGATGCCGCTGGCAGTGCGCGATATTGCCCGACAGAATGGCAAGCAGGTGATGTTGCATCTGGAAGGCGGGGAGACCGAGATAGACAAATCCATGGTCGAAAATCTGCTCGACCCTTTGCTGCACCTGATGCGGAATGCTGTCACACACGGCATCGAGTTGCCGGAAGAACGCCGCGCGGCGGGGAAACCGCCCGAGGGCCGCGTGACCGTGCGCGCCCGTCCCTCGGGGGAGCACATTCTGATTGAAGTGAGTGATGATGGGCGCGGCGTGGACCTGGAAGCGGTGGCCTCCAAAGCCCGCCTGCAAGGGTTGCTGACAGAGGAGCATCCCATCGGCCCTGAGGAAGCCCTGAAAATTCTCTGCCATCCCGGGTTTTCCACCCGCTCCAACGCCGATATGGGAGCCGGACGCGGAGTGGGCATGGATGTGGTAGCCCAGATGGTGGCGCAGATGGGAGGGGCGCTTTCCATGCAGACGGAACTGGGGCAGGGCACGACGTTTACGCTGCGTCTCCCTTTAAGTCTGACGATTTTCGATGCCATCATCGTTCAGACGGGCGCGGAGCGGTATGCCATCCCGCGCAATAGCGTGGAGCGTATCATCGAGATTGAGGCCCACAAACTCAGCCCCCTGGACGGGCAAACGTGGTATCCCTACGAAGGCCGGCCTGTGCCTTTGGCCAACCTGGGAACCCTGTTCGCTGTACCGCAGGCTGGTGCCGGCCGTTACGGGTTGGTGCTGGCTTTGCATAATAGCCAGCCCCTCATTTTGCAGGTGGATGCGCTGGTCGGGATGCAGGAAATCGTCATGCGCGCCATGCACGACCCTTTGACGCTTTCTCCCGGCGTAGCCGGCGCGACCGAATTGGGCGATGGACACCTGGTGCTGGTGCTTGATGCGCTTGGCCTGGCAACTCTCTATAACGGAGGTTTGTGATGCTGGAACCGTTCATCTTGTTCGAAGTGGCTGGGACGACCTATGCTGTGCCCTCGGAGCAAGTTGTGCAGATTGCCATGCTGGAAGGAGTTACCCGCGTGCCCAACGCGCCCCTTTTTGTGGACGGCGTGGCTTATGTGCGCGGGCGGGTGGTGCCCGTTGTTAACCTGCGGGAGCGTTTTGGCTTCGAGCGTCGTCCTTACGACCTGAAAAGCCGCCTGCTGGTTGTCGAGTTGGAAGGCCGTTGGATAGGGCTGGCTGCCGATTCGGCCCACGAGTTTATTCGCCTGGAAAGTGACGACATCCAGCCTCCGCCCGAGGGCTCGCTTTCTGAGCAGGCCCGCTATGTAACCGGTGTGTTCGCGCGCCGGGAAAATCTCATCCTTGTGCTGGATATCCGCCGTTTGCTTGATGAGGATGAGAGCCAGTCCCTGGCAGAGATGCGCCTGGATGAAGCGTGAGCCGCTCTGCCGTTCTTGATGTTCAGCCTATTGCTTTTCGGAAGGAGCAACCCCATGAGTATCTGGAATGTTTTTCGAGGGGAAAATAGAACCTATCAGGCGTTGCAGCGCTGGGCTGAGGAGGTAAGCAGCGGAGCGTCCCAATACTCGGAATGGCTGCAACGCGCCCTGGGACACACCAACGAAATCAGTGCCTCTCTGAATGAGACCGCCGAACAGGCTGCCTCTATTACCGTTTCTGCGGAGCAATTGACCTCCAGCGTCAATGAAATGGCCGCCTCTATCGAAGAGGTGGCGCGCTTCACTGAGGACCTGGCCTCCGCTGTCATTGAGACGAGTGCTTCCATTGAGGAAATTGCGGCTGCGGTACACAGCGTGGCTGAGGTCAGCGACGAATTGGGCACTTCCTCGGATGAAACTATGGCTGTCGTCGGGCAGGTCAATGAAAGTGTCCAGGAAGTGGCCGAGCGAGTTGACGACCTGGTCTCCAGCGCCAATCAGACCGCGGCGTCTATCGAGGAAATGGCCGCCTCTGTCAAGGGGGTCGCGAATTTTGCGGAAGACCTGTCCGCGGCGGCGGAAGAGACCTCTGCAACCACGCGTCAGATGGCCGCTTCCATCCGACAAGTAGAGGCCACGGTGGAGCACATGGTAGAAATGGTCATGGATGTTTCCGCGGCGGTGCAACAAGTTTCGGCTTCCATGAAGCAGGTGGCGGGCAGCGCGGGAGAAATTACCCGTATCTCGGATGATGCCGCCAGTATGACGCTGCAGTTGGAGCGCACCTCGCATCTCTCGGCGCGGCTGGGGGCCTCGGCTGCGGAAAAGGCGCACAAGGTCAGTCAGAACGCGGAAGAAGGGGCCAGACAAGTGAGCCAGGCGATTGAGAATTTCCGCCAGGTGCGCGCCAGCATTATTCAGGCATCTGCCCAGATTGACGAAATGGGAGAGCAGGCTGCCGGAATCGGTAAAATTGTCGAGAGCATCAATCTCATCGCCGAGCGCACCAACCTCCTTTCCCTGAATGCTTCCATCGAGGCGGCCCGCGCCGGCGAAGCCGGCCGCAGTTTTGCCGTCGTGGCGGAAGAAATCCGTAACCTGGCCGACCGGGCGGCGCGGGCGGCGGGAGAAATCTCCGATATCGTTCACTCCTTGCAGCGCACCATCAATGATGTCGTAGAGGCCAGTGAGCAGAGCGCGCGCCTGGCGGATGCGGGGGGCAGCCTGGCCGATGCTTCCGGTGAAGGGTTGTCCACCATCCTGCGGGGCGTCAATGAAATTGCGGAGATGGTCTCCCAGATGGCACAGGCTGCCGGTGAACAGCGTCAGGCCAGCGAGAGCGCCTCACAGGCGGTGCGCGATACATCTCAGCAGGCGCACAAAATTTCTGTGGCGATTGAGGAGCAGAGCAAGGGCGTGGATGCGGTAGCGCGCGCCTCCGACAAATTGCGCCAGGCTGCTGAAGAAATTCGGGTTGCGATGAAAGAGCAGACGCATGCTACCAATGATATTGTCCAGGCTACGGAGAGCGTCACCCGTCTGGCGGGACAGGTGGCTCGTTCTGCCAAAGAACAGGCCCTTGCCGTGGACCAGATTGTGCAAGCGGCCGCGGCGATGCGCCGGGCGACCGACGTGTCTTCCCGCTCCATCAAGCACATCGCGCAGTCCATGGAGCAACTGGAAACCGAAGCCGGTCATGTCGCCCAATTAGGCGCCCAGGTGGCCCGCTCCACGCGGGAGCAAAGTTCGGGCGTCGAGCAAATCGTTTCCGCCATTGAATCTATTCGCCGCCGCGCCGATGAGGTGAAACGCGCCACCGGAGAGCAGAGCAAAGCAGCCAATGAAATTGCCTCCGCAACCGCCAATGTCAACCGTCAGATAGCCGTTATCTCACAGACGCTGCGTCAGCATGACCGCCGCACGACTGAACTGAACGACCTGTTCCTCAAAATGCAAGCCAGCATGGAGCAGATTACCCGCGAAATGCCCGACGGAGAATGACGCAGACTGCCCATACCGCTTATGGATTTTGATTTTCGCGACCTCGGTTCTTCCGATTGGCAGAAACGCCGTCAGGCTGTGGAGCGCCTGCTGCAGAACAGCACGCCTGCCGCCTTGAAAGAGTTGCTGCGCGTTCTGCGCGAGCGGCAAGAAGACCTTTCCTTGCTCAACGCTGCCATTCAGGTTTTGCAGCACAACGCTCTGCCGGTGATGGCTGACCTGGTGGAACTTCTGCAAGACGAAGACACCGACACGCGCATCTATGCCGCCCAGGCGCTGGGACAATTCAACCATGTCCTGGCTATTCCCCCATTGGTGAAGGCTCTGGAAGACCCTGACCCTAACGTGCGCTACCACGCGATTGATTCTCTGGGGCAACTGCGCGCCGTTCAGGCTGTTCCGGCTCTGCGCTCCCTGTTAAATCCGCCCGATTTCTTCCTGACGTTCCCTGCCTTGCATGCCCTGGCGCGCATCGGAGATACCTCCGTGGCTCCCGACATCCTGCCTTTGCTGGATGACCCTGTGCTGGGAGGAGCGGCGGCGGAGGCCCTGGGAGAATTGGGCGCTCCGGGCGATGTCCCGGCTTTGCTGGCCTGGATGGATTCCCCGCAGGGAGACCTGCTGCAGGGATGCGCCGCCCTGGCGCGCCTGGCTGAACGTTTTGCCTCTCAGGAGGACTGGATTGCCGACAAAGTGCAGCGGAACTTGTCCCCGGCCCTGAAAGAACGTCTGCTGGCCGCCGTGGGCCAGGCCTCTGCAGCGCAATTACCCTCCCTGGTAACGGTATTGGGCTGGCTGGACGATGAGCAAGTGTACCGGGTTCTCTTGACCCTGCTGGAACGCCCCGAGGCGCGCCCCTCGGTGGAGCGGACGCTGGTTGCCCGCGGCGCCTCCGCTTTGCCCGCTTTGCTCAAAGCCCTGCCTGCTTTCGACGGGGAGGCTCTCCGGACGCTGGTGGGTGTTCTGGGCGCGATTGGCGACGAGCGCGCCCTGCCGTTGTTGACCTCCTTATTGTCTTCGTCGGATATTTCCCTGGTGGTTGAGGTCGTTGCCGCTCTGGGAAAAATCGGTGCTCCTCAGTCCCTTGATGATTTACTGGAATTGCTGCGCCACCCTTCGGGCCTGGTGCGCCGTGCTGCGGTGGCGGCTGTCAACTCGCTGGGACATCCCCGGCACACCGAGCGGCTCTTGCCTTTGTGTACGCACCCCGACCCGCGCGTCCGCGCTGCCGCGGTGGAGTCGTTGGCGTATTTTGCCGACCATCGCGCCGTGCCGTGCATCTTGCAGTCCGTGGATGATGAAGCGGAAATTGTGCAATTGGCAGCGGTCAAGGCCCTGGGAGTGCTCAAAATAGGCCGCACGTTGGACGTCTTTGGCCGGGCAGTCCGTTCTCCGCATGCTTCGGTGCGCGCCGCAGCCATGCAGTCCCTGGCGCTAGTGGAATGGGAGGCAGCGCGTCCCCTCCTGGACGCCGGGCTGCACGATGAGGACGATTGGGTACGTCTGCATGCCTGCCGTGCCCTGGGCGTGCGAAAAATTCCGGCCGAGTCTATTGTGCCCTTACTCGCGTCTCTGGCGCAAAGCGACCCTGCCCTGCACGTGCGTTTGACGGCTATTGAAGCCTTGGGGCAGGTGGGTGGCTCTCTGGCCTGGGATGCCTTGTTGTCCCTCCTGGATGATAATTCGCCCGAAATAGTCGAAGCCGCTTTGCAAGGGCTGTCTCTGGCCTACACGCCGGAGAAAATGCTGCCCCTGCCTTCTGCTTTGTTTAGAGATGCACCGGAGAAGCGCCAGGCTTTCGTGCGCCGCCTGGGAACCAGCGTCTCTCCGGGAGCGGTTTTCTTGCTTCGGTCTGTAGCGGAGCAGGACCCCAATTTCGAGGTGCGTACCGCTGCCCTGGAGATGCTTGCCGCCTTGCCTTTGCCGGATGTGCCTCGGGCCTTGGTTGTTCTTTTGGAGCGCAGCCCCGATGTCCTCCGGACACAGAACGTCTGTTTGCGCTACGGTCTGGCCTGTCTGGATTTTATCCTGGAACGCCTGCCGGAAAGCCGGTCTCTGCGCCGGCGGGCTGTGCCGGTTCTGCAGGGCTGGGCGTCTCAATCTCCCCGCTCGTTGAACGCCTTGTTGAATCTGAGCCGTGACCCGGATGCCGGGATACGTAAGGCGGCTGCTGCTGCCCTGTTTGTCCAAACGCATCCATCTGCGTATCAGCGCCTGCGGGAGATGCAGAGGGAAGACCCCAACCCTGAGGTACGTCTTGCTATTCAAGACCTTCTTGAGAATCAAGCATGACATCCGTCTGGAAAAGTTTATACCAGTATTCGCGGCAGGATGTGGATTTGTTGAGTGCGCTTGTGCGGCAGCGTATTGGATTGCACTATCCAGATGAAAAAGAAGACCTCCTGCTGGAAAGAGTTTTCCCTCTGATGGCAGAACATGGGCTGGACGCGCTGCGGGATTATTACTATTTTTTGAAGTACGACCCGCAAAGCGAGGAGGAGTGGGAGCGCCTGGCGCACGTCTTGACCGTCAATGAGACCTATTTCTGGCGGGAATTCCGGCAGATACGCGCCGTGGCTGCCGAGATTGTGCCTCAATTCCAGCGCGCTGCCCCGGGAAAGCAGGTGCGTATCTGGCACGCCGCCTGCGCCTCAGGAGAAGAGGCCTATACGATGGCCATCGCGTTGCTGGAACGGGCGCGCTTTCTGTACGGTGAGATAGATATTCTCGGCACGGATATCGACCGCCAGGCTCTGGCGCAAGCGGAGGCTGGCGTGTACGGAGAACGCTCCTTTCGCAGCATCCCGACTGAGATTTTAGAGCGCTACTTTATTTCCGAAAACGGTCTGCGGCAGACCTATCGTATCACCGATGTCGTGCGCCGGAGGGTGCGGTTCCGCCGGCACAACTTGCTGGACGATGAGCAGATACGCACCCTGGGGCTGTTCGATGTCATTTTCTGCCGTAACGTATGGATTTACTTTTCAGAAGACGTAGCCCGTAAAGTTGCCGAGAGTCTGTACGGGGCCCTCCGTCCTGGCGGTTATCTTTGTGTAGGCGCTTCGGAATCTCTGCTGCGCTATCCCCAATGGTTCGAGCCAGTGGAACAATCCGGCGCATTTATGTATCGTAAAATTCCCGCGGCCGTTCAACCTCGCTGAGAAATATCATTGCGATTTTGCAAAGCGATGGGAAGGTAAGGAGCGTTTTGAGGGCAAAGCCTGCAACACACTCCTCCCCCGCGCAGAATTTACGTCCACCGCGTTTGTGTCTTGGAGATTCATGATGGAAACTCAACCTATGGTGCGTGTCCTCGTCGTAGACGATTCAGCCTACATCCGTAAGGTGGTTTCGCAAATGCTGGAGCGCCATCCCGCTATTCAAGTGGTTGGCACGGCCCGCAATGGACGCGATGCCTTGGAAAAAGTAGCCCGCCTCTCCCCGGACGTCGTCACGCTGGACCTGATGATGCCGGAACTGGACGGTCTGGGTTTTCTGCGGGAACAGATGAAACGCAACCCCCTGCCCGTTGTTGTGGTCAGCATTGCCTCCTCCCACGGGCAGATGGCGATGCAGGCTCTGGACCTGGGGGCGCTGGATTTCGTACAGAAACCGACCGCCCTGGCGCTCAGTTCCGTCTTTGAAATCGAAAAGGACCTGACGGAAAAAGTCCTGGCTGCCGCCAGCGTGTCCGCCGAGCGCCTGCCGCCTGTGTTTGCAAAAACTTCCGTCTCCCCTGTGCCTTTAGGGGGCGCCCCTCGCGGCAGAGTGGATGCCGTTTGCCTGGGTCTGTCAACCGGCGGGCCGCAGGCGTTACGTTACCTTCTGCCCCGACTTCCGGCTGAATTCCCCGTACCGATAGCGGTGGTACTGCACATGCCGCCCGGTTATACGGCTTCCTTTGCCCAGCGGCTGGATGGACAAACTGCCTTGGAAGTACTCGAAGCGCGAGACGGAATGGCGATGCGTGCCGGACGGGTTATCCTGGCGGCGGGCGGGTTGCACCTGACCCTCAGACGCTCCCCTGAGGGAGAAGTCGTTGCCCACCTGGATACATACCCTGCAGATAAGCCCCATCGCCCCTCCGTGGATGTCCTCTTTCACTCGGCGGTCAATGTGTATCATGATAAATTGCTGGCTGTGGTGATGACCGGTATGGGCAGCGACGGCCTGGATGGGGCCGCCTGGGTCAAGGCTCAGGGCGGCCTGGTCTTTGCCGAAGCCGAGGCATCCTGTGTGGTTTATGGGATGCCCCGCGTAGTTGCCGAAGCCGGTCTGGCGGACCGCGTTGTCCCGCTTGACGAGATGGCAAAGGCGATTCTTGCTGCTTTGTGAAAACACCCCGCAGTGCCTTTCCCGTGAAGGGATTTTCTGGTGCCTACTCTTCCCCCTGACCATCTGGATGCTTTGACCGAACAGGTGAATATCTGTTCGGGGCGCGCCGCGCAGGTTCTCTCGCGGCTTCTTAATCGCCGCATCCTCCTGAATGTCCCCGAAGTTTTTTTGTGCCCCTTGGAGGAAGTTCCATCCCGGATGGACAGACTTGTGGGCGGTGAGGTGTTTTCTGTCCATCAACATTTCAATGGCGATTTGGTTGGAGATATCTTTCTCCTGTTGCGCCATCGCCATGCATTCGCCTTACTTGCGCTTTTAACGGGAGACCTCCACCCACCGGTCTCACTGAATGCCTCGGATTATGAAGCCCTTACGGAGATGGGCAACATCGTTTTGACCGCATTCTTGGGTAATTTTGCCGGCCTTTTGGGCATGCGGGTTTACCTTTCCGTGCCGCAATTCCGGGTGGATACCTTGCGTGCCATTTTTCGCCTCCTTCCCACCGGAATGACGGGTGTGCGCTATGCCGTAGTAGTGCGCGTTCGCTTCCGGGTGAGCAGTGAGCAGGTCGAGGGACATATCGTTCTGGTACTCGAAGCAGGCTCATTGCAAGATGTTTTAAATGCTGAAATATTTGCCCAGCCGGAGCGTACTTGAACGGCAGCGAGGGTTGTTCCCTGGTTAGCAGGGTGTCAATGGAGCACTTTATCTTTGCACGTCTTTGGAACTTCGTGCTGGTTGTCGGGCCGGATTTTACAGAGTTTGAGAAGATACATGTAGAGTGTTATGTACCGGAGACCAGGTCATGTTTGGTTTTTGCACGCTGGATACTGATTTGAACATCACACAATGGGATACATGGCTGGCCAACGTGACTGGAAAGCCGTCGGGTGAGGTGCTCGGCCGGCACGTGGCCGATGTTTTCCCCGATTTGCGCCCTCGCGGCCTTCTGGCCGCGCTGGAATACGCCGCCGAAACGGCCGCTCCCGTGATGCTTTCATGGCGCCTTCATCACTATTTCTTCGCGCCTGCCGATGGAGAGCCTTTCCCTCAATCGGCTCTCATAGACCCGGTCTTTGAAGGAGATGTTTTCACCGCTTTGCGGGTCTCTGTTCAGGACGTGCGAGACCGCCGGGCCGCGGAGGACGAATTGCTCCGGCGCATCCGTCAACTGGAAGCCTTGCGAAAATTGGACCAACTCATCCTGCGCGGCGACCTGGAAGCCACCCTGCAGTATGTCGTCGAGACCGTGACTCGGCTGTTGGGAGGGTTGCACGCCGAAATTTTTCTCATCGAAGGCGCGCATCTCGTGTTGCGGGCGGCCTGGGGATTGTTGAACGAAGATGCCCCGCGCCGCGTGCCGCTGGAAAAGGGCCTCATAGGGCGGGCGGCTCAAAAAGGTGAGCCGTTCTTTACGCTGCGTGCCCCTGATGAATTGGGGTATCTGCAGGTGGATGCGCGTACACAGGCAGAAGCGGTTGTGCCCATTATCGGCAGCGACGGGACGGTTCTGGGCGTTCTGAACCTGGAGAGCGACGCCCCTCAGACCTTGCTGCACGGCGGTGTGCTGGAATTCATGGACGCTGTTGCCCGGCAGGTCGCCGTGGCTTTGCATGCCGATGCCTCCCGGTGGGCGGAAAGAAAGCGCCTTGAAGATGTGCAGACCTTGCGCTCTCTCGGCGTCCAATTGACCGGCGCCCGCGATATTGAGACCATCTACGCATCGATAGTGCAAGCCGCGGCGCACTTGTTCGAGGCTCCCGCAGTCTGGCTGTATTTGCATGCCACCCTGTATGACGGCGCATCACCTTTGCACCGCGTCTCCGCCTTTCCGCAGGATGGCGCGGGAGATGCCCCCGCGGGAATTTCGCCGGAAGTCTTCTCGCGGGAAATGGAGGCGGGAAATCCAATCGTATGGAATGAACCGCCTTTTCCGGCTCCCCTGGCTGGTTTGAGGGAGCAATGGCGCAGTGTAGCCCTGCTGCCCCTCTCCGGCGGGCGGGGAGTACTGGGCCTATTGCTCCTGGGCTTTGCCGCTCCCTGGAAGTTTGCCCCCGAAGACATTCATGTTTTGAATTTATTCACGGAACAACTGGATGCCCATTTGCGGAGTTGGTATTTGCAACTGGATTCGCTTCAAAATCTGGCTGAACTTCAGGCCCTTCATCAGGTCAGTCTGCGCCTGCGCGAGGCCGGGAGCAGCGATGACCTCCTGCGGCTGACTCTGGAAGCCGCCATGCAGGTGCTCAACGTGGACCGCGGTGTGGTTTTCAAGCGTATTCCGGGCGTTGAAGAACTGAGCGTAGTGTATGCCCGCGGCTGGGGTTTACAGGACGGGGGGCTTTCTCCAAAAATGTTTTTGGGAGATTCTCTGGCCGGGAAAGTGCTTTTGGAAGGCTCGCCGCGCCTGGTACCCAATCTGGCGGAGATTCCCCTGGACTCATTACCCGATTGGGTGCGGGATATCTTGCGCCGCGAGGCGCCTTCTGCCATTTTCGTCCCCATCAAGGTGCCGGATGTCTTCGATGCCGTTTTCGTCCTCGGCGCGCCTCCGGAGCGACATCTGGAAGAGCGAGACGTACACCTGATGGACACGATTTCTCAGATGGCGAGTACGGCCATTCAACGTAATTTCCTCCACGAGCGCACTCGCCAGCAGATGGAACGCTTGCTCTCTCTCAACCAGTTGACCACAGCCATTAATGCCAGCGTAGATGTGAGCCTCTCGCTTACCGTACTTTTGGAAGAAGCCCGTAAGCAATTGCAGGTGGATGCTGCCGCGGCTTTCCTGCGCCAGCCTCCACGATTGGCGCTCCAATTGCAGGCCTCGTTGGGCCTGCCAATGGAATTGCGTTCAGCGTTGCGTAACATCTCACTGGATGGGAGTTTCCCCGGCATCTCGCTTTCCTCTAACCGTCCCCGCGTGGTTCCCGACTTGACCATCGCTGTCGAACATTCCAGATATCAGGCTTTGTTTCTGGATGCCGGCTTTCGCGCCTGTGTGGTTTTCCCTCTGATGGTTAAAGGACAGGTGCGCGGTGCTCTGATGTATTTCTTCCGCCAGCCGTTTACGCCTGATTTCTTCTGGATGGAATTTGCCGAAACACTGGGAAAAGTTGCCTCTATGGCGGTGGATATGTCCGCCATGTTTTCCGATTTGCAGCGGGCCAACATGGAATTGCGGATGGCTTACGATGCTACCATCGAGGGATGGTCTCGGGCCCTGGAACTGCGTGATAACGAGACCAAAGGACACAGCGACCGGGTCACCGATATGAGCGTTCAACTGGCTGCCCTTATGGGGTTTCAGGGTGACGACTTGACTGCTGTACGCTGGGGGGCCTTGCTCCACGATATTGGTAAAATGGGAATTCCCGATTCGATACTGCACAAACCTGGCCCTCTTACCGCCGAAGAGTGGAGAATTATGCAGCAGCATCCCGTGTATGCTTACAACCTGCTGCGTGAAATTGAGTTCCTGCGTCCCGCTTTGGACATCCCCTATTGCCATCACGAGCGCTGGGATGGTACCGGCTATCCACGCGGCCTGAAAGGGGAGGAAATTCCCCTCTCGGCGCGGGTCTTTGCCGTTGTGGATGTCTGGGATGCGCTTACTTCCGACCGGCCCTATCGCAAAGCCTGGCATCCGGAAAAGGCGGTGGCGTATATCGCGGAGCAACGCGGTATCCACTTTGACCCCCAAGTGGCCGATACCTTCTTGCACATGCTGGAGCAAAGCGCGTGAATCCTTTGCCTCCTGAAACACTGGATATGCTTCCCTTTGGGGTCTTGTCGGTCACCTCAGACCTGACGATAGCGTTTGCCAATCGCTGGCTGATTTCCCAAATGGATGCTTCCCCGGAGTCCGTGCAGGGGAAGATGCTGACAGATGTTTTCCCCGAGATAAACGAAGCCCAAAAACTCTACGCCTTCCGTCTCGTCTTGGAAAGCGCCCAGCCGGTTGTGCTGTCTGCCGCTTTGCACGGCTACCTCATTCGCCTGGGAGGGGGCCTTCAAACAGAGTTGGAGTACATGCCTCAGGAGGTGCATCTCCTGCCGGTGTTTGGGACAAGCGGAGATGTAGACGGCGTTCTGGTACTCATTTACGACCGGAGCAAAGCCGTCACTCAGCAACGGCTGTTGAAGAATGAAATTCGCCGGACTCGCTTGCTCCAGAAAATTGACCGCGCTATGGCTGCCTTGCAATTGGACGACTGCCTGCGCATCATTGTGGAGGGAATGCAGGAGTTGCTGGCAGCCGATAGCGCCGCGGTTTTCCTGCGCCGCAAAGGCCGGCTGGAGACCGCCATATGTGCCGGAGATTGCCGCTTTGCTGAAAATACCTCTTTTGCCGCTGCGGGAGGGGCTTCTGCATGGGTAGCGCGCACCGGCGTGCCCTTGCTGCTGGACAAACCTCGCCGGGAATTGCAGTATCGGATGCTCGGGGAAAATTCCCGCTCCTTTTTAGGGGTTCCGCTGGTGTTTCAGGGACGTGTCAAGGGGGTCTTGGCTGTAGAAAGTCGCTTGCCGGCGGCCTTCACCGCAGATTCGCTGGAAACGCTGGAAATGTTATCTTCCCGCGCTGCGGTTGCTATTCAGAATGCCATCCTGTACGATGAAGAACAAAAACGCCGCTCCTATTTCCAGACCATTCTCAACCAGTCCAGCGACATCATTGTCAGCCTCGATACCGACTTGCGCATTACTATGGTCAATGCTGGTTGGGATGCTTTCGCCTGGAAGAGCGGGGCATCCGAATGGATTGGACACAAAGCCGTGCAGCGTTCTGTTTTGGATGTCTTCCCGCGAGAACACCGCGCCCGCTGGAAGGCGATACTGCATGAGGTCTTGTCCGGGAAGGTGGAATCCCAAAGCGAGGAGTTGTACTGGCCGATTGGGGAACACGAGTATTGGCTGAACGTGCGGGTGGCCCCCTTGCATCGGAGGGACGGGACTGTCATCGGGGTGGTAGCCAGTGCCCGCGATATCACCGACATTATCCAAACCAGCCGGCAGTTAGAGCGGGTCAACCAGCAATTGAGCACTCTCGTGGAGGCCATGCAAATACTCAATGCCCAATTGAGCGTTCGCGCTTTGCTGGATGCCTCTGTCAATTTCCTCTACCGAATTTTCGATGCCGCCGGAGCCGCCTTTTATGCCTGGGATGCCGAGCGTTCGGACTTCGTCTTGCGCTCCGCACGCGGCCTGTCCGAGGTGTACTACTCGATTCGTCTGCCCTCCCTGGAAACGCTGCCGGAAGAACATATCCGGCACTTTGGAGTAACCGCTTATCTTGCCGACGTGCGCTTGTGGAGTGCGGGATTGCGGCAAGAGGAAACGCGGGGAGTCCTGCTGGGACGCGTCTTCTCCCGGCATGTTCTGGCCGGTCTTTTGGCGGTTTACTTTGACCATCATCGGCTGCCCACCCCGGAAGAGCGGGAACTCCTGGAGTCGTTCAGTACGCAATTTGGCGTCGCTTTGGAGAACGCTCATGCTTTTGCCGAGCAGCAGGAACTCGCCCTCACCGATGCTCTTACCGGCCTGGCAAACCGCCGCCAGTTCAATGAACATTTGTTGGATGCCGTCGAGAGGGCTGCCCGGTATCACGAATCTGCCACGCTGGTAATGGTGGATATCGACGATTTCAAGTCCTTCAATGACACCTTTGGGCATCCGGCGGGCGACGAGTTGCTCAAAGCCCTGGCTATCATTATGCGCAGCAATTTGCGCCGCCTGGATTTGTTGACGCGTTATGGGGGAGAGGAGTTTGCCATCATTTTGCCCAAAACGGATTTGCATGATGGGTATAACGTGGCCGAACGTCTTCGCGCCTCGGTGGAACGGCAAATGCCCCCCATCCTGGCCGAT